>DASYAR010000660.1:0-10943 GCA_036501235.1 Planctomycetaceae bacterium
TGCCAGGTTGACAGATTCCTATGATCTGTTCGAGCGATGCGCAAATTGCGTGCCGGATGCGGATAAATTCCTGAGACATGCAGCGGCGCGGCTACAGCAACTTTTGAGCCGAACGATATTGGGACAGTCCCCTTTTTCAACCGGCGCTAATGCGCCATGTCGCCGGCGCGCTCGTTTGGCTCGCGGTGGCCGTAGAAGCTGTAGAGCACGGGAACGAGATTGAAGAACAGCAGCGTACCGATCATCCCGCCGACGACGACGATGGCCAGCGGACGCTGCGACTCGGAACCGATCTTGTCCGAAAACGCCGCCGGCAAGAGGCCCAGGATCGCCGTGAGGGCCGTCATCGTCACCGGCCGAATTCGCCGCTCGGTCCCCTTGAGAATGGCTTCGAACACGGGAACGCGCACGGCGCGCAGCGAGTTGAACGATGAAACGAGAATCATCCCCTCCATGACGGCGACCCCGAGGATGGAGATGAAACCGACAGCCGCCGAAACATTGAAGTGCAATCCCGCCAGGAGCAGCGTCCACAATCCTCCCAGCGACATGGCGACGACGTTCGCCAGCACGAGGCATGCGTCGAGCAGCGAATAGAACGCCAGGTACAGCATAATGACGATCAGCACCATCGCCAGCGAGACGACGACCAGCATCCGGCGTTCGGCTTCCTGCATCTGCTGAAATTCGCCGCTCCAGGCGCTTGAATACGGCGTCTTCAGGAGCGGTTTGGTCTTCTCCTGGGCCTCGGCGACGGTGCTGGCCAGATCGCGTCCGCGGACGCCGAATTTGACGGCGATCAGCCGCCGCCCTTCTTCGCGGCTGATCGTAGCGGCTCCAGGCTTGACGTATTGCCCCTCCGGATCGTGCGCGCCCGCGTCATTGAGTGGGGTGACGAGGTCTCCCAACCGGCGGCGCGGCACCCTGCTGAGATTGTTGGCGGCACCGTTGAACGTGCTGCCGGTGAGCGAAGGCATCGGCAAGCTCGTCCCCAGGGGAGATAGTCCCGTCGAGGCCCCGGTGAGAGGGGTGGCGGCGCGGCCCGACACCGTTCCTTCGGTCACCGTATTCTTCACGACGTCGACAGGAATATCGAGGATGTCGTCGGCGCTTTTGCGAAGTTCCTCGGGCCAGCGCAAGGCGATGTCGAAGCGGCGTTCTCCTTCCAGCATCTCAGAGAACTGAGAACCCCCGACCGCGGTCTCGATCACCTCTTCGACGTCGGCGACGTTCACGCCCCACAGGGCGCACTTCTCACGATCGATCGGAAACGTCAGGTTCGATTGCCCCTTGATGCGGAAAATTCCGGGATCCGAGATCCCGGCGATCGACGACAGTGTATTGCGGAATTCGACCGCCAGCGTTTCGAGCTTGTCGAGATCGGGGCCGATGATCTTCACCGAGTTCTCACCCTTGACCCCCGAGAGCGACTCCATCACGTTGTCGCGGATGATCTGCGAAAAGTCCCAGTTCACACCCAGCACTTGACGCGACAGGTTGTCGTCGAGCGCTTCGATCAACTCGTATTTTTCGCGCGGCGTCTTACGACCGGGGGCGATCGGCCATTTCGAGCGGGGCTGCAACGGGACGAAGAACTGCGCCTCGTAGAATCCGGTTGGATCGGTGCCGTCGTCGGGGCGGCCAATCTGCGAGGCCACGAGCTTGACCTCCGGGTTTTCTCCCAGGAATTTGCGTACATAGCGAGCGTTGCGAGCCACCTCGTCGAGCGAGATGTTGACGGGAAACGTTCCGCGAATCACGAGATTGCCTTCTTCGAGCTCAGGCATGAATTCGCGCCCCATGTAGGGGGCGATGGCCGCCGTGCTGACGACCAGGATCAAGAAGGCCCCCAGGGTCGCCCAACGGTATTCGAGCAGGATCCTTAATTGGCTGATATAGACGGCCTTGATTCCGCGGACGATGAAATTATCACCGCTGGCTTTCAGATTGCCGAACAGCAATCCGCACAGCACGGGGGAGATCGTGAACGCCAACAGCAGCGCCCCGGCCAGGGCAAAGGCATACGTGTCGGCCATGGGGCCGAAGATCTGCCCTTCCGGCCCCTGCATCGTGAACAGGGGGAGCAAGGCGCAAACCATGATCAGTGTGGAATAAAACAGGCTGCGCTCGACTTCTTTCGCGGCGCGGAGCACCCTGTCGCGCAGATGCAGCTCGACCGCTTCGCCGCTCGTTAGCCGGCGGAAGATGTTCTCGACCATGATCACCGATGAATCGACGATGATCCCGAAGTCGACGGCGCCGATCGACAGCAAATTGGCCGATTTGCCCCGCAGGTACAGCATGGCGAATGCGAACAGCAGCGCCAGCGGAATGTTGATCGCGACGATCAGCGCCGTGCGGACGTTCCCCAGAAACATCAGCAGGATGAGCGTCACCAGGATGACCCCGACCAGCAGGTTCTCGCGGACCGTTTCGGTCGTTACGTCGATCAGGGTCGACCGGTTGTAGTAGGGCTCGAGGAAAACGCCGGGCAGCATTCGCCCCGGCTGGTGGTTGAATTCTTCGATTTTCTCATGCACGGCTTGCAGGATGGGGATCGATTTCTCACCTTTGCGAAGCAGGATGATTCCCTGCACCTTGTCGTCTTCGTCGAGCATGATCCGATTGCCATGCTGGTCGATGATTTCGTTGCCCTCGCGATCGATCAGCGGACGGTTGATGCCGATTCGGCCCTGGCGCGTGTGGTGCCCCACGATCACCCCTTCGGTCAGGTCGTCTTCCTCGGGACGAACCGGCCCCCCTTTGACGACGTGCTCAACGCGAATCGGGATATTATTCGTGGCCGTGATGACGATCTGTCGCATCTGACGAATGCGGCGGCGTTCTTCGGCACGCATGTAGGCGGCCGCCGATTGGGCATCGGGCAGATTCATCGCCTTGGCCAGCGGGTCTTCGCCCCCGCCGATGAGGCCAATCACGCGCACGACTTGCACGCTCCCCCCCTGCACGATGAAATTCCCGCCGGCGTTGGCATTGCTGGCCTTTACCGCGTCTTCGAGCTGCTGCAGCGTGATGCCGTATTCTTTCAGACGCTGCGGATCGGGTTGAATCTCGTACCGCTTGACGGTGCCCCCACAACTGACGACCCCCGCCACACCAGGAATCCGCAGAAAACGCCGTTGCAGCGTCCAGTCCTGCAAGGACTTCAGGTCATTGGCCGTGTAGATCTCTTTCCCCAGCGGGTCCTTGGGGCTGTTAAGCGTATATCGGAAGATTTCACCAATGGGGGAGGCGGGCGACAGCGTTGGTTTGACCGTCGCGGGCAGGTCGGACATGTCCAGTCGGTTAAGCACTTCCTGCCGCGCGGCGATGTAATCGACGCCGTACTCGAACTGGTTTCGCACGTGCGACAGGCCGAACATCGACTTGGTGCGGGTGTACTTCAGGCCCGGCATTCCGGCGAGCGCGACCTCGAGGGGAATCGTGACCTGTCGTTCGACCTCTTCGGCCGAGGCGCCCGGATACTGCGCCACGATCTCGATGATGGCGGGCGCGGGGTCGGGATAGGCTTCGACGTTCACGTGCACAAAAGCATAGCCCCCCACATACGCCAGGCTGAGCGTCAGGAGGATCACGACGGCACGGCTGTGCATCGCCCAATCGAGAAGTTTTCCGACCATGCGTCACCGCGGCTCGCCCTGGCCTGCGATATGCGCCTGCGACTGCAGGTACGTCAGTTCGGCAGCCAGTTGCAGGCCGCCCGTCGTAACCACGACGTCGCCGACCGACAGCGGCTCGGAGACCTCGTCGATCGACCCCGTTCGCGGAGCGCGCGACAGCGAAACGACTTGATCGTTGCGCCGCACCGGGAACACGCGGCGACGCTGGAATCGCCGCGGGTCTTTCTTAGACTGCGAGAAGACGTAAGTCTTGCCTTCCTGATCGACGAGGGCCGATACGGGAATCGAAACTTCATCCGGCTGCGTGGGCAGTTTGATGTACGCCGTGATGAACTGGCCGGATCGTAACCGGCCGCGCGGGTTGACCACCCACCCCATGACCAGCGCCGTGTGCTGCGTGGGATCGATGATGGGCCCGATCCGGTCGAAGCTCCCGGCCATTTCCTCTTTGGGATCAGCCTTCAGGCGGATTTTCCAGTTGCGTTGGGCAGGGGGAATGCCCTCGAGCGCCGGCAGGTCTTCTTCGTAGGCGTTTGCCAGAACATTCATCCGCGACAGATCGGCGATCTTGAACAGGTCGAGATCGTTGTTGACGTAATCGCCGACCGCCACGTTCTTTTCGACAATCGTGCCCGACACGACCGCGCGCACTTCGACGCGGGCCCAGTTATCGTTCAATCGGACGGCCCGAGCCAGATTGCGGTGGCGAATTCGCTCGGCTTCGGCGCGCACGGACTCGATCTCGTCGTCAGAGACACGCCACGAGTGCAGTGTGCGCTCGGCCGTATCGACGTTGACGGCATCTCCCTCTACCAGTTTTTGCTGCTCACGGACTTTGTCGTGCGGCACGGCCCCTTTGCGTTCCCCTTCTTCCAGCACCCGGAGCCGCTCTTCGTCGATCCGCAGCCGCGCGACGGCTTCGACCAGTTCGCTCTTCTTCTCTCCGAGTTCTTTGCTCCAGACGACGGCCAGCAACTGGCCTTCCCGGACAAAGTCTCCAAATTCCAAATGCCGTTTATAATTCTCAGGTCGAGACGGAGTTTCAGTCCCTGGATCGGTTGCCTGCGGGCCCCCGGTTTCCGCAGCATCGTCGCCAGACCGATTGCCGTTGGCCGCCCGCAGCCGGGCCAGGTTCGGGTCTTCATAATCCCCCACTTCGACGACGTCTCCGGGGAATCGCGAATGGACGTGCACCATGCTGTTCGACAGCAGGTACAACTGACCATCGAGCTTGAGCGGCTCTGGCGCGACGGCCGGTTGGACGTTGGAAAGAGTGATGCTGAGCGACTTGAAAACGTCGGGCTCAACAACCAGCGTGTCGGCCTCGTCAGAGACCAATTCATGCATCTTCTCGGCATAAACCTCGGCCGCATGCATTTTCCCCGCGGCTTCGCGGTCTTCGAGCCATTGGTGCACCATCGGCACCACTTTGAGGGGAATGAGCAGCACGACACCAAAGATGCCGATCGTGACGAGCGTCTTGAATGCCGGTTGAACGAATCGCATAACGAATACTCGGGCGTCGAAAGCGCCGTTCCAGAATTATCTGCACCGAAGCCCAGATCAGAAGTATGTCAGCATTCGCGACCAGAGTCAATTTCTGCATTTTCGTGCAGACCACCAGTTTGCGATTCGTTACGAATTTGTAACCGCCGGGCGGTCTGCCCGACCGAATCACCGATTTTATCGGAATTCATGAAATCTGACGCATAGTCGATTGAACCGAATGAGTCGGACGCTCCGAAATAACCTGTACGCGCTAAAGGTTCAACAGGCGACAGAATGGGGTTACAATCAGATTGATTCGCGATCCTGCCATCATGCCACACCCGAAATTGCCGTTATTTCGGCAAGAAACGACACTCTCGTCCCACGCGGATGTTCGTGGCCCTGCGCCGGATTTGTTCCCCTTGCCGCTGGTCGCGTTTGAACGCTACATGCTGGCGGACGATCCACCTGAATATCCGATGGTCTTCGTCATCGGTATCGACCTCTCGGGCGCTCTCGACAACAAAGCCTTCGAAAGTGCTGTCGGCGCGGCACTCGAGCGGCATCCCCTGTTGTGCCGCCGGGTCATCAAGGTGCCTGGACACGGCTTGTGCTGGGCGGCGCAGCCCGATCCCGATTTGCCAATCGCCTGGGACGAAACGGGCGGCCCATTGGAATCTCCCGCGGCGGAACGAATCGACGTCATGCACGGAACCGGGCTGCGGATCCGTGTCTGCCGCGGTACTCCCCGGACGCGCGTCACCTTTCAATTCCACCACGCGGCAACCGACGGCATCGGCGGCATGCACTTCATCGGGGACGTCCTGGCCGTCTATGGCCAATTGACAGCCAATCCGGGGGACGAAGCGCCGGAGCTGGACGTGCTCTCGCCGAACCTGCTGAAAGATCGTGGCGGCTTGTGGGAATCAGGAGAAGGGCCCCGGCGCGGTTATTTCGGACGGATTGTCCGTCGGCTGTCCGGGATGGCATGGCGTGCGCCGTCACCTCTGGCTGCGCCGCAGGCGCCGCGGACTTTGCCGCCGGACGGCTCGCCGTTCCCGGCTTTTTTCACCCGCACGTTCCCGCGCGAAGTCTACATCGGTCTCAAGGACCGGGCGGCCAAGCAGATGGTCACGGTGAACGACCTGCTCGTACTGGAGATGTTCGGCACGATCCGCGATTGGAATAAACAGTGCGGCCGCGACCGTCCTCGAGCCTGGCACCGTCTGATCATTCCACTCAGCCTGCGCGCACCGCGGCACGACGCCATTCCTGCCACGAACATTCTCAGCCTTCTGTCGCTCACTCGCCGAGCGGCGGACGTCGATCACGAAGACGAATTGCTGCAATCGATTCACCGCGAAACAGAAGCGGTGGTGGGTGGCGACGATCGATTCATGTTCACGCATTTGCTGCAATTCGTGTGGCGAGTTCCCGGTCTCGTGACGGGCCTGGTGCGGGCCCCCATATGCCAGGCGACGGCGATTCTGGCGAACGTGGGCGACGTCCGGCGGCAGTTCCGCGCCCGGTTCCCCCTCAAGCAGGGCAAATGCGTCGCCGGCAATGTCCGGCTCGAAGCGCTGCTGGGGGCTGCCGCGATTCGGCATAAAACGCGAATCGCCGTGTCGCTCGGGATCTATGCGGGTTCCCTGCTCGTCAACATGCAATGCGATCCGCGCTGTTACACGCGTCTGGAAGCCGAGCAGATCGCCGATCTATTTGCCGATCGCATCCGCCGGCGGTCCGCCTGTGAAACGGCCTTGCGAGCCGCGTCGTAAAAGAAAAGGTGCGCCGTGCGACGGATTGCAATTACGGGAAGCTCGGGGTATTACGGCCGTCGATTGATCCGTCACATTCGGGAAACGGACCCGGGCATTGAAGTCCTGGGGCTTGATCTGGGATCGTCACCCGGCCTGGCCGCCCATCGGTTTGCCGCGGTCGACGTGCGCGGTCCGGAGCTGCGTCGGGCCCTGGTCGAATTTCAACCCGATACGGTGGTGCATCTGGCATTTGTCGTCGATCCCCGGCACGATACGGGCCGAACGTACGACATCAACATCAATGGCAGCCGCAATGTGCTGGAGGCCGTCCGCGAGCTGCGCCCCGCGCGATTGCTGGTCGCCTCGAGCGCGACGGCCTTTGGGCCGTGGCCCGATAATCCGCTGCCGATCGACGATCTGGCTCCCGTGCGCCTGCATCCGGATTTTCAATACGCCCGCGAAAAGGTGGTGCTGGAAGAGCTGCTTCGCGAGTTTGCCGTTCAGCACCCGCAAATGGCCGTCAGTTGGGTTCGGCCGTGCATCATTTACGGACCGAACGTCAATAATTTCCTCAGTCGGATGCTATTGCAAAACCCCCTTGTGGTGCTGCCCGACGGCTGCGACGTGCCCCAGCAGTTCGTGCATGAAGACGACGTGGCCGCGGCCACGTGGTGCATCTTGAAAGGCAACGGCCGTGGACCGTACAACATGGGACCAGCCGATTGGATCTCCCTGACCGACGTCGCTCGCGAAACCGGCCGTCGAACAGTCAAAATCCCGCTGTGGGCGATGCAACTGGCGTCGCGGATCTGCTGGGGGCTGCGGTTGCCCCTATTGCCGTATCCCCCCGGCATGAATCTCTACATCCGCCATCCCTGGATCGTCGCACCGCGGAGATTGTGCCAAGAGCTGGGTTTCCAATTCCAATTCAGTACGCGGGAGACCCTGCGCAAGTTGCTCGCGACGCACCGAAAAGGGACGGCGGAACGCCGGAACTCCCCAAGTCACGCCGACATTCCGGACGAGCATCGCCACGCACCGGCCGCTTAAGACGCGAAAGAGGTTTGGGCGATCTTCTCACGTAAATCGTGAGCCATCTGAGCTGGGTCGTCGGCGCCGCAAATGGCCCCGCTCACGGCGATTCGACGGCCTCCCGCAGACACGATCTGATCGACGTTCGAGAATCCAATGCCGCCGATGGCATATGCCGGCAGTGAAATCTCATCCGCCACCTGCCGCACGAATTCGAGCCCCGCCAGTTGCGGGAAGTTTTTCGTGGCCGTCGAGAACACCGGGCCGACGCCGATATAGTCGGCTCCGTCCAGAACGGCTTGACGGGCCTGTTCAATGGTGTGGGTCGAAACCCCCACCAGCCGGGAGGGCCCGACGATTCGCCGCGCCTCGCGCACCGTCAGCTCGTCCTGCCCGACGTGCACACCGTCGGCGTCGGTGAGCAGCGCCAGATCGGGCCGGTCGTTCATGATGTACAGCGCGCCCGCGCGGGCCGTCCAATCGCGCACCAGCCTGCCAAAGGTCGTCAGTTCGCGATCGGTCATCCGTTTCTCGCGCACTTGAATGATTCCCGCGCCGCCGGCAAGCGCCGCGTGGATGACCGGCCCCGAGCCATGCGGACACAGTTCCGACGTTACGAGAACATACAGCTCGCGCCCTTCGAATCGCGATCGCGACGCGTGCGTGATGGCGATCGCCTTTTCGATGGTATACAGCTCGTAGCGCAGCGCCTCGATGCGGCTTCCCAGGTCTGACGAAAGGATCTTGCCGAATTCTTCGAGCGTGCGGGACGCCTCTTCGACCCGCTTCAGATTGGCGGTGACGACGTCCCAGACGGAATTACGGGTTCCTTCGCGGCGCGTGCGAACGCTGGTCCCCACGTCGGCCCGCGTATCGCGCGACGCGGCGAGTTGATTCGAATCAACGACGCTCAAGGCTTCCGCCAGGCGATGCCGCCAGTTCTTCAGCAGAGACGTCAAGTGCCGATCGTCGAGCGTGAAGCGCACGTAATCCTCAATGACGCGCAATCCCTCGCGGGCCCGATTGGCCGCCGCATCGATGATCCGCAACGTATCGACGGCGTCGGTCGCTGAGACCTCCGGGAGCGACAACTGGATTCCGGTGGACAACGGAGCGACAGATTCCCCAGATTGTTCTCGCGACCGCTCGGCAGCAATCTCCGAAGGCAGCCCGCGCGCTGCCAGCAGTTGCTGCACTTCCGACGGAATCGCCGCCAGCCCACACAGTAGATGTTCACTGCCCACCTCGGCAAATCTCCCCAGCAATGCCGCCTGCCTGCGGGCCTCCAGCAGTACCGAACGCAAATCGTCACTCGGGTCAACGGGCGGTCCATCGGCAGCGGATTCACTCTCGAGACCGGCAGTCTCCAGCGGCAGGTGTCTGAGCAAGGACTCGTTGGTGAAACCGTGTGCCGCCAGAATCTCGGCCCCGCGCGATTCATCGAGCACCAACGCCCAGAGCAAGTGCACTGGATGAGACGCAGATGATCCTGCCTGCCGCGCCAGCTGCGCCGCCAGTTGGATCGCCCGGTCTGCGCCGGGTGTAAACAGGGGTTCGATACTCATGGCTTCAATTTTGACGCGACAAACCCCTATTAGCAAATGAGTTGCGCCTATTTCAATGTTGCCGTGCCGGAATCTGGCGGGAATTCGATTGCATCGTTTATTCCCAGCTTTCCAGATATTCCTGTTGTGACGGTTGCACCTGCGCCGATGAATATTCAGGTAGCGATTGCTTTGACCGGGGGACCGCACCCCGCTCGCCCGCTGACTCGCACAGCGGCAATACTCGACCCGATTTCAGGTTCACTCAGGGGGAACGCGTCATGGTCCGGAGAACAATTCTGGGAGCACTGTTGTTCGTCTCCATTCTGACCGCCGCCTTCGTCGGCAGCAGCACGCAGGCTCAGGCGGCAGGCAACGGTCAGCCGTACGACTGGGGGCGCTTCTACTACTACCCGTACGTCTACTACCCGCACAACTACAGCGCTCCGGTGCAATACGACAATCTGTACTATCGCTATCCGCAGGAACGCCAGATCCCGGTGTACAACGCGAATTGGCACAACTTCTATCCGAGCCCGCACCCCTACTACAAGGGCCACCATTTTATTCTCGACGTCTTCTAACGTCGCGAAACTTTATCACCACGGGAACGACGACGACCCGATCCTGTCTCGCGACAGGACCGGGTCGTTTCATTTCACCGGGTGAACGATCGTATTACTTCTTCGCCAATTCGGCTTCGATCGCCTTGACTACTTCTTCCGATTCAGGCTTCACGCGCGGCGCGAATCGCGCCACAATTTCACCGTTCCGGCCGATCAGGAATTTTTCGAAGTTCCAAGTGATCTCGCCGGAGTGCTGCGGATCGGTTTCCTTCGACGTCAGGTATTTGTAGAGCGGGCACTGTCCCTCCCCCTTGACGACGACTTTCGAAAACATGTCGAACTTGACACTGTATTTGTCTTTGCAGAAGGTGGCGATTTCCGGGTCGGTCCCTGGTTCCTGAGATCCGAATTCGTTCGCCGGGAAACCGAGAACGGCCAGTCCCTTGTCGGCAAATTTTTCATGCAGCCCTTCGAGGGCCGTGTACTGAGGCGTGAGGCCGCACTGGCTGGCGACGTTCACCATCAGCACGACTTTACCCTTGTAAGCCGACAGATCGGTCTCTTTGCCGTCGATCTTCTTCATTTTGAAATTCAGGACCGGGGGCACTTTCTTGTCGTCCTTCTTTTCATCCGAATTCACGACTCCTCCTACCATCGCCAGCAAAGTCATGGCGGTAAATGACATCACGACATTCTTCATAAGTTCCTCCAGGTGAAAATCAACCAGTGAAAATGATCCGGTTCAGCATCGATTTGGCGCGATCCGCGCCTCGAACATCCAACGCATCAATGGACGTGGATTTTATGCCCGTTTGGTGCCGATGGAAAGTGTGAGCCGAGAATTGTCGCAACTCGGTCCCCAGCTCCGCTTGGGACCGAGTCGCCAAAGCTCCGCTTCGCATGGGCGTTCGG
>DASYAR010000661.1:0-16083 GCA_036501235.1 Planctomycetaceae bacterium
CGACGGCGCCGTGGACATGAGTTTCTTATCGCGGATGGGCAAGAAAACGCTCCCGATTCCGCTCGTACACGACCTGTTGAACGCCACGACGCAAGGCTTCGTGGGGGTCGTCGTCCGCGGCACGATGCAGGACCAGAAATACGAAGTCCGCTCGCTTCCTCAGGTGGATGACGCATTCCGCCGCCTGTTCGACGCCCGCCAGACGCGCCGCTGGTGACTGAGTACCCGCCCGGTCGGGTGGCCCGACCGCACTGTCAACCTGATTGCACCGCGTCGCGCGCCGTGCCTCCCCGCATCATCGGCGTCTTTCCCACAGACAGCAGCGTCTTCAGGGCGTCGCTGACGGTCATCGACAGGGGAACCGTCCGCGCCGGGTCGATTACGATCAGCCGACCGGCCGTCGGGTTGGGGGCGCCGGGAACGAATACGATCAACTTGCCAAGTCCGGCGGCGTCGATTGTTTCGTTCGTCACCAGACCCAGTTCTTCTCCATCGGGCGAGCACCCTCTGAGCAGCACGACCCTCAGAAAGATGGCGTCCTTCCCTTCTCCATAACCGATGATCTGTTTAAGAGTCTGGTACAACCGACCCAGCGCCGGCAGGCTGTCGAAGAGCAGGTCGAGCCGGTTCCAGGCCCAGCGGCCCAGAAACGTCGAGACGGTCAACCCCATCGCGTAGATGATGGCTGCCGTCGCCAGCAATCCCAGGCCGGGAAAATACCAGGGCTGCTTCGCCAGCCACGAGCCGGCCAATGTCGCTTCGAGATACACCACTGTGAGCACCAGCCCACCGATCGGCAGCAGAGCGACGAGACCTGCGAGAAAGCAACGCGAAAGATGTCGGGAAAGCAGTTGCATAACGTGACTCGATTCTGAAGTTTCGGTACGGACGGCGAAGAGAGGTAAGCCAACGATAATTCGCGTGCGGCGACTGTTCGAACGAATGACGTGGTGGAATTGCATCGCACGGGGGCGTTAACATAAGCTGCCCCGGCAATCAAATAACGTCAATGGACCGGGCCCAGATCAGAAATTCCGCCAGAATTCGCTATGCCACAATTTCCCCCCGTCGCCGACCAACTGGCCCTTATCCGTCGCGGAGTCGAGAAAATCGTCCCCGAGAGCGAATTGGCTTCCCGGCTCGAACACAGTTTTAAGACCGGTACGCCGCTCAGGATCAAATACGGCATCGACCCGACCGGCATCGACGTTCACCTAGGCCATACCGTCCCCTTGCGAAAACTCCGTCAATTTCAGGAGCTGGGGCATCAGGCGGTCATCATCATCGGCAACTACACGGCCCTGGTGGGAGATCCCAGCGGACGCGACCAGACGCGCGCCAGGCTCACTCAGGAACAGGTGGAGCTCAATGCCAAGGATTACCTGACGCAAGTCGGCAAGGTCGTCGATCTGTCGCGGGCCGAGGTGGTCCGCAATGGCGATTGGTTTTCGTCGATGAGCTTTCTTGACGTGCTGGAATTGTGCAGCAAAGTGACGGTCGCTCAACTGCTGACGCGCGACGACTTCGCTAAACGGTATGCTTCGGAACAGGCGATTTTTCTGCACGAATGCCTGTATCCCATCATGCAGGCCTGGGACTCGGTCAAGATCCGGGCCGATATCGAGCTGGGGGGAACCGAACAGCTTTACAGTTTCATGCTGGCCCGCGACCTGCAGCGCGAGCAGGGCCTGCCCCAGCAGATCGGCGTGATGTCGCCCATCTTGGTGGGGCTGGACGGCGTGCGGCGGATGGGAAAGAGCCTCGGGAATTACATCGGGATCAACGAGTCGCCGTATGACATGATGAAAAAGTTCATGCAGGTTCCTGATTCGGTGATGCGAATGTACTTCGAGCTGCTCACCGACGTTTCGGTTCGGAACATCGAACTCCTTCTCGCCGGACACCCGAAGGATGCAAAGCTGCATCTGGCAAAGATGATTATCGGTGAATACCACGGGTCCCAAGCAGCCATCGATTCAGAAGAACGATGGCAAATGGAGATCAGCTTGAAGGGTTTGCCGCGTGATATTCCGACTGCGCGGCTCCGGCTTGCCGATATTCCATCCGACGAGCTCGTGCGACCAGACGGCGTACATCCGGTCCTCAATGCCGCGAAATTGTTGGTGCTCTCCGGATTGTGCAAAACCACCAGCGAAGCGCGCCGTGTGATTCGTGAAGGAGGGGCCTATTTTGATGAAGCAAAATTACCGATCGCGTTTCCGGCAACCGAAATCCGTCTTGAGACTGGCAAGCTGTTATGGGTCGGGAAGAAACGCGTGGTCCGGCTTGAAGTCGAGGAATAGCGTCGAGACGATCGGGATGGCGCTTATCAGTCTCGGTCGTGGCCCATTTGGGCGGCTCCCACCAGCGTCGATAGCTGCTGAAAGATTCCTAGGAATCAATTGAGGAAGGCAGGAATACAGGAAGTCAGGAGCGGCGAAAAATCGGGCGTTTCATGTTTGAATTCAACAAGAACGGCGACCCGACATGGCACTCGAACTTGAAGAGTTGACGGAAAAGATCATTGGCGCGGCGATCGCAGTTCACCGTGAATTAGGGCCCGGCTTTCTGGAATCGGTTTACGAGCGAGCATTGGTTGTGGAGTTGGAATATGTGGGGCTCATCGTGCAGCGACAACACCGGGTCCCGGTCACTTATCGCGGTAAGAACGTCGGCACACATCGACTGGATCTCTTCATCGAGTCCGTGATCATTGTCGAATTGAAGACTGTCGAAGCGTTCAAAGATCGGCACTTCGCAGTCGTTCGCCCTTACCTCAAAGCCTCCCGATGTAAGCACGGCTTGCTCATTTCGTATTGATCGGTGTCGAGCCAGCAATGGACTTCCAGGCCGGTTTCGGTTCGAGTCGATCCAATGAGTTGGACGACAATTTCCAGGGTTTCGAGTGGGGACTCCCTGCCAATTGCGAGTGATGTGACAGAACACTCGATGCTCGATCTTATTCCACTTGCTGGTTCCAGGCGGGAAATGACAGACTTCCATGATCATCCCCGTCTCGTCGGCGAACTTTTGGAGTTCGAGTTTCCAGAGTCGGGTATGCGGTGCACGCGCCAGCGAGCGGTGTGTCGTCACCGTCGGTGCCTTGCCGAAACGGGTTAGCTCCCAACTGCCGACAAAATCAGACCATGACCCTCGCGGATCGTTCGGCATCCAGAAGCCATACGTGCTGAAGATGACATGTGACGCGAAAATCACGAGGTTCCTTGAAATTATTTGCGATGCGAGCCGTATGAGTGCAGTTTAATGATACATATGTATACTATTCACGTCAACGTCGCAGGGGACGAAATAAACGCGCACCGCAGGCGGAGCGGCTAAACGAATCTGTCTACTTCGCTGCGCAATCATGTTTAGCCGCTCCGCCTGCGGTGCGCGTTTTGAGCCCGTTTATGCCGTTCGCGCCGATTCTTCATGCGCGATTTCGCGCCGATTTCAATTCTGCGCTGGTGATGCCCAGCCGCGCCCTCGATCGCGGGCTATGCTCAAACTGGGGGACGCGTTGCGCCTCCAGGGCAGCATCTCTTGATTCAAGGCAGACCCAGCAATGAAGATCCATGCACATCTCCTGGTCGTCGCGGCGGCAGGTTGCCTGCTGATCGCGAACCCGGTTCAGGCACAAGATCATCCGGGATACATCACTCGGGCCCCGGGACCGCAGTTGACGCCACCGACGACAGACGCCGGTCCAACCCCTGATTTGGAGCCGGTGCCGGATTCCCAGCCGCTACCCAGCGCCGGACCGATGCCGGCTCCCGGACAGATGCCTTACGGGCAGCCGATGCCGGCTCCCGGTCAAATGCCTTACGGACAGCCGATGGCGGTTCCTGGTCAGATGCCTTTCGGACAACCGATGCCGGGCTATGGCATGATGCCCAACGCACAGCAGCCCACCCCGTGCTGCGGCCAGACGCCGAACATGGCGCCGCTCCCGAACGGTGGACCGCTGCCCTACGGCATGCCCGGCTCGAACCGGGGACCGATGCCCACGCCAGTCGCCGCGGCCGGCGCCCAGCTTCCGCCGGGAGCATTTCCGTACGTCCCCCCTCGTATCATTCACTATGGATGGCCTGGAATTCGAATCTACCGCCGTGATGTGCCGATGCCCCAACCCAAGCCCGACGACTCGAACCGCGCAGCGACGAAATTCGTCCATCCGCGCGCCGCGCGGCTCGAAATCCGCACGGTTCCTCCGGCGCGGATCTATGTCGACGGCGAAGAACTGGATTGCATCGACGGCGTCTATATGGTCGAGGCTCCCAAACCGCTGATTCCGGGCGTGAACTATATGCACTCCGTGCGGGTCGAGGGGTTCGACCCCCAGGGGAAAGAAATCGCGAGAACGGTGGTCGTTTATCTGCGCAAAGGACGCGTGACCGAACTGACGTTCTATTGAGTGGCAGGATTGGCGTGGTTGTGCGATATTCAGGATATGGTCCTGCTGATCGACAACTACGACTCGTTCACCTACAACCTCGTCCAGCGTCTGGGAGAAATCGACTCGACGCTGGACGTGCGCGTTTTCCGCAACGACCAGATCACTCCTGACGAAATCGCTGCCCTGCGCCCCGAGCGGATCATCATATCGCCGGGGCCTTGCACCCCGCACGAAGCGGGAATCTCGAAGCAGGTAATCGAACGCTTCGGTCCGCAGGTCCCCCTGTTGGGGGTGTGCCTGGGACATCAGTGCATCGGCGAGGTGTTTGGCTGGGAGGTCAACCGGGCCGATCGGTTGATGCACGGCAAGGTCTCGCCGATCCATCACGACTCGCGCGGCGTGTTTGCCGGCCTGAAAAACCCGTTCATCGCCACGCGCTATCACAGCCTGGTGGTCCGGCCAGACAGCCGGCACGACGACCTCGAAGTCTGCGCCTGGACGGAAGACCCGGGACAGCCTCGTGAGGTGATGGGTGTTTGCCATCGGAGGTTTCCGATCCACGGCGTCCAGTTTCATCCCGAAAGCTTTCTGACGGAAGCCGGAATCGAGCTGCTGCAGAATTTTTTGGCGCTGCCTGCAACTGTGTAGCGGCGCGGCGCAGCCCACCCTAGGCGCGAGAGATTCGGGCGCGCCGGTCAACATGTCGAAATCATCATGCTTACAGTGACCGAGGCACTCGCGGCCATCGTCGATGAAACGCATCGACTCGCCGCCGCGCGAGTGAGTCTTGTCGATTCAATGGGTCTCGTGCTGGCGGCAGACGCCGACAGCGATCTCGATTCGCCTCCCTTCGATAAGGCGCTGATGGATGGCTATGCCGTGCGCACCGCCGACGCCAATCGGCCCGAAACGCAGCTCCGGGTGATCGATGAAGTTCTGGCAGGCCAGGTTTCGCAGCTGGCAGTCGGCCCCGGTGACGCCATCCGCATTATGACCGGCGCCCCGCTTCCGGCCGGGTCGGACGCCGTCGTCCCCGTCGAACGCACACGGCTCGAGGAAGACGGCCACAATCAGACCGTCGTCATCGTCAACCCGCTTGGAATAACGGTCGGCCGGAACATTCTCAAACGAGGCGAATCGAGTCGACAAGGAACGCGGGTCGTGCCCGCCGGCCGGCGTCTCCGAGCGCAGGAAATCGGCGCTCTGGCGGAGCTGGGGCAGGCTGAAGTCGCCGTTTATCCCGCTCCACGGGTCGCCGTACTGGCAACGGGAGACGAGCTCGTGCCAGTCGAACAAGTCCCCGGTCCGGGGCAGATTCGCAATTCCAACGAATCGATGTTGGCCGCACAAATGCGGCAGATGGGAGCCGTCCCTGTGCCGCTGGGGGTCGCCCGAGATAACGCGGCCGACCTGCGATTGCGGATTGACAAAGGGTTGTCGCACGACGTCTTGCTGCTCGCGGGGGGCGTTTCAGCCGGGAAACTCGACCTGGTCCCCTCGGTATTGGCCGAGGCGGGGGTCCGGCAGGTGTTTCATAAGGTGCTTGTCAAACCGGGGCAGCCGATCTGGTTCGGGGTGCGGGGGCCCTGCTACGTATTCGGCTTGCCCGGAAATCCAGTTAGCAGTATGGTTTGCTGCGAATTGTTCGTCCGCGCGGCGATCCGCAAGTTGCAGGGGATCGAACCGGCCGTGCCGAAGCCGTTGCGGGGCCGTTTGACGCGCGAGCATTTCAACGCGGGCAACCGTCCGATGTATCATCCCGCGCGGTGGGAATGGACCGAACAAGGCGGCAGCGTGGAGCTGGTGAAGTGGGTCGGGTCGGCGGATCTCGCCGCCACCGTCGAGGCCAATGCCCTCGCGGTGTTTGCGGAGGGAGATCGGAAGTACTCAGCCGGGTCGATGATTGACGTGTTGTTGTTTTAGTTTCCAAGGATGGAGACTCGTAATGTCCGTACTTGCGCCCCCTGCGGAGAAACCTGCCTCGTCACGGATGCCTCGCATGAGCACGCCGCAGGAGATTATCACGTCGGCGCGCAATGCCCCGGCCGCTACGAAGGGCGCCCTGGTCGTGTCCGGGCTGACGGCCCTGATGATGTGGGGCGCATTCACACCACTCGATTTCGGACCGCTGGCCTGGCTGTGCCTGGCCCCCCTGTTGATCCTGGCGCGGATCGAACGTCCCGTGCGGCGCATGTATGCGGCCGTCTATGCCGGCGGGCTGGTTTTCTGGCTGTGCACGCTGCAATGGATGCGGCTGGGCGATCCGACGATGTACGTCGCCTGGCTGGCCCTGGCAGTCTATCTGGCGCTGTATTTTCCCGTCTTCGTGGCGCTGGCCCGCACGGCAGTCTGGCGGCTGGGCCTGCCGCTGACGCTCGCGGCGCCGGTCGTCTGGGTAGGGCTCGAGCTGTTGCGCGGCTATCTGCTGACTGGATTCAGTTGGTATTACCTGGCGCACACGCAGCACCGCTGGATCGAACTGATCCAGATCAGCGACCTGGTCGGCTCGTATGGCGTGAGCTTCCTGGTGGCGCTGCACGCCGGTTGCGCGGCGGAGCTGATACCGGTCTCGCTGATCGCACGATTGGGACTGTTGGCTCCCGCCGCGACGAGCGAGGCCGTGCGCGTCCCCACAGAGCGCGGACGCATCGTGCGGGTGGTCGGCTGCCTGACGCTGCTGGCCGCCGCGCTCACGTATGGATACGTGCGGCGCAGCGGCATCGAATTTCGCGCCGGTCCGCGCGTGGCCCTCGTGCAGGGAAATTTCATATCCTCGGTCAAACACAAGCCGGAAGAATGGCCCAATATCCAGAAGCGCCACTCCTGGCTGACAGGCCAGGCCGTCAAGGAGCAGCCCGATATCATCATCTGGCCGGAAACGATGTTTCGCTGGCCGTTGTTCGACACGCCTCTGGACGTCAGCGACGAGCAATTGCAATCCGCGCATCCCGACAAGCCGATCGCCCAGTTCCGCCAAAGCCAGGCGGCCGTCCGCAGCAAATTGTCGACGATGGCCCAGCAGGCCGGCGCCGCCCTCGTGATCGGCCTCGAACGAATCGACGTCGATCAGCAGCATTTTCGCGTGTACAACTCGGCCGTGCTGGTTCGTCCCGACGGCGTTCTGGACGGCCATTACGACAAACTGCACCGGGTGATGTTCGGTGAATACGTCCCCTTAGTCGAGACGTTTCCGTGGCTGAAAAAGTTTACTCCGTTCGGCGAGTGGTTCGGTATCAGCGCGGGAGAGACGTGTTCCGTATTCGACTACAAAGGCTTTCGATTCGCCCCGATTATTTGTTTCGAAGACACCGTGCCGCAGCTCGTGCGCGGAATCGTCAACGCCACGACCGAATCGACTCCGGCCGGCCCGGCGCGGGTCGATTTTCTCGTGAACCTGACGAATGACGGCTGGTTCCACGGGTCGAGCGAGCTCGATCAGCACTTGATTACGGCCGCGTTCCGCTGCGTGGAGTGCCGCACGCCCATGGTCCGCGCCGTCAACACGGGCATCTCGGCGTTCATCGACGGCGACGGCGTCGTGCGAAAAGTGGCTGTGGGGCTCAAGACCCAAGGCCCCAAGCTGGATGACGCGATCGTCGTCGACACCGTGCCGCTCGATTCTCGAAAGAGTCCGTATCTGGCCGGCGGCGACTGGTTCCCCGGCCTGTGCCTCGTCTGCTGCGGCTTCGTGTTCCTCTCGGGGCTGTTCGGCCGATTCTTTTCGGCAAAGCCGGATTCCCTGCCAGGCGGCCGGCTCACGCCGATTGCTCAAGCGTCAGGGAATTGAACTGACCGAGCGCATTCGCGAGGTCCAGTAACTCTCCCGCTCAGGGACGGTCCAGCATCCGCTTCAAATCAAGGTGCTTCACGCGGACGAGCCGGTGACCGACCAGATCAACCGCCGCCTGTGACTGCTCCAGGACGATATAACCGATCAACGGTTTGTAATGGCCGTCATGCGGATGCATTTCGAGAAACAGAACTTCCGAGTAGATGGGCTCGAAGCCCTCGAGCTGAATTTTCACCGGCCCACAGACGTCGGCATGAACGATTTCTTGTGTCGCGGTCTCCAATTCCACGCGGCGAACTGTCTCCAGGTCGCCCAATCGTTTCCGCCATTCCGTAGGCAGCACCATCAGCGACGCACCGGTATCGACCAGCGCATCGCATTGAATCGTTTTCGACGGATCGACGACATTGCCGATCTTGATGGAACTAATGATTCTTCCCATGGTCGCTAATCAGGGGCGTTTCGGAACGGCTCAGCTCAACCGCAATGTCCATCGTACCAGAAGATCACGGTCAACTCATCCCGGCTGCCACGTCACTGAGCGCCACATCCAGAATCTGCAGTGCCGTTTCGCATTCTTCTCGCGTAACGACCAGGGCCGGGCAGAAGCGGATCGAGCTCTCGCCGCAGCCGAGAAGCACCAGGCCCTTCGTGAAGCATTTTTGCAGCACGGCGTCGCGCTCGACCGGGGCGCCTTCGTGCGTCGTGCGGTTCTTGACGAGATCGGCGCCGATCATCAGCCCGAGTCCCCGTACGTCGCCGATCAGCGGATGCCGCCCGGCCAGCTCGCGCAAGCGACCGATAAGATAGCCGCCGACGTCGGCCGCGTTCTGCATCAGGCTTTCTTCCACCAGGGCGATCGTTTCCAGCGCCGCCACGCACGACACCGGATTGCCCCCGAACGTACTGGCATGCGCGCCGGGCGCCCAATCCATGATCTCGGCCTTCGCGATCATCGCCCCCAGCGGCAAACCCGAAGCCAGCCCCTTCGCCGTGCAGATGATGTCGGGCTCTACGCCCCAATGTTCGATCGCCCACATCTTTCCGGTCCGCCCGATTCCCGACTGCACTTCGTCGGCGACGTATAGAATTCCATGCCGTTCGGCCAGGGCCTTCAATTGCTTGTGATACTCGGGGGGCGGCACGATATAGCCCCCTTCGCCTTGAATCGGTTCGACGATGATCGCGGCGACTTCTTCCGGCGGCAGCGTTGTCTTGAACAGCTTGTTTTCGAGGTGCGTGACGCACTCGATGGCGCAGCTCGGGTATTCCAGGTTGTAAGGACAGCGATAGCAACTGCCGTAACCGACGTGCGTCACCTCGGGAAGCAGCGGCTCGAACCGGCGACGCTGATTGACTTTGCTCGCCGTCAGCGACAGCGCCCCCATCGTGCGGCCGTGGAACGCGCCATAGAACGCGATGATGTGCTGCCGACGCGTGTGGTAACGGGCCAGCTTGATCGCCCCTTCGATCGCCTCGGCCCCCGAATTCGTGAACAGCACCCGCTTGGGAGACGTGCCGGGCGCGATCTCGGCCAGCTTTTTCGCCAGGTCGCGGAGCGGCGGGTAATAAAAATCCGCCCCGCAAATGTGCAGCAGTTTGGCCGCCTGGTCTTGAATCGCCTTGACCACCCGCGGATGGCAATGCCCCGTGGCGCACACGGCGATCCCGGCGGTGAAGTCCAGAAATAGATTGCCATCCATGTCTTCCAGCATCGATCCCAGGCCGCGTTTGACCGCCAGCGGGTAAAACCGCGTATACGACGGTGAGACGAACCGTTCGTCGGTTTCGATGAGCTCGCGCGACACGGGCCCGGGCGCGGGCGTGACGATGTGGGGAACCTGTCGGACGGCTTGGGACATGAGTCGCATCCTGCTGGTTGGAGATTTGCACGGCCTTGTTATGGGAATTATAGCCACCCCGAGAGAATGAGGAATGGAGTGCCTCGAACTCGGCTTTCGGATTTGTAATTCTTCACCATTTACTTGTCGCTGCCAGCCTCGCAATGTATGTTGAGACCAGCGAAATAGCGCCGCATCGGAACCACGATGTCCCCGTTCGCCCTCTGGTTGTCGATGGCAGTCAGCCGCGGGTTCGATTTGCCATCGCGTCCACGACGAACGCCCCGCCCGTTCCCCAGCCTTCCGAGAGAGACTCCATGATTGGCATCCGCAGTGTTTTCCGGTTTCTCGGCGTTCTCTGCCTGGGGGCGCTGGCGGTTTGGTCGCAACCGGCCCAGGCCCAGGACATCGATCCGCTCGACTGGCCGCATTGGCGCGGTCCCGAAATGAACGGCATCTCCCGCGAAAAGGGGCTCCCCGCCAAGTGGTCTCCCGAGGGCGAAAACCTGATCTGGAAAAGCGCCGAGTTGGGGACGCGCAGCACACCCATCGTGATGCGCGGCAAGCTGTACGTACTGTGCCGCCATAATCCCGACACGCTCACGGAAGGCGAAAAAGTCGTGTGCGTCGACGCGGCGACGGGCAACAAAGTCTGGGAGAATTCCTTCAACGTGTTTCTCACCGATGCGCCGGCCGAGCGCGTCGGCTGGTCGTGCGTTGTGGGCGACCCGACGACCGGCAACGTCTACGCCCTGGGGCTCTGCGATTACTTCCAATGTCTCGACGGGCAGACGGGCAAAACGCTGTGGTCGCACTCGATGAGCGAAGAGTATGGCATGATCAGCACCTACGGCGGCCGCACCAACATGCCGCTGGTCTTCGACGACCTGGTGATTATCAGCGGCGTCATGACCGGTTGGGGCGAATATGCCGTCCCGGCGCATCGCTTCGTGGCCTTCGACAAAACGAACGGCCAGGCGGTGTGGATCAGCAGCACGCGCTTGCGGCCCCTCGATACCACCTACAGCTCGCCCGTTTTGGCGAACTTCAACGGCCAGGTGGCGATCGTCTTCGGCTCGGGCGACGGGTCGGTCTATGCCATGCAGCCTCGCACCGGCAAGATCTTATGGTCTTATGACGCGTCGCTCCGCGGCATCAACACGACGCCCACGGTCGTCGGCAACACGGTCTTCTGTGGACACTCCGAAGAGAACGTCTTCGACCACACGGTGATGGGCGCCTTGTTCGCAATCGATGGCACCGGTATGGGCAACGTCACCAAAACCAAAGAGCTGTGGCTGAAGCCGAGTGTCATGATCGGCCGTGCTGCGCCGTTGTTCGTCAACGACCGGCTCTACGTCGTCGACGACAGCGCCCTGGTCTCCGTTCGCGATCCCAAGACGGGCAACGAAATCGGCAAGCAAAAGCTCGGCACCGGCGAAGTCTTTTCCAGCCCGCTCTATGCCGACGGCAAGATCTACTGTGCGATCCGCTCGGGGATTACCGCAATCCTCGAGCCCACCGAGAAAGGGGTCAAAATCGTCCACAAGCTGCGGCTGGAAGGGGATTTGATCCACGGCTCGCCGATTGCCTCGCACGGACGGGTTTACATCCCCACCAGCGATGCGATGTTTTGCATTGGCCTCAAGGACCTGCCGGCGGTCGCCCCCGATCCCCGTCCGGCTCAGCCGGAGGAAACGGCGTGGTCGGCCGATACCAAGCCGGGCCAGTTGCAGGTGACCCCGGTCGAGACGCTGCTGCGTCCCAAAGTCGGCCAAAGCTCCGGACAGATTCAGGCTCTCGGGTTCCGTTTGTTCAATGCTAATGGGCGATATCTCGACACCAAAGGAGTGAAACCCGTTTACGAACTCAAAGGCCCGGGCAAGCTCGAGCCTTCCAAAGAAGCCGGCAAGGAAAATCAGGTGGTCTTCACTCCGGCGGCCGATGCCGCACATACCGTCAGTTTCGTCACCGGCAAAGTGGGCGAGCTCACCAGTACGGCCCGCATCCGCACCGTCCCCAATTTTCCGTGGAGTTTCGATTTTTCGAGCGGCAAAGTGCCGGAGACTTGGATCGGCGCCGCCTACCGCCATATCATCCTCGACGACGACCTGCTGCAGTCGCTGAAGACCCAGAACCCACGGGCAGCGCAGCTTTATATCTACGTGTCGACGGCATTTGCCAACGGCCCTGCGCCGACGGTCAAGTTTGTCGACGGCCCTCGCCCGGCCTGGACCGATCTGCTCCGCTACTTCGACCTCAACGCCGAAGGCAAACCCGCGTCGATCGACGACGCCAAGAAAGAATTCGATCCGGGTCTCGAGCTGCTGGCCAAAGAGAAGGTCATCGAGAAATGGGACTGGTCCCAGGATGCGGCCGGCAATCTGGAACTGGCCGTCGCCCGCGGCTCGCGCGGCATCACGGGGAATGCCGTGATGTGCAAGATCAGCACGATCCCCAAGGGGACGCGCAGCCAGAGCTGGATGGGGCAGACGTACCTGCACGATTACACGATTCAGGCCGACATGCGCGGCTCGACCCGCCATAACAAAATGCCGGCGATGGGAGTCATCAATCAGCGATACACGCTGGCTCTCGAAAGCGCCGTCGAAACGCCCGATCAAGGGGCCGTGCCGGGCCTGCAGATTCGATCGTGGGTGTCGCGGCTCGATCTGCGTTTTGCCAAGACAATCCCCTTCGCATGGAAGTACGATGTCTGGTACACGATGAAATTCCAAAGCGAGAATAAGGACGGCAAAGTGACATTGCGGGGCAAGGTCTGGCCGCGAGGCGAAACCGAGCCCGGCGAGTGGACGATCGAAGCCACCGACGAAACCCCGAACGTCACCGGCAGCCCGGGCCTGTTCGGCCAAGCCAGCGACACCGAGGTCTTCATCGACAACGTCAAAGTGACCGGCAATTGACACTCGGCGGTTCAATTGACGTCAAACCTGCAAATCCGAAATTCCAGTTCCTTTTCGAGGAATAAATCTCATGCATAAATTCGTCCACTTAACCGCAGGCCTCGTCGCCTGCTTGACATTGACGTATGCGATTCGGCTGTCTGCCGACGACAGCTCCAGCGACCCAATCGCCGACGCCGCCAAGGCCCTCGCCAAGATGAACGTCAAGCCGGGGGACAGCCCGCAGATGGGTTTGAGCCATCTGCGCAACAACGTCACCGCCGCCAAGAACATCCCTACCGAGTGGGACCCGGCTTCCGGCAAGAACATCAAGTGGACGGCCAAGCTCGGGTCGCAGACGTACGCCAGCCCGGTCATCGCCAACGGCAAGATTCTGGTCGGGACGAACAACGCCAATGGCTACGTCAAGCGTTATCCCTCGAAGGTCGATCTGGGGTGCCTGTTGTGCTTCGACGAAGCGACCGGCAAATTCCTGTGGCAGCACTCCAATGAAAAACTGCCCCAGGGACGGGTGGTCGATTGGGAGCAACTTGGAATCTGCTCGAGCCCCTACGTCGAAGGCGATCGGCTGTGGTACGTCACGAACCGTGATGAAATCACCTGCCTCGATCTCGAAGGTTTTCTCGACGACGAAAACGACGGCCCATTCAAGGAAGAGCCGAACAACAACAAGGACGAAGCCGACATCATCTGGAAGGTCGACATGATGGGCAAGCTGGGCGCCTCGCCGCACAACGCGTGCAGTTGCTCGGTCACTGCCCTCGGAGACATTCTGTTCGTCGGCACCTCCAACGGCGTCGACGAAGCTCACAAAGTGATCGCTCAGCCCAATGCCCCCAGTTTTCTGGCGATGAACAAGAAAACGGGCGAGGTGCTGTGGACCGACAAATC
The DNA here is from genome assembly GCA_036501235.1 of Planctomycetaceae bacterium. Lineage (GTDB taxonomy): Bacteria > Planctomycetota > Planctomycetia > Planctomycetales > Planctomycetaceae > JACQFH01. Next base: position 13,843 of record DASYAR010000661.1, read on the forward strand.
TCCCGGCAGCAATATCATGCATGGGCAATGGTCATCTCCCGCCTGCGGCATCTTGGGAGGCGTCGAGCAGGCGATCTTCGCCGGCGGCGACGGCTGGCTGTACAGCTTCGATCCCAAGGGAGAGGGGGGCAAATCCAAGCTCCTCTGGAAGTTCGACTGCAATCCCAAGACGTCGGTTTACATGCTCGAACGGGCCACCCGCAATCCGATCATTGCCAGCCCGGTCATCTATGACGGCTACGTGTACCTCGGCGTCGGAGAAGACCCCGAGCACGGCGAAGGCAACGCCCACCTGTGGTGTATCGACCCCACGAAGCGCGGCGACGTCAGTCCCACGCTCGTGTTCAATAAGAAAGACCCCAAGACGCCGATTGCCTATAAGAGGCTGCAGGCTTGCGATCCCAAAGCAGGAGATTTCGAGCGCGACAATACAAACTCGGCAATGGTCTGGCACTACGCCGGGAACGATCCGAAGAAATTCGAAGAAACGATGCACCGCACGATCAGCAGCACGACCATCAAGGACGGCCTGCTGTTCATCTCGGATGAAAGCGGCCTGTTCCACTGCCTTGACGCCAAGACCGGCAAGGCCCACTGGACGCACGACATGCTCGCCGCTTCGTGGTCGACCCCGCTGATCGTCGGCGATCACGTCTACATCGCCGACCAGGACGGCGACGTAACCGTGTTCAAGGTCTCGAAAGAGAAAGAGCAGATCGCCGAACAGAATATGGGGATTCCCATCTACAACACCCCGATCGTGGCCAACGGTGTGCTGTACATCGCCACGTTCAACACGCTGTTCGCCATCCAGGAGGGGGCCAGCCTGAAACCCGCCGCCGGCGGTGGGAAATAACCGAGAACGCGATTCGCAGCACGCACTGACGCCAAGCCCACGGGCCACACCCGTGGGTATTTTTTTGTTTGGGCTCGAAATTACGAAAAGCCGCAACTCTTTGGGGATCAAAGCCTTGCTGTGCCCCGCTTGACCAAATGCCTCCGACCAGCGATAATACGGGACTTTTATTTAATTGACCTAAGCTCCTCGACGCTGCCCCGCCTCAGAAAAACACCTGTGCGATGAAGAAGCCTGAATTGACGGAATTTCGCGATCTGCTCGAAGATATGCAGTCTCGTTTGCGAGGAGATGTTCGCCAACTGACGAAAGAGGCCCTCGGCACCGATCGTCAGGACGGCGGCGGAGATTCGAAGAGCCCCACTCACATGGCCGAGCTGGGGAGCGACACCTTCGAACAGGATTTTTCGCTGTCGCTGGCGGCCAATGAACAAGAGACGCTCACCGAAATCTCGGCCGCGTTGCAGCGGATCAAGGATGGATCGTTTGGTTTGTGCGAAATCTGCACCAAAGAGGGAAAGTCGCCGTCGCAATCGGCGATCCCGAAGCCGCGGTTGCGAGCGATTCCTTATTGCCGCACCTGCGTCGACTGCGCAAGGAAGCGCGAAGGTTTTTAGATCATGACGGCCGTGCCCTCCAGCCGGTATTGGTGTTTCAGTCTGCTCACTCTGGGCGGGCTGGCGGCGGACCTCGTTTCCAAGTGGCGGGTCTTTCACGATCTGGGCGGCCCGCACCGCACCAGCGACTGGTCTTACAAGACCGATTTCCTGTGGGGGCGGTTCGAGTTCTCGCTGGCCACGACGTTCAATCACGGGGCGCTGTTCGGGATCGGCCAGGGATTGAGCTGGTTGTTCGCGCTCCTCAGTGTCGCGGCTGCCGGCAGCATCATCTACTGGTTGTTCGTGCGGGGTCATGCCCGCAGTTGGTGGTTGACGATCACGCTCGGGCTGATTCTGGCCGGGGCGCTGGGCAATCTGTACGATCGAATGAACCTGCACGGCTGGACCGACGTGCAGGGCGCTCCGGTCTATGCCGTTCGCGATTTTCTCAACTGCACGATCCCCGGCTTCGAATTCGACGGGATCCGGCCACGACTGACGCGGGAATACCACTGGCCCGTGTTCAACTTTGCGGACGTGTTCCTCGTGACCGGCGCCGTCATGCTCACGCTGTATTCGTTCCTGACGCCGCAGGTCGCGGCGGATGCCAAGGGACAAAAAACCAGCGCACCTACCGGAAATAGCCCGAACGCCGCGCCGCCGTTGCCGTCATCGGGCGCCGCCGCTTAGGGGTGCATCCGTTAATTTGGGGTATCCCTTTGAAGTAACGCCGATGCTGGCAGCATCGGCCACGTGGGCGACGCTGCCAGCGTCGGCGTTTTTGGG
>DASYAR010000662.1:0-14356 GCA_036501235.1 Planctomycetaceae bacterium
CAAAAGTCACCGCGGTATGGCCTGCGGGTGTCGTGAATGTGCTGTCTTCGGCGAGTTCAGAAGAGTCTTCCGAACCACCCCAGCTCATCGAGACGACGTCGACGCCGCTATAGCTTCTGGCCGTATTGACGGCCGTCATCAAATCGCTGTCGCTGGCGCTTTTGGCTTCGACGAGCACGATTTTCGCTCCCGGAGCGATGGCATGCGTCCATTCCACATCGAGGGCGATCTCGGTAATCCAACCGGAATTGGCCTTAGGCAAATTCGTCGTACCGCCAGTTTCATTGAGTTTGATGAAACTCGGCGGGTCTGGCAGACCATAGGCCAGATCGAATTGGTGCAGGTCGTTGGTGATATTGGGATCGTCGAATGCGTCGACAATGGCGATCGTCGTCCCCGTGCCATCGCCTGCGACGCCGCTAAACGAGATCTGATTGAAACCGTAGGCCTGCTTGATCTCGGCGGGTGTGTAGCCGGTGGGCCCGGCCGTATTCTGCGGCTGGAGGCTGCCGGCATTGACCATGCGGATCAGATCCGGCGCAGAGGTGGCCTGAGGGGCGACGCCAGACAGCAAAGCGCGTAACTCCAGCAGTTCAACCTCGGCGGCCAGCGCCGAGGACTGCATCAATCGTGTCCGACGAGCTCGTCGCGCCCTCCAGAAATTCGCGCGCTCGACCTGTTCCCGGACCCAAATCGGGATCTTCATCACCGCATTCCCCCCCTGCCGCCCCGTCCGATTGTGCCAATTGTACGGCCACTATCCGGAATTATCGACTATTCATGCAGAAAGTTTTTCGAAAAAAACTTGACGGCCCCCCGGTTTGCCTATGACGCCACAATCAGCGTCTCATATCGACCGCCACAACTGGACGCCGATCGTGCTACGGAGAAGGGACTTCTTCGGCCATCCTGTACGACGGTCGCATCTCCCCAATGCGGCAGGTATAATCATGAACACATATTTTGACCGAGCTGATCCTCTCCCGTGCCGCCACATGCCCCGCGCACTCTTGCTCGCCGTTGCTTGCGTCGCATTCCTATCAGCGGGCTTCGTTTGCGCTGCTGAGCCGGAAGGTGCGGATCGAGGTCATTGGGCCTATCGGCCAATCGGCCATCCGGCGGTTCCCGTCGTGCAGCAGAGCCAACTCGTCAGGAATCCGGTTGACGCATTTCTGCTGTCGCGGCTCGAACGATCCGGGTTGACGTTTTCGCCAGTCGCGTCAAAGAACGAGCTCATTCGCCGCGCCAAATTTGACCTGCTGGGACTACCTCCCACCCCGCAAGAGATTGCGGGGTTTCTGGGCGACGATGCGGAGGATGCCTATGAGCGGCTGATCGATCGTTTTCTGGCGAGCCCCCATTATGGAGAACATTGGGGACGTTATTGGCTGGACGTCGTGCGCTATGCCGAGACGGCCGGTTACAATGCCGACCCGCTCCGCCCGCTGTCTTGGAAATACCGCGATTACGTGATTCGTGCGTTCAATCACGACACGCCGTACGATCGGTTCATTCTCGAGCAACTGGCGGGCGATGAGCTGTTTCCCGACGATGCGAACGCGCTGATTGCCACCGGCTACACATTGCTCTGGCCGGACGAGAGCAATGCTTCGAACATCCTGCTGGCGCGGCAAGATTCGCTCAACGATCTGACGGCCAATATCGGTTCGGTATTTCTGGGCGCTTCGATCGGTTGCGCTCAGTGTCACGACCATAAATTCGATCCGTTGCCGCAAGTCGATTTCTATCGTTTGCAAGCCTTCTTTTCGGGCATCGTTCGCAACGATCGCGCGCCGCTCGGGACGCCGGCAGAATTAACCGCCTACCACGAAAAAATGTCGGTCTGGCTGGCCGAAACTGCGGCGCTCCGCGACGAGCTGCACCAGTTGGAACTCGCATCCCGCGTCAAAGCGGCAGGCGATCGTCGTATGAAATTTCCGACCGTCGTGCTGGAAGCCATCGACACGGCGTCCGAGAACCGCACGACGTACCAACGGCAACTCGCGTTCTGGTCGGAACGGCAGATGGACATCAAAGAAGAGGTCGTCACCAATGATCTCAGTCGCGAACAAAAGCAGCGCCGCGCCGAATTGCGAACGCAGTTGAAAGATTGGGATCGGCAGAAACCTCAGCCGCCGGCCGAGGAGACCGGTATGATCGTCGGCGAGATGCAGGCGGTGCCACCCCCCACGCACCGGTTGGCTGCCGGATCGTACGACAAACCGCTCGAAGAAGTCGCGCCGGGATTTCTCTCCGTGTTGTTCCCGAAGGGCAACAGCGCCGCCCAAGTGACTGCGCCGACACGGCAGACCTCGGGACGGCGGACGGCCCTGGCCCGATGGTTGGCCGATCCGACGAATGCCCTCACGCCCCGCGTCATCGTCAATCGGGTCTGGCAGGGGCATTTTGGAAAGGGCTTGGTCGAAAACGCCAATGATTTCGGAAGCCAGACTGCACCTCCCACGCACCCCGAGCTCCTCGACTGGCTCGCCTGGAATTTCGCGTCATCTCCTCCCTCTCTGGGCAAGGGGCGGCCGGGGGGGGGCGCGCTCCCCGACATCGATTCCCCGGATCACACGCATCCCCCTCCGCACTCCGAATTCCCATTAGCCTGGCATCTCAAATCTCTCCATCGCCTCATCCTGACGTCCACGGCCTACCGCCAATCGACCGACCGCGATTTTGCCGGCGACGCGGCTCCGCGCGGTCGCGATGTCGATCCCGGCAACCGGCTCTATTGGCACTTCGACCGCCGCCGTCTGACGGCCGAAGGAATCCGCGACACGTTGCTCGCTGTCGCCGGCCGGCTGGAGACATCGATTCACGGCCCCAGTGTCTTTCCCGCGCTGCCCCCCGATTTCAGCAAGCGTGAAGCGTGGAGGGCCACGCCGATTCCGGCCGAACGAGTGCGGCGATCGGTGTATATTCACGCCAAGCGGAATCTTCCGTATCCGATGCTCGAAGCGTTCGACCTTCCCGACATGCACGAAAGCTGCGCTCGCCGGACGCAAACGACCGTCGCACCGCAGGCCCTGATGCTCCTGAACAGCGAAATCGTATTGGAATATGCCCAGGCGTTCGCGGGAGAGCTGCTCGCCGAGAATCCCCATGCAGAACTTCCTCCGCTGATTCGCGCAGCCTACCGGCTGGCATTCGGCCGGGAACCGACGGACGACGAAGTCGCTGCCGCCGAGAATTTCATTGCCCGGCAACAATCGCTGATTGCACTGGAGCGCAGCCCGGGGCGGCCGTTGCTGTTGCCGCGCGGGTTCCCCAAATTCCTCGACCCGCCCCTCGCGGCCGCCATCACCGACTTCTGCCACGCGCTGATGAACGCCAACGAGTTCGTCTACGTGGATTGAGCGGAGCAAGTTGCATGAACATCCTCGTGAGCGGCTCGACCGGCCTGGTCGGGACGGCGCTGATCCCCATCTTAACGGGGGCGGGGCATGAAGTGGTCAGATTGGTCCGCTCGAAGGCGCGAAATCCCTCGAAAGAGCTCATCGGCTGGGATCCGGCGGCCAAGTCCATCGACGCAGCCGGGCTGGACGGGCTTGATGCCATCGTCCATCTGGCCGGCGAACCGATCGCGGCAGGCCGCTGGACCGCGGCGCGCAAAGCCCGGATTCGCGACAGCCGCGTCCAAGGAACACAGCTCTTGTGCGATGCGCTGGCGCACGTCGCCCGTCCCCCTGCGACTTTGGTCTGCGCATCGGCAATCGGCTTTTACGGCGACCGGGGAGACGAGGCGCTCACCGAAGCCAGTGCCGCCGGAAGCAACTTTCTGGCCGACGTCTGCCGCGAATGGGAAGCGGCCTGCGACCCGGCGCGCAAAAAGGGAATTCGGGTCGTGAATCTGCGATTCGGGGTGATCTTAAGTCCGCGGGGAGGGGCGCTGGCGAAAATGCTGACGCCGTTCAAGCTGGGAGCCGGCGGTGTGCTCGGATCCGGCAGGCAGTACATGAGCTGTATCGCCATCGACGACTGCGTGGGGGCCATCCTGCACTCGCTCTCCAACACGTCCGTCGCGGGACCGCTCAACGTCGTTGGGCCGGAGCCGGTCACGAATCGCGTCTTCACGAAGACGCTGGGGAAGGTGCTCGGCCGGCCGACGATTTTTCCGATGCCGGCGTTTGCCGCGCGCCTCGCCTTCGGAGAAATGGCCGATGCACTGTTGCTCTCGAGCAGCCGGGTCGAACCACAAAAACTGAGTAAAACCGGCTTTCAATTCCAATGCTCGACACTTGAATCCGCATTGCGCCACGTGCTGGGTCGAGCCTCGCGTTAGATCCACGAGCGAGGACGTCCCGTCAGCGCGGCAAACGGCTACGTTTTCCCATTCCCGCCGAACTTTTCCAGGGCCAGCGCCTTGAGCCCTTTCAAATCGACCTTCCCAGTCCCCAAATGCGGGATATCGGCCACTTCCAGAAAACTGTCTCGCGACGGAATCCACAGATTCGGCAGTCCCGAAGCGTTCAATTCTGTCAGAACTTCTTCGACCGACTTCGACAGTGGCCGGTGCACGACGATCAGGCGTTCCCCCTTCTTCTCGTCGGGCACTGCCGTCACGACCGCGAGCAGCTCGTGGTCTTCGTCCGAATTGTCGGCCACGATTTTCTGCAAAGTCTCTTCGACTTTGATGTGCGGCACCATCTCACCCCCGATCTTCGAAAAGCGGCTGGCGCGATCGGTGATGATGATGAACCCCTCGCCGTCGATCTTGGCGATGTCCCCCGTGATGTACCAGCCGTCGCGCATCACCTCCGCCGTTTTCGCGGGGTCGTTCAAATAGCCGCGCATCACGTTCGGACCCGTGATGAGGAGCAGCCCAGGCTGGTCGATCCCGAGCTCCGCAAACGTATCGGGGTCGACGATTTTGGCGCTCGTGCCCGGCAGGGGCCGGCCCACCGAGCCTTCTTTCGTCCCCTTCTGCGTCGCCGAAGCTGAACGGTGGTCGGGAACATTCACGGCGGCGACGGGAGAGAGCTCGGTCGTGCCGTAACCTTCGATCGGGCGCGTGCCGAACTTGTCGAAGAAGGCCTGGGCCAGGTCGATGGGCATCTTTTCTGCGCCGACGACCACCAGGTCGACCGTTTGTAATTGCTCCTTGTCGCACCGCTTGAGATACCCGCGCAGGAACGTGGGGGTTGCCATCATGATCGTGGTCTTGTGCGTCGCGCACAGTGTGCCGATCACTCGCGCATCGAGCGGGTTAAAGTGGTACACCCCCTTCGGCTCCAACGCCAGCACCGACCACATCGTGCCGGTAAAGCCGAACGAATGAAAGAACGGCAGCACGCCCAGCAAGACGTCGGTCGGTTTGAGCTGATACATCTGCTCGATCGCGTCGACATTGCTGCGCACGTTGTGGTGCGACAGCATGACCCCCTTCGGTTCGCCGGTCGAGCCCGACGTGAACACGATCGTCAGCAGGTCGTCCGCCTTGACCTTCGTCAGGCCGAACATCCGTTCGAGCATCGATATCGGCACGGCATACGCCTGAACCGCGGCGACGGCCTTGTCGAACTTCGGCACTTTGTCCTTGAACTCTTCGAGATACACGACCGGCACATTCACTTCGAGCCGCATTTTGGTCATGAACAAGCGGCTGGTGATGACGTGCCTGATGCCGGCCGCTTCGATGCAGTGGTTGAGAGTCTCTGGGGAGGCCGTGTAGTTGAGATTGACTGGAATGCGGCCCGAGAGCGGTAAGGCCGCGTTGACGAGCACCCCGCCCACCGACGGCGGCAGCAGGACGCCGACGCATTTCTCGTCGGCCGCCAGCACGTTTCGCTCCAGGAGCCGCTTCACGATCAGCGTTCGCAGCAGGAGTTGCCCCCCCGTCAGGTCCTGGCCGGCGGAATCAGCGACTTTCGAGCGCGACCGGTTTTTGCGGCAATTCCGCAGAAACATGCGCGGCAGGTTCATTTCATCTTCCTTGCGATGTTCCATGGCTTCCACTCCCAACTCCTGAACCGCTTGCCGGACTTCATACACATTGTCCGGATCGCGGATCGGCGTTCCAAATAGGATACCGACCGGGTAGGGCCAGCGTCGCGGCAGCTTCCAAAAGTATTTTCCCTGAAAGTAACTGAAAATGCTCCCCCACAATCCGTCCAGGTAGACCGGAATCACCGGAGCGCCAGTCCCTTCCACGATTTTCATCAGCCCGCGCTGAAAGGGCTGGAGCTGGCCGGTGCGCGTCAACGAGCCTTCAGCGAAGATGCAGACCAGCTCTCCGTTCTGGACGCATTCGCGCGCCGTGACCAGCGAGCGGACGATCGACTTCGGCCCTTCGTTCGGATTGACCGGAATGACTCCAAACGTCCGTGTCAGCCAGTTCACTCCCCACCCGCTCACGTAATCGGCGTAGGCCAACATGCGGATCGGCCGCGACGAACTGATCAGGATGAATACCCCGTCCAGCCATGTGACATGATTGGCGACTAACAGCGCCCCGCCCGTTTCCGGCAGGTTCTCGCGTCCGTAAATTCGCAGACGATAAACCGTGCGGCTTAACAGCCAGGTCACGAATCGAATCGTCGCCTGCGGCAGCAGGAGCAACACGTACAATGCAATGGGGATTGTCGCGAGCCCCGCTGCCAGAAATGTCGCGCGGGCCGAAAGTTTCAACCAATGCTGCGATGCGTACAGAATTCCTGACGTGCACAAGATGCCGACGAACGTCACGAAGTTGCTCGCGGCCAGCAGCGTGCCGCGAGTCTCTCGTGGACTGCGATGCTGCAAAAAGGCCTCGAGCGGCACGTCGAACAAACCGGCGCTGGCCCCCAGTAAAACGAGCGCGATCAGCGTCAGGTGAAATGCTCGTTGCAACGAAACGTCTTGCGCCGGATCAATCCCGCTCCCCGACGCGAACAGGGCCAGCGACGTCGCGACGATCGAAACCGCACCCAACGGAACGATCCCGAGTTCCACTCGTCCGCCAGACCAGATTCCCGCCAGCACGCTCCCCAGCCCGACGCCGATGACCAGCGCCAACAGCAACCTTGAGACCCCGCTTTCTCCCAGTTTGAGTACTGCTTCTCCGTAAAGTTTCACGTTGGCCTGTGTCAGCGTCGCCAAAGAATAGAAGAAGGCGATGCCCAGTGCCGTTCGCATAAGCGGGCGATTCGATCCCAGGAGACGCAATTGTTTCCAGCTTCGCGTCAGGGGATCGAGTGGAAAGGGAAGGCCGGGCCGACCGGCAGGCAGCGCCCCGATCCCCAGGCTCGTCAGCCAGCCAACGATCGCGGTCCCCACCAGAACGGCGGTCGAAATGCCGATGTGTACGGTTCCAGCGGGCCCGGTGGCTTCGGCCAGTTTCAATCCCGCGACGGTCCCTGCGGCCGAGGCCATCACTGTGACCATCGCCATCACGCCGTTGCCTGCCGACAGACTTTCGGTCCGCAAGATCTCCGGAATGCTGCCATATTTCGCCGGCGCGAACAATGCCGCCTGGGCCCCCACCAGAAACAACACCGCAAACAGCAGCGCGACCTGCCCCGAAAGGATGGCGGCGACCACCAGCAGCATCAGCACGATTTCGGCCGCTTTGCACCAGACAATCACGGCCCGCTTGCTGAACCGATCGGCCAACCAGCCGGAATACGTCGGCAGCAAGAGATACGGCAGGGTGAACCAGAAAATGCCCCACGACAGCGCCTCGACCGCCGCCGTCTTTCTCACCTCATGTGCCGCGGGATCATCGGCCGCGGCCGCACCCAGCGCGGCCAATCCCGAGGCGGCCAGGAGGTGTGTGCCGACGCCGATCGCCAGCCAGCGGAACATGTTGTCGTTGAGCGCCCCGAGCGCCTGTGTGGCCACCAGGCACACGAAACTGCCCGAAGTCAGACCGCCCCGACCGTCGCCAACCGCGGCGCCTGCCGGCGCTTCCGGCGACGTCGTCGATTCAGGTTGAGGGATGCTATCGGCCATTTCGCATGTTTTCGTCGCGAGTCACAGCCACAGGGCGACATAGCCTAGAGCGCAACCCCGCGAGTGGCAACACCCGAGGTCGCACATACCAAGGCGAATTCCGCGGAAAAATACAACAGGGACGCGAAGGGAACAGCCCATTTTTGAATTCCAGTCCGAAATTCACGCCGCGTGGCCTGTTCTGAATCAGCCTGTGGTGTCAAGATTGCACCCGCGAAATTTCGCCCAGGCCGCTGAATCGACACCGATTCTTCATCATCCCCACGCATCCTTGTCGGTATCATGCCGCCCACGACTGGGTCAGTGATCTCCTCATCATTCTGCCGACCTGAAAGGACTCCCATGAAACGCGTCCCGTTTGCCGTTCTGTGTGTCGCTTTGTTGTTCGCCGCCAGTCCCCTCGCGGCGTCCGAAACGCTCGTCCTGGTTCAAACGATTCCGCTGCAAGGGGTCGCCGGGAAGCTTGACCATTTGACGGTCGATCGGGAGGGGATGCGGCTGTTTGTCGCCAATAAGCCGAATAACACGCTCGATATCGTCGACCTGAAATCCGGCCGTCTCATCAAGCAGATTCCCAATCAGGGCAAGGTCTCCGGGGTCACATACGCGGCCGATCTCGACATGATCTACGTCGGCAACGGCGCGGGAGTCTGCAACGGATTCGACGGCAAGGATTACCGACAGGTGTTTTCGACGCCGGCCCCGGCGGCCGACAACGTGCACTATCATTCCGGCAACAAGATGGTGTACGTCGGACAGGACGAAATCCTCTCGGAGATCGACGCCAAGAGCGGCGACGTGAAGGCGACGATCAAACTGCCGGGGGCGGTTCACGGATTCCGAATCGACAAAAAGGCCGGCAAGATTTATACGGTCCTGACGAAGCCCAACCTGATCGGTGTCGTCGATCTCGCCAAGCATGAAGTCATCGCGTCGTACCCGCTCACCCGCTCTGACGCAGGCAGCCCGATCGCCCAGGATGCCGAGAAGGGACTGTTATTCGTCGGGTGCCCGAAGAAGCAGCCGATGGTCGTCGTGTTCGATTCGCAGACCGGCAAAGAAATCGCGAGCGTCGAAATTCCCGCCGGGATCGACGACCTGTATTTCGACAAGGATCGCAATCGGCTGTATGCGTCGTGCGCCGATCAAGTGCTGGCGGTGATCGAAAAGGTGGGAGACAAGTACGAAGTCGTCTCGAAGATCCCGACTCCGAAGGATTCGCGGACGTGCGTCTGGTCGGGCGGCAAACTGTATCTGGGGGTGCCCAAGCAGGAGAACACGTCCGGCCCGGAAGTGCAGATTTACGAAGCCCGGCCAATCGTCGAGGCGAAGGCGGAAGCCACGAAGACGAAATGAATTGAATAAGTCGCAGTCCGGCAATCGAGCAGTTCCCTCCCGACAGGGAGAACCTGCCATGACCTACTGGGTTTCCAAACCGCGCGCACGCTGAATGTTGCGACCGCCTGAAAAGCCGCGATTTTCTGGCCCGTTTTGATTTGACCGATTGGCAGCCGGACGCGTCGTGCCGCGCCGGCTTTGAATTGGCCAATGGATTGCCTTGCATCGGCCGCGACGCCACGGCGCATGCCCTGCTTGCCGCCCGTTCGATGGCCGGCGCCGAACGATTGCCTGTGGCCTTGGACGGCGACGAGGTGGAGCTGCCGACAGTCCAATTCTCTCAGCGATGTGCAGAGTTGCAATTGTCAACCACCCACGCTCCTTAACCCGCAAGCGACAGGCGGCGATCAGTGGCAACTTGCGGTCGTGCACAGGCGCATCTCGAAATCGCATTTGCGTTACGATTCGGTTAGACTTGAACTCTACGGGCAGCCGATCTAGAGTCGTTTCGTGGGTGGTTGCGGGCGAAAAACTTGCGGAGAGGGATACCGTGCTTCAATTCGACTTCGACGAGAGTCTCGGCTATTGGATTTGCAGCACATCACATGCGTTTCGCCGGTCGCTCAATGCCGAATTGGCCAAAGAAGGGATCACTTACCGGCAGTGGGAGGTGTTGGCCCGTATTGCCTTGCGGGGAGAGTTGTCGCAGTCGGAACTGGCCGACTGCCTGGGGATCGAGGCCCCGACGTTGGTCGGCATTCTCGACCGCATGGAGCGCGACGGCTGGCTCGACCGCTACTGTTGCCCGAACGATCGTCGCAAAAAGCGAATCCGTGCGACCGATAAAGCCGATGCCGTCTGGGCCCGGATGATCGATTGCGCGCATCGTGTTCGCGTGCAGGCGCGCGAAGGATTGTCGCAGGAAGACCTCGATCAGTTGCGCTCGATCTGCAATCGGATTCGGGCCAATCTCGAAGAACCGTTGCCGGTCGAATCGAACGCCGCGGCGGTCAGCGACGTTCCGTAGCCGCGAGATTCAATCACCGCCTCCCGGAAGGACGCCCATGTCAGCCAGTGACCCGATCGTGCGCGTGCACGGAGTTCATAAATACTTTACCCGCGGGGCTGAGCGCGTCGACGTGCTGCAAGACCTGAGCCTGGACGTTCCGAACGGCGACTTTCTGGCGCTGATGGGGCCGAGCGGTTCGGGCAAAACGACGCTGCTCAACCTGATCGCCGGGCTGGATACGCCCAGCGAAGGGGAAGTGTGGGTCGGCGACCGGCAGATCTCGTCGCTGTCCGAGGCGCAGCTTGCCAACTGGCGGACCCGCAATGTCGGATTCATCTTTCAGTTTTATCACTTGCTCCCGGTGCTGTCGGCGTATGAGAACGTCGAGCTGCCTCTGCTGTTGCTGCCCCTGTCGGCGGCCAAACGCCGCGAGCAGGTGACGACTGCGCTCGACCTGGTGGGGCTCACCGACCGGATGAGCCATCGCCCCGGGCAGCTTTCGGGGGGCCAGCAGCAGCGGGTGGGCATCGCCCGCGCGATCGTGACCGACCCGACGCTGATCGTCGCCGACGAGCCGACCGGCGACCTGGATTCGCGCTCGGCCGAAGAGATCCTGAACCTACTGGGAGAGCTGCAGCGGACGTTGCAGAAAACGATCATCATGGTCACCCACGACCCGCGCGCCGCAGAACGGGCGCGGCGCACGCTGCACCTCGAAAAAGGGCGCCTCGTCGAGCAGGCAGCGCGGCAGCTCGAGAGCGCTTGACGATTCCCTGCCAGAACGACGCTCGATCCCGTTGAGCGCCCTGGCGCAGCCGAGAACCACAGCCGAGAACCTTTTCCGAGTCGCGTTCCTGTTCCCGTCGATACCATTTTCAACAGCTGTTGGCGCCTCATGCTCTCGCTTCTCGACACATTCGCGAAATACGGACTGATCATTTCCAAAAACGTGCGCCGCAATCTGCTGCGGACGATGCTGACGAGCCTGGGAACGATGGTCCTGGTGCTGGTCATTACGCTGATCTGGTCGGTGCTGCACTTTCTCGATCAGGCGATGGCCGACAGGTCGTCGAACTTCAAAGCGATCATCACCGAGCGCTGGCAGATCCCCAGCCGCATGCCCCTGGCCTATGCCAATACGCTCCGCGAGGCGGCCGCGACCGGCCCCGACGACGTCCGTCCCAAAGACTGGTGCACGTGGCAATTCTACGGCGCGTCGATCGACCCGCAGAAGCGCGACCGCGATTTTTCCATCATCTTCTTCTGCATGCAGCCCGAGAAAATCCTGACGATGACCGACGAATTGGAAGACCTGCGCGGGGCGCGGCGAGACGAAGTCCAGCGGGTAGTCGACAAAATGCAGTCGCAGCGCAACGGCGTCATGATCGGCGTCAGCGTCCTCAAGCGACTGAAGAAGAACGTGGGCGACCGCATGCAACTGACGAGTTTCAGCCACAAGGGAATCGACCTGGAAGTCGAGATCGTCGGCTCGCCGCCGCCGGGGACGCGGCACGATACGAGCTGTTTCATGAATGCCGACTATTTCAACGCGGCGTTCGACGATTACAAAGTGCGCAACAAGAACCAGCCCCACCCCATGGCCGACAAAACGCTGGGGCTGGTCTGGCTGCGGGTCGACACCAAGGACGAATTTCAGAAAATGGCGGCCCAGATCATGAATTCGCCGCTGTATGCCAATCCAGCCGTCAAGTGCGAGGCTGCGTCGTCGGCGGTGTCGACGTTTCTCGAATCGCTGAAGGACATTTTCTGGGCCATGCGCTGGTTACTGGCGCCGGCCGTCCTGGTCACGCTGTCGCTCGTGATCGCCAACGCGATCAGCATTTCGGTGCGCGAGCGGCGAATGGAAATCGCCGTGCTCAAAGTGCTGGGTTTTCGCCCCGGCCACGTGCTGGGGCTGATCCTGGGAGAGGCCGTGCTGATCGGCGCCGCATCGGGGTTGGCGAGCGCAGCAGCGGCGTACATCCTGGTCAACAAGGTATTCGACGGGATCAATTTTCCGATTGCTTTTTTCTCGAAGTTTTTCATTCCGATCGACGCCATCGGCTGGGGCCTGGCGATTGGGACGCTGACGGCGCTGGCCGGGGCCGTCATTCCCGCCTGGTCGGCCCGATCGGTGAAGGTCGCCGATGTGTTTTCCAAAGTCGCCTAGTCATTCCAGGAACACTCCCATGGGGCCTCCGAAAATCGCGGCGTTCGACGGCGTTGTCCGCGTCCTGTTTTTTTCAGGATGGAAGGAGCTGTCGGTCGTCCTGGGCTGCTTTCTCGGGCTGATGGTGCTGCTATTCCTGATCGGCAAGGTCCCCGTCAGCTACAACGTCCGCAACCTGATGATCCGCTGGAAGACGACCGTCATGACGGGACTGGCATTTACGCTGGTCGTGGCCCTGATGACCGTGATGCTCGCGTTCGTGAACGGGATGTACAAGCTGACCGAAAAGAGCGGACAACCGGGGAACGTCATCGTGCTTTCCGAAGGCGCCACGGATGAATCCTTCAGCGTGCTGACGTTCGTCGATTCGGCCGATATCGAACGCGAGCCGGGCGTGCTCAAAAACGACGCGGGGGCCGCACTGTGCAGCAAAGAAGTGTTCGTGATCGTGAACCAGGAAGTTCCGGTTCCACAGGGGGAAAAGCCGCGCCGCCGGTTTGTGCAGGTCCGGGGAGTTGAAGAACCGGACATGGCCGCCACGGTTCACGGATTGAAATTAAAGGCCGGAGGCCAATGGTTTTCCGAGGCGGGGATCGAAGAACTCGAGCCGGAGGCCGCGAAGTCTGCGACGAACGTGGCCATTCAGGCGGTGCTTGGTCATGGGCTGGCCGCCGAGTTGGGGAATGACCGGCCCGAAAACAGGCCTCTCGCGACGGGCGACACGTTTTCGCTGGGGGCGCGGACGTGGAAGGTGGTCGGCATCCTCGATTCGACAGGGTCCACCTTTGATTCCGAGGTGTGGGCTAAGCGGGCTCGCGTGGGGGAGGATTTCGGGAAGGCAAACGTGTTCTCGTCGTACCTGTTGCGCACGTCGGGCCCGCAGGCTGCCGAAACGCTCGCGGAGCAGCTCAAAGGATACAAGAAAGCCCCCCTCAATCCGCAGCCCGAAACAAAGTATTTTCAATTGCAGGCGGAAACGGGCAAGCAGTTTCTCGTCGCGATCATCATCGTCGCCGTCGTCATGGCGGTGGGGGGCGTATTCGGCGTGATGAACACGATGTATGCAGCCATCAGCCAGCGCACCAAAGACATCGGCGTGTTGCGGATCCTGGGTTACGCGCGCTGGCAGATCCTCGTGTCGTTTCTTCTCGAATCGCTCGTGCTGGCCCTTTTGGGCGGGCTCTTGGGCTGCGCGATCGGCATGTTGGCAGACGGCCTGTCGGCGCGCAGCGTCGTGTCGAGCGGACCGGGCGGGGGCAAATCGGTCGTCTTGCAGATGGTCGTCAGCCGCGAAATCCTGATGTCGGGCCTCTTGCTGTCGCTGGGGATGGGAGCGATCGGCGGATTTCTGCCCGCCGTTTCGGCGATGCGGTTGCGGGCGCTCGAGTCGCTGCGATAGTTCAGCCGCTGCGCTCGCTCCACAAAGAAAAAAGCAGAGGTCCAACCGGCACCGTGCCCTCCCGGTTGGACCTCTGTACCCCACCCACTCATTACTCTCACTGACGAACGCAATTCTCGACGAGAACCGATTCTGTTCCACGAATTCGAATTACCGGCCGGCCCGTGCGACCACCTTCTTCGGCTCGACCCGCGAGTTATGCGACGGCGACGCACCGTTCATCGTATAATCGGGTTCGAATGCGACGGCGGGCCGCGGAGCCAGGTCGAATCCGTCGAGGCCGACGGATTCGAAGAATTGATTGAACCAGAGCATCTTGCGGACGTTGGGCTGAGGCGAATACAGGCGAATCCGCACGCCCGTTTCGAACCAGTCGAACAACATCCCGAAGAAGCCGCTGGGAATGTATTTGACGTAGGTCATGTCGATGGCGATCGCGAGGTGCTTCTCGGCTTTGATCAGCCGGGTGAGCGACTCTCGCAACAGCGCCATGTCGGCTCCGTCC
>DASYAR010000663.1:0-9018 GCA_036501235.1 Planctomycetaceae bacterium
CGTGCCCCGTGTGCAACGGGCATCGCTTCAATCACGAAACGCTGGACGTGCGGTTCAAAGGAGCAAATATTGCCGACGTGCTGGAGATGGACGTCCAGCAGGCGCTCGTCCATTTCGAGAACGTCGCCCCCATCGCCGCGCTGCTGCGAACGCTGCACGACGTGGGGCTCGACTATCTCAAGCTGGGCCAACCGTCTCCCACCCTCTCGGGAGGCGAAGCGCAGCGGATCAAGTTGGCCCGCGAGCTGGGGAAACGCTCCACCGGTCGCACGATCTACCTGCTCGATGAACCGACGACCGGCCTGCACTTCGCCGACGTCCAGAAACTTCTGGAAGTGCTGCACGGCCTCGCCGACCGGGGAAACACGGTTCTTGTCGTCGAGCACAATCTCGACGTCGTCAAAACGGCCGATTGGGTCATCGATCTGGGGCCCGAGGGGGGCTCCGGCGGTGGCGAAATCGTCGCGACCGGAACGCCCGAGCAGATCGCCGCGTGCAAGGCCTCGCACACCGGTCGGGCCCTGGCGCGAGTCCTGGCGGCTGCGCCCGGCTCCCCCGTCGACAGAATTGCAACCCTCGACGTCGGTCGCGTGAAAAAAGGCAAAAAAAATGCCCACTCGGCCGTCAAGGCGCCGCGAATTGAAGCTGTGGCGCGCACCACGCTCGCCGATCCGACCGCCAGGAATCGGCCGATCATCGTCAAGGGCGCATCGCAGCACAATCTTCAAGGGGTCGATATCGAGGTCCCGCGGCACGCGATGAGCGTATTCTGCGGCCCCAGCGGCAGCGGCAAGAGCTCGCTCGCAATGGATACGCTGTATGCCGAGGGACAAAGGCGCTACGTCGAATCGCTCTCGGCGTATGCCCGCCAGTTTCTGGGGCAGATGCCCAAACCGCGCGTCGAGCACATCAGCGGCTTGTCGCCGGCCATCGCCATCGAACAGAAAACCGTCGGCAACACGCCCCGTTCGACGGTGGGAACGACGACCGAACTGTATGACTACCTGCGGATCCTGTTCGCTCGCCTGGGGCGCGCACACTGCCCGACGTGCGGCATTCCCGTCGAAACCCAGACGACCGATGAGGTCATCGAGCGGATTCTCAAGAAGCCGGTCGGCTCGAAGCTGTTGCTCCTGGCGCCGCTCGTGGTCGAAGTCGGCGGATCTTATGACCGGCTCTGGGAACGGCTGAAGGGTCAAGGCTTCCGCCGCGTCCGAGTCAACGGCGAGACGTACACCGTCGATGCGGTTCCCGAGATGGATCGCCGCCGCAAGCACGACGTAGCGGTCGTCGCCGATCGCGTCACGATCGGCCGCGAGACGCGAAAGCGGATCGCCGAGTCAGTCGCCAGCGCGCTCGATATGGGGCAGGGTTGGCTGCACGTCGTTGAAGTCGATGACGGTCGCCCCGAGTCCGAGTGGCCGCTCGAGCGTATCAGCCTGCATCGCACATGCCAGAGTTGTCTGCGGAGCTTCGAAGACCTGTCGCCCAATCATTTCTCGTTCAACAGTTCGCTGGGCTGGTGCCCGGCCTGTGAAGGGCTGGGGACGCAGCAGGGGACAAACCTCACGGCGCTGATCGCCGACCCGCGCCGCACTCTTGCCGAGGGGGCCGTCGCCGCCTGGCCCGATATCAAGAAGAACGGGTTGTTTGGGCGCATGCTGGGCGCCATGTCGCGCCAGTTGCAGATACCGCTCGATGTGTCATTCGAACGGCTCGAGCCCCGTCACCAGCGAATGATTCTGTTCGGCGCGGGTGATCGCTGGATTACACTCGATGAGAACAAGTCAGTTGCCCGCAGAGTTGATAAAACCGTGGCCGATTCTGCCAACATCGGAGCCGGCGTCAAATTCCAATATAAAGGTCTGTATCCCGCTGTCGAAGAAGCCGCACGGGTCTCATTTTCGCACCGGCTCCAGCTCGAACATCTTTCGGGCGAGGTGGCTTGTTCGGTGTGTCACGGCAGCCGGCTGCGCGACGACGCGGCCGCCGTCCAGTTCGGCGGCAAGACGCTGCAAGAGATTTGCGAGCTGCCGCTCAATCAGTGCCTCGATTTCTTCCGCGGAATGAAGCTGGCAGGATCTGAAAAGAAAATCGCCGGGGAGTTGCTGCGCGAAGTGACAGGCCGATTGTCGTTTCTCGTCGACGTCGGTCTGCATTATCTGACCCTCTCCCGCACAATGCCGACGCTCTCGGGAGGCGAGAGCCAGCGGATCC
This sequence comes from Planctomycetaceae bacterium, assembly GCA_036501235.1. Classification (GTDB taxonomy): domain Bacteria; phylum Planctomycetota; class Planctomycetia; order Planctomycetales; family Planctomycetaceae; genus JACQFH01. The sequence continues at coordinate 2,218 of DASYAR010000663.1, forward strand.
GTCTGGCCGGGCAAGTAGGGCGGGCCCTCACGGGCGTCTTGTACGTTCTTGATGAGCCGACGATCGGCTTGCATCCGCGCGACAATGGCCGTCTGCTGGGTGCGCTGCGACGCCTGCGCGACCTGGGCAATACGGTGATTCTCGTGGAGCATGACCGCGAAGTCCTCGAATCGGCCGACCGGTTGTTTGACTTTGGTCCCGGGGCCGGACGCTTTGGCGGAACGATTGTGGGGCAGGGGGCCCCTGGCGCGCTGAAGCGATCGCCGAATTCTCTCACGGGAAAATTTTTGTCGGGAAAGGAGCAAATCGCGATCCCGGCAAAACGGCGGATCGCGGCCGATTCCCAACCACCGGGCGGCGGCTGGCTCGAAATCCAAGGGGCACGCCTGCACAATCTGCGTAACGTCGATTTGAAAATCCCGCTGGGAACGCTGTGCTGCGTGACCGGCGTGTCGGGGTCCGGTAAGAGCTCACTCATCGAAGAGACGCTGTCGCGGGCCGTCGCCAAGCACTTGCACAATGCCCGCGAGACCCCCGGACCGTATGACAAAATCTTGGGGCTCGATCTGATTAATAAGGTCATTATCGTCGATCAGCAGCCCTTGGGATCGACCCCCGCCTCGAACCCGGCGACCTACACGGGCGTCTTCGACCACATTCGGGAAGTGTTTACGCGGCTGCCCGAAGCGAAGATTCGAGGCTACCGTCCGGGACGATTCAGTTTCAACAGGGCCGGGGGGCGCTGCGAGGCGTGCGAGGGAAACGGCCAGAAGTGTATCGAGATGCATTTTCTTCCCGACGTCTGGGTCGAATGCGACGCCTGCCGGGGCAAGCGCTTCAATGCCGAAACGCTCGCCGTGCGCTATAAGGGGCAATCGATCGCGGACGTCCTGGAAATGTCGATCGGACAGGCGCTCGAACTGTTCCAAAACATCCCGAACATCCGTGGCGTGCTGGCGACATTGTGTGCCGTGGGGCTCGACTACCTGACGCTGGGGCAATCGGCGGCAACGCTTTCCGGCGGCGAAGCGCAGCGCGTCAAGCTGGCGGCCGAGCTGGCCCGCCCGCAGACCGGCCGAACGCTTTACATTCTGGACGAGCCGACGACAGGTCTCCACTTCGACGACATTCGCAAGTTGCTCAAGGTACTGCATAGCCTGGTCGAATTGGGGAACACCGTCGTCGTCATCGAACACAACCTCGACGTCATCAAGACGGCCGACTGGATCGTCGATCTGGGGCCCGAAGCGGGCATTGACGGAGGCTGGATCGTCGCCACCGGCACGCCGGAGGCGGTCGTTCAGCACGCGCTGGAGTCCAGCCTTCAGGCTGCCGTCAGCAAACGGACGCAGCCTGAAGGCTGTATTCCAACAATGCGCTCCCACACGGGCGAACTCCTCGCACCGCTCTTGGAGAAAGGCCGACGTGACGACGTCGAAATCTTCGATGCGCGCGCCGCCGCCAAAAAGCAATCGGGCGATCTCGACCTGCGCAAACTCGGGGCTGAAGCGCGGATGCCGTGGCAGGTTGACGGCCGTCGCTGGCACACGGTCGAACGCGTCGGCCACAATGGTCGCGCCTGCCGGTGGGAAGGCACGGCCCTGGCGTTTGTCATCGACGTTCTCGAATCCGAACCCGGGTTCGCCCCAGTCAATTGGAACGACCGTAGCGTCGTCGAGCTGACCGGCGCCGGTTCTCCGTCAACCTGGTTCCTGCACGCCCTGACCGGCGACGAATGGCTCCTGACGCTGCGATTCCGCGTCGGCCGCAACACGTTTGGCGACGAACAACTCGCCCGGCAACTCGCCTTGAAGCCGCTCGACGATCTCGACGAACTACCCGTCTATGGCCGAGGCGACCGGGTACGGGTCAAGAACCTGAAAGGCCCCTGGCAGGAAGTCACCGTCACCGTGCACTGGCTGCGAGAGATCGACACTCCCGAGTTTCGCGCCTTTTTGAGGCGCGCGGCCGACTCGTATCTGCAACGCACGCAGGCGGCGCCTCTTAATGTCGAGGATCTGACTCCCTGGAAGGTGCTCGGGAAAAAATGGCATTTGTCCCGCAAGGGATTTCCGAGCGGCAAGCGCGTGCAGTGGGAACCGGACGTCCTCGAGCGACTGGCCGACCAGTTGGAAGGGGCTTTGCCGCGGGCCCGGATCGACTGGACCGGAAAGCAGGTCGTGCACGTCTACCGCGACGGATCGGAAGAACCGTGGGCGACGATCCAGACCAAGCGCCGTAGCGGAGTCGATGTTTCACTGTTTGGCCCTGCCGGACGCTTCGCACTTGGTAAGATTGCCAATCTGGGCAGTGAACGAGAAATCGTATCTGCAGCAGGCAAACCCGATCAGATCAAGATCCGCATCGACAGCTCCACCCAACTATCCGACCCCGCCTTCGCCCGGTTCATCCAAGAACACGCGCAGCACAAATAATCCCCCCAGCGAGCCACCGGATTTATTCCGGCGGTTTCCGGATGAAAAGCAAATTGGGTTCGGCTTAGCACAAACGCGAATCCTGGCCGCAACCGAGATCGGGTGGCCCGGCCGTCCCGTCAGGGCGGCCGGGTCGCTTCAGCGACAAGAATCGACACCGTTCGCTCTCTTCGGAATTGTACCGACCATTCGCAACCCACACGCTGGCACCAATTCTCGTCCTGTGTTTCAATGTCATGAGTGCGTTCTAACCACTCGAGAAACGACTTCTCTGTAGGGCCCACGATGAACGAGAGCGAAGAAGCCACTGCATCCGAAGAACGACGTCCCTGTCCGGTTTGCGGCGAGATGATTCTCGTCAATGCCAGGCTGTGCCGTTTCTGCGGTGAAAAATTCAAACCGGTCGTGGCCACAGATCAGGAAGGCGATTCCACCGGTGGAGTCATCCCCTACAAGAACCCGCCGGCGCTCATCGCCTACTATTGCGGAGTCTTTTCGCTGGTGGCGTGCATTCCGTTCCTCTTCCCGCTCCCCATCGTGGCCCTCGTGTTGGGAATCAAAGGGTTGAAGAAAGCCAAAGCCGAGCCGCACGTCAAAGGGAAGGTGCACGCCTGGATCGGCATCGTTTGCGGCGCGATCTTCGGATTGATCGGTATCGGCACAACCGTTTTCGCAATCATCGGAATCATCGGCGCGATGAACCAGGGTGCAATAGGCCGCTGAAGCGGAGTCGCTTTCGACACGGCACGTGTGGCGGGGTCAGAGCGCGAATAATATGGCGTATTGCAGCCCATTGTGCCTCGCGCCCTGCTCGATCGGGCCGGAGCCGGAAACCCAGCGATGGCCCCGACGAACTGGACGATGAGAACGGTGATGGCGTTATCGCAGACCCGCGTGTCTCAGCAATTGATCGGCCCACTTTTGCTGTTCCAAAGTCAGCGGAGGGGTTGGCTCGCCGTGATAGTCGATTACTAAACTGTACTTCGCCCGGTCATAGACGGATGAAATGACGGCCTGCAAATTCAACTTGACGTCGGGAACATCGGGCGTCAGGGGGATGTCGATGCTGGGCAGCCGCTGATGCAGCCGGATCGGCCAAACGATGCCGCCGGGACGGTGCTTTTTTCCGGCGCGCGAAACATGCGCAAAATAGTCTCCCTTGCTCCAGGCCTGCGCCGGGATGAACGACCGTCCCGTCCGCAACAAATCGATTTCGACGAAATGGCAAGGGGAGTTCATGACGTCCACCCGCTTCTCGCGATAACTTTGTCGCCCTCGCGCGCCTTCGATTTTATTGGCAGGACTGACGACCTTAATCATGGTGACGACCGTTCGTGATTCAACGTCCAGGATTTCCAACCGAGCTTCCTCGATTTCTTCATCCAATAATGTCTGCATCACGATCGGTTGGGCAACTTCGACTCCACCACCGCCTTCTTCCTCGATAAATCGCATTTCGTGTTCTGGCAGGTGGATCACGCTGATGTCTGGAACGATTGCGGATCGACCTGGATCACCTTCGTCCGAAATATAGACTCGCTTCTCGACCGCGATAAAAAACCGTGGAAAGAGCCGTTCTGCCAAAAACTCGCGGGCTCCGTTAATGAAAGTATGATGAAAATCGGCCCACACACTTGGGTTTTCCAAATAAGGATCCATTCCCGGAAACGGAGACGGCATGCTCGGCCTCTTTTCAACTTTGATACTCGAATCGCTGCCAGAATCTCTTGGGCGATTTGCCAGATACATCAAGCATACGACCGCCTCCCAACCCGGTCAACGTGATTATGAACCGGCACGAGCGACAACTCCCGCCTGCCTATGGTAAGCTGGATTTTTCAAGCGTCTCGAAACACTCAATCCCAAGCGCAGAACCAAAGTCCTGACGATGTCCTCCCCCGAATTGGCGCAACTGGAAATGCTGGCGCAGGTCGACGAGTTGGTCGACCGGCTCACCCACTGGGCCGAGCCGGAGTCCGACTGGGAGCCGCTCTTGCATTGCCGGGCTCTCGTGCGTCGGCTCCTGGGCCGCGTGGAAACTCTCCGCATCCGGCTCGAAGCCCCCCTGATCGTCGCCACATTCGGTGGGACGGGGACTGGCAAAAGCGCACTCGTGAACGCGCTCGTCGGCTGCGAATGCACCCGCTCCGGACGGCAACGCCCCACGACGACGCGCCCCGTGCTGCTCGCCCACCCGCAAACCGAACTGGATCTTTTGGGATTGCCCCTGGATGATTTCGAAGTCACGCGCGTCGATGCGCCGTTGCTGCGCGACGTCGTGCTGATCGACTGTCCAGATCCCGATACGACCGAAAGCGAGACCGACGGATCGAACCTCGCGCGCTTGCATCACTTGCTTCCCTTCTGCGACGTGCTGCTTTACACGGCGACGCAGCAGAAGTACCGTTCGGCCCGGGTCGGCGATGAATTATCGCAAGCCGCTACCGGTTGCCGGCTCGTCTTCGTGCAGACGTGCGCCGACATCGACGAAGATGTCCGCGACGACTGGCGGCAGCAACTTGACGGGCGCTATCAGGTCCCCGACATTTTCTTCGTCGATTCGCTGCGCGCCCTCCGCGAACAGCAGGCCGGGCAGCGCCCCCTGGGCGACTTCCGCCGCTTGCAGGAACTGCTGTCGAACGAGCTCGCGGCGTCGCACCGCACGCAGATCCGCCGCGCGAACCTGATCGACCTCGTTCAAGCGGCCCTCGACCGTTGTCGATCGCACCTGGGGGATCAGGCCGCGGCGCTCGAGCATCTCGAACGGGCCCTCGAAGAGCAGAAACGCAAACTCGTCGAGCTGATGTCCGACCGTCTCCGCGACGAACTGCTGTCGAGCCGGCATCTCTGGGAACGTCGCCTGCTGACGGCCGTCACCGAAGCCTGGGGCTTCAGTCCGTTTGCCACGGTGACGCGGCTGTACAGCAGCCTCGGAAATTTGATCGCCGCCGGCGGGCTGTTTCGGGCCCGTAGCTCGGCCCAAATGGCGCTGATCGGGGCGGTGCAGGGGGCCCGCTGGCTCGATTCGAAACGCCGGGAGCGCGAAGCCGAAAGTCATCTCGACCGGGTCGCGGTCTGCGGTCTCGATGACACTGTTCTGCGGCAATCGCAACTCGTCGTCACGGGATATGTGCAAGAGGCGCGGCTCGATCCGCGGCTCGTCGATCAGGGGAGCTTCGATGCACTGCGGCACGAAGCGGTGCGGGTCGAAGACGAATTCCTCGGCGACGCTGGCCGTCGCGTCGAAGGGATCGTCCGCGACCTGGCCGCCAGCCATTCGGGCTTCGCCGTGCGCTGCGTCTACGAGGTGCTGCTGGGGCTGCTCTTGGCGTACATCGTCGGCCGCCCGGCGTACAACTTTTTCTATGCCAATCCGATCCGGGGCGAGACGCTACTCCCTGCCGATTTCTATGTTCACGCCGCCGTGTTTCTCGTGCTCTGGTCGGGCCTCCTGGTGATGATCTTCACGCGACGGATGCGGCAGGGGCTGATGCAGCGCATTGGTGAACTGGCGCGACAATTGGCCGAGAACCGACTGGCGACCGGGTTGTTCCCCCGCCTCGAATGTTCGATCAGCGAAGTCCGGCTGGCCCGTGACCGGCTCGCAGCGCTGCTGGTCACGACGACGGAAGTCCGTCGCGAAATCGCCACGCGAACGACGCTCGGTGCGCAGATCGCGCCGATTCATGCGCCACGTTCTCCGGCTGCGGCGGCGTCGTAGCCCCACGGACAAATGAGGAGTGAAGAGAGAGGAGAGAGAAACGGTACAAGAGCCCCCGTTATAGCTGACTCGGTTTTTCGTCCTCTCTTTTCTCCTCTCTCCTCTCTTTTCTCTTTTCAACTCCCCGTCATGCCATCGCCGCTCCTCCACATCGTCCTCCATCAACCAGACATCCCCCAGAATACGGGGAACATTGGGCGGACGTGCGTCGCGGCGGTGGCCAAACTCTGGCTGGTGCGACCGCTGGGGTTTCGGCTCGACGAACGGCACCTCCGCCGGGCCGGGATGGACTACTGGCAACACGTCGACTGGGAAGCGGTCGAAAACTGGCACGACTTGAAAGAGCGACTGGCGGGGAAAAACTTCTGGTATCTGACGAAAACCGCCCAGCGCGTTGTCTGGGACGCGGCGTTTCAACCAGGAGACGTGCTCGTATTCGGCAGCGAAAGCCGCGGCCTGCCGCCGTCGATCCTGGCCGAAGATCCGACGCATAACCTGGGCTTCCCGATGCGCGAACCCGTCCGCAGCCTCAACCTCGCCAGCACCGCGACCGCCGTGATCTATGAAGCCCTTCGCCAATTCCGCAGCATTGAAGGCGCCCCCATCGTTTAACCGCGACTCGAAGAGGAGCGCGTATCGAGCGTC
>DASYAR010000664.1:0-3220 GCA_036501235.1 Planctomycetaceae bacterium
CAATCCGGCAAGATTTAACCATTCCAGATCGGGTAACTCACTGATGGCGGCTAACCCATCGGCCGTAATCCGTGTATTGGCGATATTCAGCCGCTTCAGAGATTGGAGCTGTACAATCTTCGTCAGGCCGGCATCGGTCGCGCCGCTGCCCGCCAGATCAAGTTCGTCCAGATAACGCAGGTGTTCGTTGTAGCCCACGAGGAACGTCAAGAACTCGTCGACGTCAGCCGCCCCGCGAAGACTTATACCGCGCAATCGCTCCGTCAGCGTGGCAAAGTCTCCAAACGAGTGCTGCATCCAGTCGATCTTTTCGATCTGGACGTCGCCGTGGCGTTTTTGAACTGCCTCGACCACTTCCTGCTGTTTGACGTATGGTTCGACGAGATTAGCCATCCAATCCCGCCGTCCTTGCCGAAATCGGACGTACTCCTGGGCCTGATCATAGGCCTCTTGCAACTTGATGAATTCTTCGGGTGATCCTCCCCGGTCCGGGTGTGCTGTGAGTGCTCGGGCTTTGTAAGCCTTGTGAACGTCTTCGGGGAAATAGGGGGGCAGAATTCCCAACAACGCCATGAATTCGGGACGCTCTCCTGTCTGCGCCAGGCCACTCGTTGCTGTTTCGTTGCGTTGCGACGGGTGACTCAAATTATATCTCCAAAACTGCGGTTCATCTCGCCATGCGGGCGCGCATTTCGGCGAGCGTGCGTCGGATCCATGGATTCAAGGGAGAAAGCTGCAGACTGCGGCCGAACCAATCAGCCGCAATTTCCAGTTCGGGTCCCTGACGTCCCTGCGATAGATGCAAATGCGCTTTCGCGATGTCGGCGGCAATCTCCGCATTCCGAGGCTTGATTTCAAATGCTCGCTCGCCATCAGGCAATGCATTTCGAAGTTCATCCAGCTTGTCTGTCTGCAACAGCGGACTGCCCGGAACGCGCTGCCGGGCGATAGCTCGCCGGAGGGGGACGACAAGACTGTCCGCCTCATATTCGGCCCAGGCACCGTGAAGCAAAAAAACGGTCAAGGAGCTGATCAAGAATCGAGTCAGCCTGGTCTTAAACCCCGATTGTCTGGTGACCACCAATAATTGACCAGGTGCTCGAGCTGACTCGATATCGGCCAGCAATACACCCACAATGACCGCACACAGACAGGCATTACCTGGGACTTGAATTCCATGGTCGACGACGCCGTACATAGCGGCAAACAACAAACTTCCAATAAGGCCCAGGCGAACGATTCGGCGTGATGAACTAGTCCGCCCGCTCCAAGCACACACCATGGTCCGGCCAGACCACGCAATCGCGCCGATTAGTAACGCTAACCCCACGACGCCTGTCTCTGCTGCGTATTCGATCCAGGCATTGTGTGCCAAATAATAAACGAGCTCTCCTGGGCGGAAGGCGAGATACGCGTTTCCGTAGTTTCCGAGACCAATGCCCAGCCAAGGCGACTTCCAGAACATTTCGCACGCGGCTTGCCACGCGTCGATTCGCCCCGCGAGCGACCGCAAAAAATAGGCTCGAAAGACAATACCGGCCACGAGCAGGGTAGCAAATGTCAAACATTCCAGCACGACGACGGCTCGCTTCCGTGTTTGCCAGAATGCCATGCCGGAAACGATCACTCCCGAAAAACACAGGACGGCCAGCCCGCCGCGCGATTGAGCGAGAATGGCGACGCCATATAATCCTGCCACAAGATACGCCCCGGCTAAGGATCTCACTCGCCAAGTTTCCCATCCCCGATGCGCTGGGAAACCGAGTACCAGACTGATCGTAATCGGAAGGGTCAGCCCGACGGAGGCAGCGAAATGATTTTCGTTAATCAGCGCTCCGACAGATTTCCCACAGACCGGCGAATTGGCGACATAATGAATACCGTCAACATTGACTTCATCAGCATTGCCTGTGCCTTGACTGTGAAACCCTGTCAGGAGGGGGTTCTTGTAGCTTTTCCAGAAGCCGCGCAGGTCGTGAAAACCAAGTGCTTTCCCATCGCGTCCGGGACCGATTATCATCCCCAACAGCAAGACGACAGTTCCCACGAAAGCCAGGCTCTTCAGGAGTATCCGACGGACGAACTCGTCTTCCGCAATGTTTGCGACAATGAACACGATCAGCGCCAATGTCAGGCAGCGCCGCAACGCGGCCAGCGTTTGCGCCCGGTTCACCGAGATGCATGAGGTTCCCGCACGTCCGGTCAGCTCTTGGGTGGATGCTTGCGCTTTGGCAAACCACGGGGTAAGGTTATTGCAGACCGCTTCGGGAACCGAAACGACCTGCAACATTCCCAACGCAAAAACTGCCGACGGAAGCCAAAAAAATCTGGCGCGTGCCCCGGAAAGCATCCAAACCCAAGTCGCAAGACAAACCAGAGCCTGTGCGCTGCAATAAGCCCAGACTTCCGTCGCGCCGAACGCCAAGGGACCCGCCACAACGACGAATGCCAGCAGCAGGCATACCGCCATGAAGGGCCTGCGACAGCCAGCAGATGGTCGTGCGATCCGGCTGGCGACGCTACCTCCCAGACGTGAGTCGCCACCGAAAAGAATCACGAGTGGCAATTCGCAAGAGTTCTCCAAGACATGAATTACTGCAACTCTTTCTGCAATTGTCGATAACTCGGCCACTCCAGTGGATGCAACTCTTCCATTTTCAACCCCAGTTCGTTGGCCTTGACCAGCGAATCTCGAGCGGCCTGCCGATTTCCAAGACGCTGTTCCACCAGGGATTGATGAAAGAAGCTGGCGGCGCTGGGGCGGGCGGCCAGGGACTTCTCAATATCGGCGGCCGCCTCCTTTGGCTTGCCGAGTAACAGATTGATTGTGGCCCGAGTATCCAGCAACGGCGATTGCGGCCCGAGGACCTGAATCGCCTTATCGACTAATGCCAGGGATCCATTCTCTCCTCGACCGTGCAGAGCCAACATCAGCGCGAGGTTATTCAGAGCTGCGGGATGGCGCTCCTGCGTTTTCAAGATTTCGCGATACAATTGCTCGGCATTGGCGAACTGATCGGTCCAATTCAGCAGGTCGGCCAATGCGAGGATGAGCGTCACGGGACGGTCCCGCTTGTCGAGTTCTGCGCGAAGAAGTCGCTCGGCGCGGGCGTAATCTCCGGGCGATGCTGTCGCGGAAGCAATCAGTGCCGTGGTGACGGCCGCGATCTGCTCCGGACGGGCATCACTCCCGTCTTTGTCAAGAATGTCCAGAGACTCC
>DASYAR010000665.1:0-5990 GCA_036501235.1 Planctomycetaceae bacterium
TTCACGATTACTACCGAAGTCTGCACGTACTTTTACGCCAACGACCGCCAGTTTCCTCCCGAGCTCAAAGATCAGGTTGCGAAGGCCCTGGCCGGCGTCGAAGAAGTGATGGGGGCCAAGTTCGGTGCGACGTCGAACCCGCTCCTGGTTTCGTGCCGGTCGGGGGCACGCGATTCGATGCCCGGGATGATGGACACGGTCCTCAATATCGGGCTCAACGATCAGACGGTGCAGGCGTTGGCCAAAGAAACCGGCAACGAGCGATTCGCCTGGGACAGCTATCGCCGTTTCGTGCAGATGTACGGCGACGTCGTGCTCGACTTGAAGCCGAAAGACAAGAAAGATCCCGACCCGTTCGAAGAGCTCCTGCATCACAAGAAAGAGAAAGTCGGCGTCAAATTCGATTCGGAATTGACCGCGGCCCAGCTCAAAGAACTGGTGACCGAGTTCAAGAAGGCGATCAAAGATCGCACGGGACACGACTTCCCGACCGATCCGATGGAACAGGTGTGGGGGGCGATCGTCGCCGTGTTCCGCAGTTGGATGAACGACCGGGCGATGGTTTACCGCCGGACGTACGGCATTCCGCACGAGTGGGGCACGGCCGTCAACGTGCAGGCGATGGTCTTCGGAAACCTGGGAGACGACTGCGCGACGGGCGTGGGCCTCACCCGCGATTGTGCGCTGGGTCTGCCCGGTTTCTGCGGCGATTACCTGATCAATGCCCAGGGCGAAGACGTCGTCGCCGGGATCCGCACGCCGCAGCGTATCGAAGTCACGTTGCGCAAAGAAATGCCGGCGGCGTTCGATCAGCTCAACGACATCGGCAAGGTTCTCGAGAAGCACTACAAAGAAGTGCAGGACATCGAGTTCACGGTGCAGAAGGGCAAGGTCTGGATGCTCCAGACCCGCAACGCCAAGCGAACGGGGTTTGCCGCAGTCCGCATCGCCGTCGACCTGGTCAACGAAGGGCTGATCACGTCGAACGACGCGCTCAGCTCGAAGAGAATTCCTGCCGACGATCTGAACCAGTTGCTGCAACCGATCTTCGACCCGAAAGCCAAGAAGTCCGCCCAGGCCGAAGGGTCGCTCCTGGCGAAGGGGATCGCCGCGGGGCCGGGCGCCGCGACCGGCAAGATCTGCTTCCACGCTCTCGATGCCGAGGCGTTGTGGCAGGCCAATCCGAACGTCGAGCTGATTCTGGTCCGCAACGAAACGAGCCCGGAAGACCTGCGGGGGATGAAAGTCGCCAAGGGAATTCTGACCGCGCAAGGGGGCGCCAGTTCTCACGCGGCGCTCGTCAGCCGGCAGATGGGCAAGGTCTGCATCGTCGGCTGTAAAGAGCTGGTGATCGACTACCATGCCGCCACGCTGTCGTGCGGCGGCAAGACGTTCAAGGAAGGGGACGACATCAGCATCGACGGCTTCACCGGCGAAGTCTATTCCGGCCGGGTGAAGACGCAGCCCAGCGAAGTCATCCAGGTCGTGCTGCAAAAGACGCTCAAGCCCGAGCAGTCGGAAACCTACCAGCGTTACGCTCAATTGATGAAGTGGGTCGACGGCGCTCGGCGATTGAAAGTCCGCACGAATGCCGATCAGCCCGGTCAGGCCGCCGAGGCCATCGCCTTCGGGGCTGAAGGGATCGGCCTGTGTCGCACCGAGCACATGTTCTTCGACCATATCGATGAGTTCCGGGAAATGATCCTGGCGTCGGACCTGGCGGCGCGGCAGGCGGCGCTCAAGAAGCTGTTGCCGTTCCAGCGACACGACTTTGCCGGCCTGTTCCGCGAAATGGCCGGCCTCCCGGTGACGATCCGGCTGCTCGATCCGCCGCTGCACGAGTTCTTGCCGCACGAACCGTCAGCGCAGAAAGACCTGGCGGCAAAGCTCAAGATCAAGCCGGAGGTGGTGGCCGAGCGCGTCAGCAAGCTGCACGAAAGCAACCCCATGCTGGGGCACCGCGGCTGCCGGCTGGGGATCGTGTATCCCGAGATCACGGCGATGCAGGCCCGCGCGATTTTCGAGGCGGCGGTCGAAGTGCAGAAATCGGGGATCAAAGTGTTTCCGGAAGTCATGATTCCGCTGGTCGGTTTCGTGGCCGAATTCAAGCACCAGGAAAAGATCATCCGCGAGCAGGCCGAGGCGGTATTCAAGGAACAGGGCGTGCGCGTCGAATACATGGTGGGGACGATGATCGAAGTCCCGCGGGCCGCGATTTGCGCCGATCAGATCGCGCAAGGGGCCGAGTTCTTCAGCTTCGGCACCAACGACCTGACGCAGACGGGGCTCGGAATGAGCCGCGACGATTACGGCTCGTTCATCGGCTACTACCGCGAGCATGACGTGATCGGCAATGACCCGTTCCAGAATATCGACCAGGACGGCATCGGCGGGCTGATGAAGATCGGCGTGGCGGGAGGCCGCAAGACGCGCGAAAAACTGAAGATCGGAATTTGCGGCGAGCACGGCGGCGATCCGTCGAGCGTGATCTTCTGCCATCAGATCGGGCTGGATTACGTGAGCTGTTCGCCGTACCGCGTACCGATTGCGCGGCTGGCAGCGGCGCAGGCGGCCGTAGCGGAGAAACAGGCCAAGTAGTGTAGTCCACGTTGCGCGCACAATGGCTGTAATTGACGATAGCGTTCAGCCGTCCCCAACGCCGGATGAAGATACGGCCTTGACGGAGGTTCTGGGATATCTGAACTTTTCCAGCGGCGCGGCCGATGCGAGGTTTCAAAAGAACCTCGACCGGCTGCATCGCCGGCTCGCGCCTACGGAGGGGCAGGTTGCCTTACGGGGGCTGCTGGAAGATCGTCTGGAGTCGCTGGCGGGAAGTTCCGCCGCCTTCAAAGATAGCGACCAGGCACGGCGCGTGCTGGCGCTGGTGTTCGACGCCGTGCTGCCGGCTTATCGGCGGCACCATGCCGATCTCTTGTTTCACGTCTTGCCCGAAGACTTCTGGCAGCCGTTTTTCGTGGCCCGCGTCGTCGAAGCGGTGTTGTCGCAAGGAGCGCCCTGGAGCGACATCGAGCGGATCACCAGCGGCGCACTCAAGCATCTGAATGATTTTCTGGGACATCGACCCGTGGCGGTGCTCGAAACGGGGCAGCAGATGCAGCCCTATCCGCACGAACGCTTCCGCCCGGTGCCGCTCTATCTCAAAGGCGCGGGAGCGGCGGCGGGACGATATCACGACCTGATCGTCAACGCCCTCGAGATCCTGGGCGAAATGCCCGCCGACATTTTGTCGTCGGCGTATTTCGACGTCGAGATGATGGACGAGCTGGCGCTCGATCTGCGGGCTTACGATCACGGGCATCCGGTTTATAAGCGGACGAACTATACGTTCGGCGAATGGGACCCGCATTGCCTCGACGTCTCAGGGCGCTACCGGCGATTTGTGGTTCGCGTCGTGATTCTCGATGCGCTGCGCGACTGGATGCGGCAGGCCGAAGACGTTCCCGCCGACGAACGGGTGCGCGAGGCGGCGGCGGTGCTGGCCGGCACCATGCTGATGGCTTCGTCGGTCTCGGGCTCCGGGCCCGATACGCACGATTCGAACGTCAGTCTGACGTCGCTGCTTCCGAAAATCGCCCGGCAGCGCGACGCGTTTTATTCGCGGCTGCTGCAGACGATGAAGGGGAAACACGCCGATCGCCTCCGCCGCGAGGCGCAGCTCGTGCAGCAGCCGTTCGGCCGGATCCGGCAGCACCTGAACCTGTACCTGGCGCACTACGGCTGCCGGCAGATGCAGCGCGCTCACCTGGCGTATCTGTTCGCGCGAATGGGTTACGCCGATGCGGCCCGCCAGCAAGCGACCATCATCCCGGCGGCGGCGACGCGCTTCGAGACCGAAATCCAACTGCGGCTGACGCTGGCCCAGTTCGATCTCGACCGGGCGCAGGTCGCGTCGGCCGACAAGCGGGTCGCCGAGGTCGAAGAATTGCTGCTGCGCGGGATCGACTGCGGCGCGATCGTCGATCCCTGGAACATCCTGGGCTTTCAGGGGCAGTTTCCGCTGTTTGCCGCGCGGGAAGACAGCGTCTCCGACCCGCGAGTCGACAAACTCGTGGGAATCATGGACCAGGTATTCAACGTCTATTCGCGGCTGGTCTGCGAGGCGGCCGCGGCGGGCGAAGAAGCGCTGTGCACGGCCATCGGCGAGCGATTCGGACGCCTGGCCGAGTTCTGGGACAAGTTCGCCACGACGACCGTCTCGGACCTGCCCGCCGTTTACGGCCGCGAGAGCTACGAATCGGCGGTGCGGGTCACGCAGGCGCTGTTGGCCTGGCACCGCGAAGGAGTGGCAGCGGGCGATATCGGCTTCTGGAAGCGGCACGTCGAGGAATTCGAATCACCCCGCGCTTACGCCATCGTCGTCGACCTGCTGCTGAAGAAAAAAGACGCGCTGGCGGCGATGAACCTGCTCATCCAGTGGCTCAGCCAAAGCCAGACGGTGGCTTTGGAGTCGGGCATCTATTCGTTCTGTCCCTTGTTCATGGGCTGGATGAACCTCGTCTTGTCGCGCAACGATTCGTCGAGCTGGCCGCTGGTCCGCAAGTTTTTCGATTACGTCGAAGTCAACGCGGGCGAATGGGGCACGATTCCCGCCTTGCAGCGGGGCAACAGCGGCGAATTGAAACTCGGAGACGGCTCTACGCCCAGGCGCCGGGCTGCACCGCAATCCGACGACGACGGGGGCGCCGGCTCGGATTCGTTCACTCCGGACGACGAGCTGTATGCCAAACACGAAGACGAGGCCGACGAGGAAGAATCGATCTACGGAGCAGCGTATGAGAACGTCGTGTTCCGCGACAGCGCGCAGGACGGGCACGTCGGAGATACGGTCGACGATTCGAATCCGCAGTTTGACACCGATCTCGATCTGATCGCCGGTCCCCTGGAATCGCGAATGCGTTTCCTGGTGACGATCTCGCAGGCCTGGGGCGGAGTGGCTGAATGGCTGGCCGGCGGCATGCGGAGCGGTCTCGTCCCCCAGCCCGACGGCCCCGCGTCGGTCGCCGGCCCGCCGACCGCCGAACAAATCGAAGTGCTGAAGCACTGGGAAGAACGGAACGACGCCTGGCTGGCCGACCTGGGGGGGCTGATGGAAGACCTGGCCGCCTGGGAGCCGCTCGAGCCCGAGGGAGACCCCGACTCGCTGGGGGAATTCGACCGGCAATCGCACGTGAAATTCGGCCTGCTCAATTCGGTGATTTCCGCCGGCGTGGCGCTGAGCGACACGGCCCGCGTTATGAAGTCGTTGCCGATCGCCGATCAGCCCGCACGACGACGCCCCGATGCCGACGAACAGCTGCTGGCGGTCTTGCGTTTGATCTCGCAACGAGACGCCGCCGCAGTGCACCAGGCGCTCCCCGGGCTGTTGCGGCACTTGTCGCGGCGGCCATTGTTGTATGTGCCGGTCGATCGGGGAGGCCGACCGAAAGAGATCCTGGCAGCGCGCAATCTGCAATCGCTGATTCGCGCCTTGCTGGGGCAGTTGCCGCAGTTGGGGCTGTTCCGCGAAACCTGGCACGTGCTGCGAACCGCCTACGTCATGGAACGGACGTCGCCTCCCAACGGCATGTCGATCACCGAGTTCGACCGGCTGCTGGAAGCGGCGTTGCAATCGACTCTGGCGACGATCGTCTCCGGAACCGACGCCCAGGGGACTCCTCTGCCCGACGCGACGCTACTCGACGTCGTTGGCCGGCTGCTCGAATCGTACCTGCGGCTGTGGCTCAAGCACAGCGCCACGATGCGGCTCAGCAGCATCGAGGTGCTGAAGGACCAGACGACTTGGCGAAAAGTCAAATCATTCGTCAAGAAGTACGGCAGCGATCTGTTTCATCCGCGGATGCTCTCGATGGGGAACTTGCGCGGGATCGTCCAACGCGGCGCCGAGGCGTACCTCGATTATCTGTCGGAAAACGAAGACCCGCTGCACCCCATCAAGCTGCTGGAGGACCTCGACCAGACGATCTCCCGCG
>DASYAR010000666.1:0-2063 GCA_036501235.1 Planctomycetaceae bacterium
TATCCTCGAATTCCGGGTCCGACTTCATCCCCAGCACGCACGCCCCGGTGCAGAGTCCGACGGCCCCCAGCGACAAGAGTGCGTCGCCCCACCAGTCTTGCCCCACGAACAGAGCGATGCAGGCGAGCAACGCGAGATAGACGCATCCGTCGGCGCGGGTCATCCCCATCCATTCGCGCAGTTCTCGCCAATTGAAACGGTGCATGTTCAGCATCTCTTGCGGCATCGGAACGATTGTCTGAGCGACCTCATTCACCAGCGGCCGTCATCATAATCCGCGGCTTCGCGGCGGACAAGAAATTCGTTTTGTTAGAACTTGACTTGTCATTTTGGTCGAACTACTATAAAACCAAATCTAATTAACCAAATATCACAGCGTCGCCGCGACAGACGCGATCGCACAATCCGGATCGACGAAACATGGCCCGACCGAAAGCCGGTGAATTGACCGAACGCGAGCTCGAAGTCATGCACGCGTTCTGGAGCCGGGGAGAACAGACTGTGGCCGCCGCTCGCGACGAACTCTCTGCCGGCGGCCGCGATCTGGCGTATACGACGGTCGCCACGCTGGTGCGGATTCTGGTCGACAAGGGATTTCTCAAACAGACGACGGACGAGCGGCCTTTCAAATTCCGGGTGCTGCGGTCATTCGAAGAAGTCTCGGGAAACCTGTTGACCGATCTGGTCCGCCGAGTATTCGGCGGCTCGCGCGAGCAGTTGCTCGTGCGGCTGATGGATCAGCGCAGCCTGACACCCAAGGAACGGGCCGCCTTGCAAAGCATCCTTTCGGAGCGCAAGAAATGAACACGATCGGCGTGGCTCTTGTGTGGTGCGTGATCCAGGTGACGATCTTGGCCGGCGTGGCGTCCCTCGCCTACGCTGTCGTCCGGCGCTACGGACCATCGGCCCGGGCGCTCACCGCATTGGCTGGATTGTTATTGATCGCCGGACTGACCGCCCTGACCTTCAGTCCCTGGCCCCGTTGGAAAATATCTGCGGGCCTGGCAGCCGTCTCCACGGAATCGTTACACACGAAGGCATCGTCGACGGTTGCCGCAGGTAGCTCGCGCGATCCGGCAGATGGCGCGATCAGCGACGAGCGGAGCGGTGATCACCCGCAATCTTCCGTGCCGACCGATGCGGTCTCCCCCACCGCCGAGTTTTTCAAAACATTGCTGGTAGCAATCCAACGGCGGCCGGCCGTCGAAAAATCTCGATGGGAATGGCCGGCGTACGCAGCGATCCTGTTTTTGATCGGGGCTGGAGTTGGTCTGGCGCGGCTCATGGTGGGACTGGCGACCGTCCGCTCGTACCGGCTGCGTGCCCAGCCAATTACCGATTCGAGTCTGTTGGAGCTGGCAGACGTGCTGTTGGCCGAAGTGCGCGGCCCAAAGGCTGTCGTGATCTGCGAGTCGAACCTGTTGACCACTCCCGCGACAGTGGGCTGGCGACGCCCGTTGATCATCCTGCCGGCCGACTGGCGAAACTGGACGAGCGAGGAGCGTCGGGCAGTCTTGGCGCACGAGTTGGCGCACGTCGCCCGCCAGGATTTTGCCACATGGATCGCGGCGCAGCTGGCGCTCGTCTTCCATTTTTATCATCCGCTGGTGCACTGGCTGGCCGCTCGGTTGCGGCTGGAACAGGAACTGGCCGCCGATGCCGCGGCGGCCCAAATCACCGGCGGGCAACGTCTGTATCTGACGACTCTGGCCGGGATGGCGCTGCGCCACAGCGACCGTCCCCTGGCCTGGCCGGCCCGTACCTTTCTGCCGACCCGCGGAACCTTCATGAGGAGAATCGAGATGTTGCGCGACGAGAAATTGATCTCAACGAAGATCACGGGCGGATTCAGGACAGGAATGGTCGCCGGGTTGGCCGCCATTGGCCTGGCGGTGGCGGGTTTGCGTGGAACGGCCGCCGACCGAAAGCCGGCATTCGAACGGCAGGCGGTGCTGGCGGCGGCAGACGACAAGCAATCCAGTGGCTCTCAAACGAAAGGGGCCGCGGCAAATACTATTTCGTCAGGAAGTTCGAGCAGCACGACAACAGGCAGCTCAAGCAGC
>DASYAR010000667.1:0-6984 GCA_036501235.1 Planctomycetaceae bacterium
CGGCGGGACGCTGCAAGTCGGCGGCGACGAGCATGGGCCGCCACTGCGATTCCACCAGCATCTTGGCGAGCTTGCCGCAGGTGGTCGTTTTGCCGCTTCCCTGCAATCCGCACATCATCAGCACGACGAGCTCGCCGCGCCGCAAATGGAGCGAGTGGTCGACCGGCCCCATCAGGTTGACCAGTTCCTGATGGACGATCCCCACGAACTGCTCGTAGGGCCTGAGCGACTTGAGGACCTCGGTCCCCACGGCCGCCTTCGAAACGCGCTCGGTGAACTCCTGCGCCACCGTGAAATTGACGTCGGCTTCGAGCAGAGCCTGGGTGACGGCGCGCAGCGCGTCCTGAACATTGCCTTCGGTCAGTTTGCCCTGACCGCGGAACAACGAAAGTGCACCCTCGAGGCCTTTAGAAATGCTTTCAAACATGCATCACGTGCGCGCAAACTCCATACGCCGCCGTATCTTCGGTCGATCGAACCAGGCAGTTTTCCAGGCTCGGCCGGGCGGAACCAAAAATTCTAGAAAGACTTGCGGAGAATGACAACCGCAGCAGGCCGTTTTGTGCGCAGGATGGGTGTATCCGTTAATTGGGGGGGTGACCTCGCCAATCCTGCGTCGGCGGAAACATGACTGGCAGCGATCACGGCCGACTGGCCAACGTGACCGACAAGTCCGAGGCCCGCACAACCAGACCGGCCCATGCGGCTTTAGCCGACGCCCCTCTCACCGCTCTCCCTTCTCGCGCAGCGCCGGGCACAGTTCTGCCGTCGGTGGGCTACTTCTTCTTCGCCTGAGCCTCGTCCGTCACTTTCTTCTGGACGTCGACAGCGTCCTGCTTGACCGTCTTGGCGACTTTCTCGGAGAACTTTTTCGCCAACAGGCCGCTCGGATCGCAGCCGGCGGCCACCGCGACGATCTTCCCTCCCTTTTCGATCAGAAAGTTCGTGGGCATCGTCTTCGTTTCGAAGACATTCCAGGCCTCACCCTTGGCATCGACCGCGTACAGCATGTCGAGTTTCTTCTCTTTGACGTACGCGGCTACTTTCGTGTCCGGTTCTTTGAACACGGCAAGCGACGTCAATCCGGCATCTTTGTAAGCTTCATGAATCGCCTGGAAGTAAGCCAGCTCTTTGTCGCAACCCGAACAGCCGCAGGTCAGTCGCACGAGGACCGGCCCTTTGGCGGTGAGCTGCGCGAGATCGATATCTTTGCCGGCCGCATCCTTGATCTTGAATGCAGGCGCCTGCGTGCCGACATCGACTTTCTTTTCGATTTTTGTCTCTTGATCGGGCTTTGTCTCTTGACCGGCTTTCGTGCCTTCGGACTTAGTCGTGGACTTGGCGGCCGTATCGGATTTGCCGGTGGCCGGCGCTTCATCGGCCCAGACGACGGTGGAAGCGAACAGCAATGTCGAAGCGAATCCGAGCAACCGAATCATGGGGACCTCCTGGTTGGAATGCAGACGCAGCAATTCAAGGCCACAGGCACACCAGTATAGTCTCAAGACGGCTCACAGGCAAAGGACGGTCGAAGCGAGCACCGGCTCGGGTGCATCCGTTAAATAGGGGCGGTCCCCAAACACGCCGACGCTGGCAGCGTCGCCCACGTGGCCTATGCTGCCAGCATCGGCGTTACTTCAAAGGGCCCCCCCCATTTGACGGATGCACCCCCGACTTTCCGAAGGGACATGCGCTTCACGCGGCATGGGCCCGGTTCACGGCCTCCTGGGACATCGGGACTCTCACGGGGAACGCCAACCCGCATCACGTAGGAATTGTTTTCGGTTCGCGGGCTGGATTGTTGAAACGGGCATTTCATCGAATGTTTTGCTATGCTCGGAGCGGAAATTCCAAACTGCGGTTGAGGGAGACGAGCAACATGAGCGAGGCCATTACGGTCAACTGTCCAAGCTGCAAGGCGAGCCTGAAGCTGAAGAACAGCAATTCGGTCGGCAAGAAGGTTCCGTGTCCGAAATGCAAGAAGCCGTTCGTCGTTAAAGCGCCTCCCGCCGAGGACGACGAATTTGCGTTCATGAATGCCAGCGAGAGCGACGGGGCGCTCCCGAAGACTGAAGATGATGAAGACGACGAATCCGCCGAGGCGCAGCCGGAAAAAAGTCCTTCGAGGGGCGGCGGTAAACGAACGAAGAAGGGGAAGTCGAAGTCGTCGGGCGACACGAATTGGCTCAAGCCGCTGTTGATCGGAATCGCAGCGCTGGTCGTCGTCGGACTCTTCATCGGAGGCGGAATGGTCGCCGTTTCGATGATGGGCGTGGAAGTCAAGAACAAGATCGACCTCACGTATCTGCCTCATGATGCGGACCTCGTCGCCCATGTCCGCATGGACGAATTTCTCGGTTCGCCGTTCATGCAACCTCTGATGGCCAACGCGACTGTGAAGAAACAGCTAGACCAGTTTGCCACCGAATACGGCGTGGCACCGGGAGACGTGAAGACGATCACGATGGGAGTGGCCGGTCTGTCGGATGTTTCGTTGTCGAAGCTGGCTCCGCCTGGAATGGGCCTGCCCGGAGCAGCCCGGCCAGGCGCTGGTTCGGGAATCGAGAAGACTCGCGCCGTCGTCGTGGTCCGTACGTCCAAACCGCTGGATGCGGCCAAAATCGGCAGCCTGGCCGGATTTGCCGCGGCGGAACACCAGGGTAAAAAGTATTATCGCCCCACGGCGATGAACCCCGGTGCTCCGAAGCCGGTCGTTTATCTGGCTGCGGCGGACGTGTTGCTTGTGGCTGACGAAGGTGAAATCCAGCGGATCATTGAAAAAGGCCCCAAGCAGATCCGCCGCGCGGAATTCGACTTCGTCGAGACAACTCCCCAGATCCTCGTGGTGACGCTCAATAAGCGCGGCTCAGCCTCCGGCACGGCCTCCGCGGCCGGCGCCCCGAATTCGCCCCCCGTTTCGCCGGGAGCGCCGCCTGGCGGCACGCCGGAAACGCCAGGTGCGGCGCCAGCAGCTGTCGGAAACGAACTGGCGTCGCTGTCGAACGGCAAAGTCAAAGCCTGGTATCTGGGAATCTCCGGAACGCAGGACATCGAAATTCAGGCCGGGTTTTTCAGTCCTGATGCGTTACCTGACGTTCAGGCCGATCTGGAGAAGTACGTTGCGAAGCAGAAAGCCGAATTCGAAACCATGAAGACCACGCAACTGGCGATGCTTCCCATGCTGGGCCTGGATGATTTGATTCCGCAGCTCGAAGCGACAGTCAACAGTTTTCGCGTGTCGGGAGCCGGTTCCATCGCACAGGTCAGCGGCAAAATCCCGGGAGCGATCAAGGCCTCCATCGAGAAAGGAATGACCATGATGGCCGGAATGATGGGCGGCGGCCCCGGCGGACTGGGCGGACCGAATCCCTTCGGCGCGCAACCACCGGCGGACGGCGCGACCGATGCCTCGACGACCAGCGGCGATACCTCTGGGACGTCGAATTTCGGAGGCTCTCCACAGCAGTAATGACTGTTTGGTGGGGACTCGCGCATTGAGTCACCGGACGACGGCACAGCTGTCATCTGATCCATAGGCGCATTAGAATAACATTGGCGTGCGTACAATCGGAGTCGACGGCAATTTCTTCTATGAGCGCAATTGTCTCCTGCATCACCGCTGACGAACTGCTGCAGATGCCGCGCGGCAGCGTGCGATATGAATTGATTCGTGGAGAATTGTCGAGCATGTCACCGGCGGGGAGCGAACACGGCGTTGTGACGATGCGGCTCTCGTTGCTTCTCGGGAGTTACATCGCCGATAAAAATCTGGGTTTGCTGTTCGGTGCGGAGTCCGGGTTTTTCATCGAGCGTGACCCCGACACGGTTCGGGCTCCCGACATTGCCTATGTGCGCCGCGAACGGATTCCGGCTGGCGGAATTCCCGAAGGGTATTGGGCGGGGCCGCCGGATCTGGCCGTCGAAGTTGTGTCCCCTGGTGATACGGTTCGCGCCGTGGATGAAAAAGTGAGCGGTTGGCTGGCGGCCGGGACGACGACTGTTTGGATCGTCAGTCCGCGATGGAAGACCGTCACTGTTCACGTGCGCAATTTGCCGATCCGAATTTGCACGATCGACGATATTTTAGACGGCGGCGAAGTTCTGCCAGGGTTCCGCTGCGAAGTGCGCGGGATCTTTCAGTTTCCGTCACCGTAACGCGGCGCCATCAATAATCGCCAATGACCTGGCCGTCGGCCATCGAAGCCAGGTTCTGATAGGTGCTGCCGGGTTTGCCGGCGGGGCCGGTCGCGATGCTGTCGCTGACGAATCGCACCGAGCCGTCGCCCAGCAGGAAATGCCCCCCTCCCGTGTGCAGGCTGCTGAACGTGATGTAGGGTTGGCCGTTCGCCGCCGAAGGTGCGGTCGTGGTTTTCTGATTGAGAGGACTGATCGGGTCACAGGAACCCAGATGCATCGAGAACCCCTGCCAGTCGGGAAAATTATCGTCGTTCGAGCCGGCCCAGATCGTGTCGCCGCCCGTGAACTGGCCGCCGGTCGCCATCGGCGAGCGGCGTTCTCCCACGAGAAACGTATTGCTCAGTCCATCCCTGAAATCAGCAAATCGCCGCTTGCTCGACTCGCTGAAGGCGCCGTCAGTCCCCAGGAGACCGTTGGAATTTCCGTATGTCGCGCCCAACACACCCGGATAATTCGACCGGCCGAACGTGGAGGTCGTGCCGGGGAAAGTGCCGTTCAGCCCCCCAGCGGGGACGGTGAGCGGCCCATCGCTGGCATCGGACGGGCAGCGGTAAACCTGCAAACTCGTCGCCAGCAGCGCGCAAGGAGGATTGAACGACGTCATCACCGCGCTGAAACCCGTGCCCGGCGCTCCAAATCCATTCGTTCCACCCGGCGCCTGCGACAGGCTGTTATAGAGCGGTCCCTGGTCGAGTCCCGGCAGAATCATCGTCCCCCATCCCCAGACGCTACCCTGATTGGTGAACGGAAATCCGGCGTAGCCGAAGGGAATCACGTTCGTCACGTCGTGATAGTTGTGCAGTGCCAGGCCGATCTGCTTCAGATTGTTTTTGCACTGCGCCCGCCGTGCCGCCTCGCGCGCCATCTGCACCGCCGGCAGCAAGAGCGCCACGAGCACGGCGATGATTGCGATCACCACCAGCAATTCGATCAGCGTGAAACCACGGCTGCTCCTGCCGACGAAACGCATTTTGATCTTTCGGAATTCGCCAGGCCGGATCCCCGGAATTGCGGCGCGGCAGGAAGTAGACAGATCCGGCACATTCAACGTATCGCGTCCGTGAATTCGAAACCAGTGCAGTCGCCGCTTTCCAGCGGGTTTCGTCGCACATTCGGTGAACGGGATCGTCGACGGCTATTTTCCGATCGCCCGCTGGAGCAGGTTCTGTGTGATCCGCTGCACCCGTTCGTCGGGCCCGTGAGGGCGTGTCCAATGCGACCAGGGAAGAGTGTGTCCCGGGGGACTGCTGAGGTCCTGGGCCCAAAAAATCGTCGACGCGTTGAAGACGAAATTGCCCTTCGGTCCCGGATAAATTGTGGCCGTCCATTGCTGTGGCCGCACTCCTCCGACGAGTGCCGTTCCCGCGGCGACGATTTCCAGCCCCGGAATGTCGGCAGGCGGATCGCCATGATATTCCCAGCCGACGAGGCCTGGAATGCGGTCCCCGGCCTTCACGCCCGTTCCGGCGAACATCCAATGGTCGGGCTTGGTGACGACCCAGTCGCCGCCGCCGTTATCGGGTTCGACGTTTCGGGCGCCGATCAGATAACCTTCGTCGGGCCCGCGTTCAGGAAAGGGGCCGTTCACCTTCTCCCGGTCGACGGCGTACTTGTAATCGCCGCCATATGGCCCGCCCCGAAACATGATGCGGGCGGGCCGGCCGTCATGCCCGGACCGTAGCGGCGCCACCCAGCACACCGCGTTTCCCGAAAGAAACAACAGATTGACACCGGCGTCGCGCATCTTGAGGACACTGTCGTACTGCCGGCGGTCCCAATATTCGTCGTGACCGACGCTGATGAAGCTCTTGCATTTCAGACCGCGCTCGGGAGACAACATGTCGCTGTTCGAAACGTACGACACGTCGTAACCGTGCTGTTCCAGGAAATAGCTCAGCGGGAACTCGAACGACACGAATTCGCCAGCGCCGATCGACAGAGGATCATTGACGACGCTCGTGAACTGGGCGTATCGGCCGTACGGACGGTCGAAGCTGACATCGGCCCACGGCCCCTGATTTCCCTGGGGGTGAGTGTAGACCGAGTATTTGCCGGGCCATTCGTTGTAGGCGTTCCAGGTGTTGTCGGAACACTGGAACAGAATGTCTGCGGGCCGGTCATCCTTGACGATGAACACGACGTAGCTCTGCCACGGCGCCCGGTTTTCGTCAGGAGGCAGGCAGGTCAGCCGTCCGAGGTAGACGCCGCTGGGCCAGTCGGCCGGAATTTCGAGAGTCGTCGTCGGTTTCCAGCGGCATTCATGCAGGTTTTTCGGCCCGATTTCCGGATCGGGCTGCGTCGTGCCTTCGAACGGGCCGAGCGCCTTCATCAGCCGTGCACCGCGACCGCCGTAATATCCCGTCCGAAAAATCTCGATCTGGAATTTCGACGGCGGGTTCGTCGAAACCATGATGTCGATCTTCTCCCCGGCGGCCACGCTCTGGCGCGAACAATAACCTTCGATGTAATTGGCGCGAACTCCCGACGTGCTTTGCAATGCCACGCGCGTCAGTTGCCAATCTCTGGCGCCGGGTTTGGCGTTCTCGCGGCGGATCAAGTCCGGGTCGCGCTCTGCCGCGCGGAGGGTTACGGACGATCCGGCGCAGATCGACATCAGCAGCAACAAGGTGACGACACGCGCGAAACGAAGAGACATTCGAAGGTCCTTGTACCGCCGTCCCGGAACGCGGGAACCTACTTGGATGCGGGTTCTTCCACGTGGGGTTCCGGCGGGAAGCGCTTTTCGAGGTCGTCGATGAATCGGTCGACGTTCCGCATGCCGTGATA
>DASYAR010000668.1:0-15028 GCA_036501235.1 Planctomycetaceae bacterium
GAAACGGTCGTGGCCCGGTCGCGCAACTGGCCGATACCGGTTTATCAGCGCAAGTGGCAGTCGGACGACAATTACGAACGACAGGTCCGCTTCCTGATGGAGAATTACACGTGGCTGCGACCGGCATTCGGCAGTCACAACTTGAGGAGCCTGGCGCACGCCGTCGCGTGGGGGCGGCAGCTCAAAGTTCCCAGCGGCGCCTATGAAATCCAGATGCTGTATGGGATGGGGGCCGAGCAGGCCCAGCTCTTCAGCGAGTTGGGGCATCGCGTGCGGATCTACACGCCTTTCGGTGAATTGATTCCCGGCATGGCGTATCTGGTCCGGCGTTTATTGGAAAACACATCCAACGATTCGTTTCTGCGAGCCAGTTTCGCGGAAAATGTGTCGATCGAGGAGTTACTCATGAAACCCGCTCTCCGTGCCGTGACCCGTGCCGTGACACAACCCCCGCCAGAGCCCGAAGCTCCGAGCGAGAAATTCCTCAACGAACCGAACACCGATTTCAGCCTGGAACACAATCGCCAGGCGATGCAGGAAGCGATCGACACGGTGTCGGACGAGCTCGGCATAGAAATCCCGCTGATCATCGGGGGTAAGCGGTTCGATACGAAGCAGACGATCGTTTCGCGGAATCCGTCGCGGCGGAAACAGATCGTGGGGAAATCAGCCAGCGCCACTCCCGAGCACGTGGCCCAGGCGGTGGTTGCCGCCCGCAGCGCGTTTCGTAAATGGTCGCGAACCGAAACGCAGTTTCGCGCCGAATACATCGAGCTGGCCGCCGCCAGGATGCGCGAGCGGCGGTTCGAGCTCGCCGCGTGGGAAGTGTTCGAATGCGGAAAACCCTGGGCCGAAGCCGACGCCGACGTCTCCGAGGCCATCGACTTCTGCATGTACTACGCGGCGCAGATCCGGCGGCTGTCGATTCCCCGGCAATGCGACATTCCGGGGGAAGAAAACAGCTACTTCTACCGCCCGCGCGGCGTCGTGGCCGTCATCGCTCCGTGGAATTTCCCATTGGCAATCCTGACCGGCATGACCGTCGCCGCCCTGGCGACGGGAAACACGGTCGTACTGAAGCCGGCCGAGCAATCGCCGGTGATTGCCTCGATGCTCGTTAAGATCCTGGAAGAAGTGGGCATCCCGGACGGCGTGGTGAATTTCCTGCCGGGGGTTGGCGAAGAGATCGGCCCCGAGCTGATCGGCAGCCCCGATGTCGATCTGATCGCTTTCACCGGGTCGCAGGCCGTGGGGTTGGGCATCAACGAGCGGGCGGCGAAAACTGACCTGCGACAGGACACCGTGAAGCGTGTCATCGCCGAGATGGGGGGCAAAAATGCCATCATCGTCGATGACGACGCCAATCTCGACGAGGCCGTGCAGGGAGTGCTGACGAGCGCGTTCGGCTACTCGGGGCAGAAATGTTCGGCCTGCTCGCGGGCCATCGTGCTGGAAGCGGCCTACGACGAGTTCGTCAAACGGCTGGTGAATGCCACGCGCAGTCTGGCCATCGGCGTGGCTGAAGAACCAGGGACGTTTGTTGGACCAGTCATCGACGAAGAAGCCCAGACGCGAATTCACGAATACATTGAGCTGGGTAAGACCGAAGGCCGGCTGGCATTGGCTTGCGACCCGGGCGAACTGGCGCAAACCGGATATTTCGTCGGCCCGCACATATTTGTCGATGTGCCCCCCGAGGCCCGTATCGCGCAACACGAGATTTTCGGCCCCGTCCTGGTGGTGATCAAGGCGCGCGACTTCAGCCACGCGCTCGAGATCGCGAATGGCACCAAATACGCCCTCACCGGCGGAGTCTATTCGCGCAGTCCCGGCAACTTGAAGCGGGCCCGCGCAGAGTTCGAGGTGGGCAACTTGTATCTCAACCGCGGGATTACCGGCGCCCTGGTCGAACGGCAGCCGTTCGGTGGATTTAAGATGTCGGGCATCGGCTCGAAAGCCGGCGGTCCCGATTATCTGCGGCAGTTCGTGATTCCGGTCAACATCACCGAAAACACCCTCCGCCGGGGCTTCGCCCCGCCGGAAGATAAGTCGACATAGGTCAGACTGCACCTGAGTTGCTGAAAACAGAGCTCGTGCGAACGCCAAAAATGTGTTCGATTTTCATTCCGATGATGGACAAAACAGCCCCTACCGGGGCTTAAGAGGAGGCTACGTCGCCGGACAGTTCGCGAGGCACTGCATGACTCGGTAGCGAAATCTGCGGGGGTGCGACAAACCTCATCTCGACGGAGCGAGATGACGACATTTTCTGCCGACGAATGATTTGTGCAGCGGGGACTTCAAGCACCGCGGCGCATGTTCCAGTAAGCCGACAGCACTTCGTACAGATCGGCCGAGACTTGCAGCCGGTCGTCTTCGAAGTCGTTCAGCCAGGCTCGCTTCGTGCGGACGGCGTCGGCCAGGATTTCGCTGATTTCACCGAGCGTCATCGACACTTCGGGCTCGGCGACAGCGGTTGAGGAATCGATTTCGCCGGTGTAGAGCTTCAGGTGCGGACGCATTGCGGATTCATCCTTGTCGGGGTGAAAAAATGGGCTTCCCTGCCCCCCCCAGCGGCCTGACTGCGTCCCGCAGTCTCGACCAAATCGCAAATCAATTCGCGATAGCAGAAACATCGGCAATCCGCCTTTAACGACTTGACGATATCTGCCGAAGATTCCGAAAAACCCGACCTTCCGGCCCAGGACCAGGCGTACAAGTCCTTGAAATGTAGTGACTTGCAGCAGAAACATGATTCTTTGCAAATAACACGGCGAGCCGCAGGGTTGATCCCTGCGGTATTCAGTTGAACCGGTCATTGTGGATCAAGATGCCAAGCGAGGCTACTCGCACCGCGAATTCAGAATGCCGACGAGCGAGCGATCCTCGACGTTCAGGCAAGTCACTTCCGGTAACTGAGGTGGTCCAGGTCCACAATGACCCGGCGTCGATGCTACCTCTGACTGACAGCGATATCTTGTCCCCCGCAACATAGAAATCACGACTGGCCCTGTGTAGGATGGTCGATCTTTGCCGGTTTCACGACCGGCAGTCCAAGCCGACTCGATGGACCGAATTGCGTGCACGGCGGCGAATCGACCCGATTTTTTCTGCAAGCCCGCTCGAATTTATGAACAACAACCGCGCGCTATTTCTGGCCAGTTTCTTCACTCTGATCGCCGCCGGAGTCGGATTTTCCGTTCGCGGTGTGATTCTTGACGACTGGTCAGATCAATTTGGATTCACCAAGGCAACACTGGGCAAGATCAACGGTGGAGGGTTGGTTGGCTTTGGCATCACGATCATTGCCTGCAGCCTCATTGCCGACCGGGTCGGATATAAAGCGCTGATGGTGCTGGCATTTTTACTGCATGTGAGTTCCGCAATCGTGACGTTGGCAGCGACGCCGATTTACGAAGCAATGGGAAAGTCATCAGCCGCACAAGACGCAGCATTCCAATGCCTGTATTGGGGAGCGTTCCTGTTTTCCCTGGGCAACGGCGTTTGCGAATCCGTAATCAACCCGCTAGTCGCCACTTTATATCCGACACAGAAGACCCACTATTTGAATATCCTCCACGCCGGCTGGCCGGGAGGATTAATTCTTGGTGGAATCCTGTCGTTGCTGTTTTGCAGCAACCAAGCTTACGTCAGACATGTGCGCTGGGAAATTGCCGTGGCGTTCTTCCTGCCGTTCGTGGCCTACTACGGCTATGTGATCCTGAAGGAGACATTCCCGATTTCCGAGGCTAAGGCGGCGGGCGTGTCGTACGGCACTATGCTGGCGGAATTCGCATCTCCTATTCTCATATTGCTGTTTCTGCTCCATGCCTGCGTGGGATATGTGGAACTGGGGACCGACAGTTGGATCCAGAACATTATGACCGCGTCGATTGGCAACCTGGCGACTTGGCTGTTCATCTGGACCTCCGGGTTGATGTTTGCCTTGCGGTTTTTCGCGGGGCCCATCGTCGAGAAAATCAATCCCATCGGACTGTTGTTCATCAGCGCGGTTCTGGGCTGTGCCGGCCTGGTCTGGCTGGGAACTTCTGAGGGGTTGGCGATCATGGCGGCCGGCACGGTCTATGGAATCGGCAAGACTTTCTATTGGCCCACAATGCTGGGCGTCGTTGGCGAGCGATATCCCAAGGGCGGCGCCTTGACGATGGGCACCATCGGCGGGATCGGCATGCTGTCTGCCGGACTTTTGGGTGGTCCGGGGATCGGCTACACGCAGGACTATTTCGCGGCCGAGAAGCTGGAAGCACAGTCTCCGAAACTCTATGACGAGTACGTATCTAAGGCGCCCTTCAGCGAATCGTTGAACAAGTTCGTCGATGAAAACCAGAAGGTCGGCGGTGAGTGGCCGAAGGAGTTCGGAAATGTCGTCCTCAAACCGAAGACCGAAGGATTCATGCTCGGGACTTTTAAGCCCGTCGCGGGCCTGGATGGCACAAAGGTTGGGGATCTTGGCAAGAAAGACAAAAAGCAAAAGGATGCCGAGGCTGCGAACAAACCCGTGGCCGATTCCGACAAGGTAACCGAAGATGAGCGGATAGTGCTGGACGCCAACATGTACAGCGGTCGAATGGCTCTTAAAACAACAGCGTACGTCCCAGCCGCGATGGCGATCGGATATCTCGTCCTGGCTTTGTATTTCCGCTCCAAGGGCGGATACCAGGTCGAGGTGCTCCACGGGGCCAAACCTGTCGGCGAACACTACACCGGAGGAACCGAGGGGCCGGGCGAGGGGTAATCCTTTCGTTCCCGCAGGCGCTTCGATATGTTTGTTCCCACGCATTTTGCGTGGGAACTTTTTTTCCCAGCAGTCCGTATATCGCGACAATCACGGATGGATTCCGGTGTGACGAGAGGGAATAAGGAGCGATTGATGATCGTCAGTTGGAACTGGCTCAAGGAATACGTGCGGCTCGACATGTCGGTCGAGACTCTAACCGAGCGGCTGATGATGGCGGGGCTGAATCTCGAAGACGTCACTGATGTCGAGGGAGACTTGGCCATCGACTTGGAGGTCACCAGCAACCGTCCCGATTGCCTGTCGCACTTGGGAGTCGCGCGCGAAGTCGGCGTGTTGTTCGATCGCCGCCTGCAGATTCCGGCGGCAACGCCGGCTGAAACAGGTCCGCCAATCGCATCGCAGACGTCGATCGAGAACTGCGCGACCGATTTGTGTCCGCAATACTTTGCCCGCCTGGTGCGGGGCGTGAAGGTCGCTCCCAGCCCGTCGTGGATGCAGCGACGGCTCGAGACGCTGGGGATCCGCCCGATCAACAACGTCGTCGATATCACCAATTACGTGCTAATGGAATGCAGCCAGCCGCTCCATGCATTCGATTTCGACAAACTCGGCGGTCGTAAAATCATCGTCCGCCGCGGTGCGGCCGGCGAAAAAATCACCGCCATCGATCAACGCCAATATGACGTCACCGGCGAGATGTGCGTCATCGCAGATGCCAGCAAGCCGGTGGCGATCGCCGGCGTGATGGGAGGCCTCGACACCGAGATCAGCAACGAAACCACGAGCGTGCTGATCGAGGCGGCCGAATTCGTGCCGATGTCGGTGCGCAGCACGGCCCGCAAACTCGGGCTGCACAGCGATTCGTCCTACCGATTCGAGCGGGGGATCGACCGGCAGGGGCTCGATTGGGCCAGCCGGCGCTGCGCCCAGTTGACTATCGATCTGGCGGGGGGCGAACTCTGCACCGGCTGGCTGTTTGCGGGAACGGCCCCGGCGACGGCACGCGAGCCGATCATATTGCGGCTCTCGCAATTCCCCCGCATTCTCGGCATCGAGATCGAAAAGGAAGCGGTTGTCCGAATTCTGAAATCGTTGGGGCTCACCGATGCCACCGCCCATTTTGCCGGGACGGTGTCATTCACGCCGCCGTCGTGGCGCCGCGACCTCACCCGAGAAATCGACCTGATCGAGGAAGTCGCACGTATTCACGGCTACGAAAAAATTCCCGAAGATGTGCTGGTTCCGCTGGAAGTCAGCAAGTCGACTCTGCGAGACCAGCTGAGCGGGCGGCTGGCCAATGTGCTGCTGGCCGCGGGATTTTTCGAGGCAGTGACGATTTCGTTCGTCGGCGAAGATCTGGCCGGTCTATTTCGTCCGTGGACCGATGCGCCGGCGCAGCGCGTCGAACATTCGTCGCGGCAGCGGGAGAACATTCTACGGCAGAGCCTGATTCCCAGCTTGCTGGCCAGCCGCGCGCAGAACGAACGGCACAAGAATATCAACGCCCAGCTCTTCGAGCTCTCACGCGTGTTCCTGGGGGCCGATCCCGATCGACCGGACACGCAACCCAACCTGCTGGGTTGCGTGTCCGGGAAGTCGTTCGCGGAAATGAAGGGGATCGTCGAGTCGCTGGTGCGGGCCACGAACCGCGGCGCGGCGGTAACCGCGCGGCCGACGAATCACCCCGAGTTCATTCCGGGTCGCGGCGCCGAGTTGTTCATTGCCGGCCAGCGGCTGGGATGGCTGGGGGAAATCGCCGACGGCATCCGGCAAAAATTGGATTTGCACGATCCGGTGACGGCCGTGGAACTCGATCTGGCGGTGCTGGAAGGGGTCGCCGACTTCTGGCCTCCGTACGCGCCAATCCCGGAGTATCCGGGGATGGAGCGGGATCTCAATTTCGTGCTTGACGAGGCGGTCTCATGGCAGGAGCTCGAGGAACAGGTGCGGAGCGCCGCCGGGCCGCTGCTGGAGTCGGTTTCATTTGCCAGCCAATATCGTGGTCAGCAGATACCGCCGGACAAAAAATCGTACGTTCTGCGCCTGCTGTATCGCAGCCGCGATCGCACGCTGACTGCTGAAGAGGTCGACTCCGCCCAGCAAACCGTCGTCGCCGCCTGTACCGAAAAGCTCGCCGCAGTCCAACGATAAGCGGGAGGCACCTCCCACGTCCGTCGCCGAAGTGAGGAATGCGATGGCCCAGACGCTTTCCGAAATTGCTCCAACGCTGCACGATACAGCACCATCCGGGGCGAAATTCGATAGCCCAGGGCGATTAGCCCCGGGTATCGATTCTGAAAGACGGTACACCTCTGCCAGGGCGACAGTCCTGCGCGATTCAACTGCTCTCCCTACTCATCTCCTCTCTCCTTTCCCCCCTCACTGTCTCGCGCAGCGCCGGCCTATTTCTTGCGGACGAGTTTCATCCCGTTGCACATCTCCTTGGCGGGGGCGCCATTTTCCCAGCCGATCCCCTCCACTTCATAGTGGTCTGCGTCGACGATGGTCACGATCGCCCCGTGCATGTGCTTGTCCTTCTTCGGGTCCAGGTTCGAGCCCCCGGCGAATTCGAAGTTGAGCTTGTTTCCCGGCGATTTTGCGCTGGCCTTCATGCGCGGCTGGTTCCCCAACATGCAGTAATGCGTCATCACGAGATCAGGCCCGTCGACCGTATAAATCGAAATCATTTCGTGCGGCTGTCCCGGAAAGAGAGTCTCGTGAATCGCACTCCCCCCTGCAGTCAGTTTGATGATGGAAACCACGTCATCGGTCGGTTTGCCATCTTTGTCAGCGGCAACCCAGATCCCGACGAGGGTTTTCATCTTGTCCAGCCCCGTA
This sequence comes from Planctomycetaceae bacterium, assembly GCA_036501235.1. GTDB lineage: Bacteria > Planctomycetota > Planctomycetia > Planctomycetales > Planctomycetaceae > JACQFH01. The sequence continues at coordinate 7,598 of DASYAR010000668.1, forward strand.
TTCTTGGGCGGCCCCGGCAGATGGTCGTGCTTTTCGTCCCCCGCAGCCAGAACTGCTACAGAGGCCGAAACCGAAAGACCAACCAGCAGCAGGCCAAACACCAGCTTTTTTCGAATCATCATCATCACTCCTTCACTAAGAAAAATGTGAGTTGAAACACCGCACGTCATCATACTGTCGAATGACCGGGAGCCAATTCGACAACAGACCGCGAAGTTTTCAAAAACATTTCCCGTGTCGATCAGCGCCAGCTTGACAGCGCATTTCGCGTGTGGTCGACTAAGGTTCCCCGAATCATTGTCCCGCCTGCGAAGGAAACGTGCATGAATCGACCGCGCGTCGGATTCATTGGACTGCTGATCGCCGCAGTCGTAGGCGTCGTCCGCGTCGCCTCTTACGGAGGCGAAGACGCGGCAGCAAATTCCGATAAACTTCCCGCACCGGCCAAAACCCAGGTCGAGTTTGCACGCGACATTCAGCCGTTGCTCATCAAACATTGTTTGAAATGTCACGGCTCCGAGAAACAAGTTTCGGGATTGCGGCTCGACGTTCCCGGGGATGCAGTTCGCGGTGGCGATTCCGGTCCTGCCTTCGAGGCGGGAAAGAGTGCCGGCAGCCTGCTCGTCAAATACATTGCCGGACTCGATCCCGACATCGTCATGCCCCCCGAAGGGTACAAATTCTCGAACGATGAAGTGGCCCTGTTTCGTGCCTGGATCGATCAGGGAGCTAAATGGCCCGATGACTCATCCGGGAACGGCAAGGTCGATACCCGGCATTGGTCGTTCCAGCCCATCCGGCGGCCGGGCGATCCCAAGGTCAAATCCGAAGACTGGGTGCGCAACCCGATCGACCGCTTCGTCGTGGCAAAGTTGGAACATCTGCAGATCGCCCCGTCACCGGAAGCCAATCGCCGCACATTAATTCGCCGGCTTAGTCTCGATCTGCTGGGGCTGCCGCCGACTCCTGCCGAAATTCGCGAGTTTCTCGATGATACACGTCCCGACGCGTACGACCTGCTCGTCGACCGGCTGCTGACATCGCCCCATTTCGGCGAGCGCTGGGGGCGGCACTGGCTCGACCTGGCCCGCTATGCCGACAGCGACGGATATGAAAAGGATTCGCCGCGCCCGTTTGCGTGGCGCTATCGCAACTGGGTCATCGACGCGATTAACAATGACATGCCGTTCGATCAGTTTACGATCGAGCAGCTCGCCGGAGATCTATTGCCTAACGCGACAGTCGAGCAGAAAGTGGCGACCGGCTTTCACCGCAATACGCTGACGAACAAGGAAGGGGGAGTTGATCAGGAGGAATTCCGCGTCAATGCCGTGATCGACCGGGTCAATACCACCAGCACGGTCTGGCTGGGGCTGACGATGGCGTGCTCGCAATGCCACTCCCATAAATATGATCCGCTGCTGATGCACGAGTATTATGGCATGTTCGCTTTTTTCAATCAGGGGAACGAAGTCGACCTGCCGGCCCCTCTGCCTGCGGAGGCCGCAGCCTACGCGCAAGCCAAAACGGCCTACGCCGCCGCCCATGCGCCTTACCTGGCCGCCATTGCCGATTTCGAAAAGACGCAGTTGCCTGATCGGCTGACCGCCTGGGAACAGGGGCTCGACAAATCGTCGCTGCCGACGTGGACAATTCTCGAACCAACCTCGATCGCGGCAACAGGCGGAGTCAAATTCGTCCGCCAAGCCGACGGCTCGTACCTGGCGACCGGCGAAAACAAACCCGTGGAAACGTATACGCTGCAATTCCAAGGTGGCATGGAGGGGTTCACCGCATTCCGTCTGGATGCGATTCCCGATCCTTCACTGGCAGCACACGGCCCAGGCCGCACTCCACACGGCAACTTCGTCCTCTCGGAAGTCAGGGCGGTGGTGTCTTTCGCCGGTGAAGCGGAACCGCGACCTGTCGCATGGGGCGCCGCCTCAGCCGATTTCTCGCAAGACAAATGGCCTGTCGCAGCCGCCGTTGATGGGGACGCCAAGACGGGCTGGGCCGTCTCGCCACAGTTTGGCAAGCGGCATGTGGCCGTCTTCGAGACGAAATCCATACTCGACGTTCCCGATGGAGCGACGCTCACGATCGTTCTCGATCAGCAGTACGGGTCACAGCATACGATTGGCCGATTCCGACTGTCAGCGACAACCATGCCGCGCCCTGTTCAACTCGACGGATTTCCGGACGAAGTGGCCGCCGTGCTGGCCAAGCCGTACGCGCAGCGCACAAATGCCGAGCAGAAGAAACTCATGGCGCAGTACGCGATATTGGATCCGGAACTGGCGAAGTTGCGACAGGCAGAAGCAGAACACGCGAAGCAGGCGCCCGCTCTTCCGGCGACCCGCGCGCAGACTCTGGCAGAAATCAGCCCGCCACGCAAAACGCACATTCACGTCCGCGGCGATTTTCTCCGCAAGGGAGAAGAAGTGCAGCCGCACACGCCGGCCGTGCTGCATACATTTCGCGGTTCCGCGGGGCGTCCCGCCAATCGGCTCGATTTGGCGCGCTGGCTCGTCGATCCGTCGAATCCGCTCACCGCAAGGGTCACGATGAACCGCATCTGGAAAAACCTGTTTGGGCAGGCCCTGGTGACGAGCGTCGATGATTTCGGCACACGCGGCGAGAAACCGTCGCACCCGGAACTGCTCGATTGGCTGGCCGCCGAGTTCGTCACGCCGTCGTACTCCCTTGGCAAAGGGGGGGCGGCGGGGGCAGTCGCGCCATTCGGTGCCAACGCATCTGGACCGCAAGATCGAGCTACAAAATCTTCCGAACTCCGAATTCCGAATTCCGAATTGCAAGCCGCCCCCACCAGACCCCCCTTGCTAAGAGGAGGAGGCGCATGGAGCATGAAGCGGATGATTAAATTGATCGTGAATTCGGCAGCTTACCGGCAATCGTCGCAGCCGCGCAGCGATTTGCTCGAGCGAGATCCGCGAAACTCACTACTGGCGCGGCAGGGCCGATTTCGTGTGGAAGCGGAAGTGCTCCGCGATGCGTGCCTGGCAGCCAGTGGACTTCTCGCACCGACAATTGGCGGTCCCAGCGTGCGGCCGAAGCAGCCGGCCGGGATCTCGGAGCTGACATACGCCGGCAGCGCGCGGTGGGTCGAAAGCACTGGACCCGATCGCTACCGCCGCGGGCTTTACACCTGGTTCCAGCGGACGAGCCCCTATCCGATGCTGATGACGTTCGACGCCCCCGAATCGAATGTCACCTGCACGCGTCGAGACCGTTCCAATACGCCGCTTCAAGCGCTGACGCTGCTCAACGATCCGGTTTTTCACGAATGCGCCCAGGCACTCGGGCGGCGCATGATTGCGGAGCGCCCCGCAAACTCCGCATCGCGCCTGGCGTTCGCGCTTGAGTTATGCGTCGGCCGTGCTCCAAACGAGGGGGAATCGCAAGAATTGGCGGACCTGCTCGCCGACTTTCGTAAGCTGGCCGAATCCGATCGACCGGCAGCAAGCAAACTTGTCGGCAATCCAAAACCCGCCGATGCCGAACTCGTCGAGACGGCCGCCGCCGTGGCCCTGGCCCGGATATTGTTGAATCTCGACGAAACGATTACTCGAGAATGAATGATGAATCTCAAGGCTCGCCCGAATCACCGATTGTACCTGGAAACGCTGGCTCGCATGTCCCCCAGCGAACGCTTGCGCAAGGCGTTCGAGCTGTCGGATTTTTCGAAGAGGTTGTTCGTCCAGGGGCTGAAAACCCGATTTCCGGACCTGCCCGCTAAAGAATTCAATGAGCTGCTCCTCAAAAGACTGGCGTTATGTCACAACAGGAATTACTGAGAACCGTCACTTCGATCTTGGACGCGGCCAAGATCGACTACATGGTCACAGGTTCAATCGTTTCGAGTCTTCAAGGCAGTTCTACGATGCGCTTCGAGTTTACGAACTCCAATTTGTGAGCCTGGATCAGGCGTACATGGAGTCATGGGCCCGAAACCTCAACATCAGCACACTGTTAGATCGGCTGAAAAAATTGGCGGAGCCATTGTCTTGAGTTCGTGTCCGCTACGGAGAAAAAGAAATGCGATTCAATGATAACTCGGAACATTCCCGTCGTTCGTTTCTGGCGAACACGGCTAACGGCGCAGGGATGCTCGCGCTGGCATCGCTCCTGAAGGATGATGGTCTGCTGGCAAACGACGGAACGGTCGATGCGGCAGTCGATCCGCTCGCGCCACGCCCGGCGCACTTTGCCCCCAAAGCCAAAGCCTGCATCTACATTTATCTCGAAGGAGCTCCCAGCCAGATCGATCTGTTCGATCCCAAGCCCAAGCTCAACGAGCTCGACGGGCAGGCCCTTCCCGAATCGATGACGAAGAACGTGCGGTTCGCCTTTCTCCAGAAAGACACGGCGCGGCTCATGGGCTGCCCGCGCAAGTTCACGCGGCACGGCGAATGCGGGATGGAGCTTTCCGACTTTCTCCCGCACCTGTCGACGTGTGCCGACGATTTGTGCCTTGTCCGCTCGATGCACACCGAGGCATTCAATCACCATCCGGGGCAGCTCCTGCTCAACACCGGATCGCAGATGTTCGGGCGCCCGAGCATCGGGTCGTGGCTCAATTATGGCCTGGGTTCAGACTCTAAGAATCTACCGGGATTCGTCGTGCTGACTGCCGGGCGCGGCACGAGCGGCGGGACGTCGAACTGGTCGAGCGGATTTTTGCCGACGACTTACCAGGGAGTGCTGTTCCGCAATCAAGGGGAGCCGGTCCTCAACCTCAATAATCCCGATGGCGTCAGCGGCGAGCTGCAACGCCGTTCGATCGAAGGGCTGGTCAATCTGAATCGCCAGCGGCTGGCCGCAGTCGGTGATCCGGAAATCGCCACGCGAATCGCCTCCTACGAATTGGCATATCGCATGCAATCTTCGGCCCCGGAGCTGATCGACCTTTCGAGCGAATCCGAGGCGACGCAGAAAAACTATGGGCTGGGCCGGGATGAACCCAACGTCAAAACGCGGGGTGGCAAGGGTCAGTTCGAAGCGTTCGCCCGCAATTGCCTGTTGGCCCGCCGGCTCGTCGAGCGTGGCGTGCGGTTCGTCAACATCGTGCACGCCTCGTGGGACCATCACAGCAACCTCAACGACGAGCTGCAGCACAATTGTCTGATGGCTGACCAGCCAATCGCGGCGATGCTCAAAGACCTCAAGCAGCGAGGGCTGCTCGATACGACGCTGGTCGTCTGGGCGTCGGAGTTCGGCCGGACGCCGCTGGGGGAAAATCGCCCCGGCTTCCCGGCCGTGACGGGGCGCGATCATCACCCCTTCGCCTTCAGTCTGTGGTGCGCCGGCGGAGGAATCAAGGGGGGGCAGGTGATCGGCAAGACCGACGACATTGGCTGGGGCGTCGTCGAGGAGCCTATACACATCCACGATTTGCAGGCAACGCTGCTGGCCCTGTTCGGGATGAATCACCTCAAGCTGACGTACCGCTTCCAGGGCCGCGATTTCCGGCTCACCGACGTTGCGGGAAAGGTCGTCGACAAAATGCTGGCGTGAGGCGCTTCACGGCAACTATGTCAACTGGTAATAACGCCCGACTTATTCCGATGCGCGGTCATCTTTGACGCCGCGCCACAGTTCGATGAATTTCTCGCGGACAGAAGGATCGAGTCGCTCGGCAAATTCAGCTTCCAAGCCAAGGATACGGATTAGGTCCTGGACGTCGCCAAAATCGCGTACGCGCCCCGGATTACTGAGCGCAGACGCCAGCTTGAGATCAATTAATTTCTCGAGGCTCAGGCAGTGAATTCCATTGCGATCGACGAACGTGTCCGCTGGATCCGGGAAGACGACAGGTTTTGGTTTGCCATCACCGGGAAAGCCACCCGTGACGAGGAATTCAATTCGCACACCGCGCGCCGCGTCTCGAAGATTTTTGCTTCCTTCGAACAAAGGGACATAGCCCAAGCCGATCAAACGCTCGTGAATCGCCTTTAAACCTGCTGGAGTCACAAGCAAATCAACGTCGTCGGTGAATCGTTTGTAACCATGCAAAAACAGGGCCATTCCCCCGACGACGGCATAGGGGATCTGCAGCGCATCCAGCCTCTGCGTGATTTCGCGGAGTGCCGAGTGGACCACGCTCTTTTGATCAAAATGCAGACTGCCTTCGCTCAAGGCCCATTCCATGTCCGAATCTAACTGCTCTTCATACGTCTTCAGCATAGTCGCACACTCCTCGAACTCAGGCTAACACGATGGCCAGAGATCGGTCAACAACAGTCAGCGGCGGATAGTGGTACGGGGGCGACGGCAAGCCTTCCAAAACGCCCCCTGCCGGTTTACCGGCAGGTGAAGGAGATTGGGAGCTAGACGCCGGACTCTGACGTACGATCAGACCGCCTGCCACCTGGCGTGGCAAGTGAATCAGATTTTGTGCGGCTCTCAAGGGCCAGCACAACTCGCCGCAGATCAGGTGAGCGATGACGACCTGAAATCCGCTGAAATCAGGTGCTGCCAGGAATCGTGGCTGCGCTTTCGCCCGTCTGCTGCCGTGTCAGGCTCAAGATAATGCCGATGGCGACGAGGCTGACCACCAGATTGCTGCCGCCGTAACTGATGAGCGGGTGCGGGATCCCCTTAGGGGGCACCATTGCCGTCACCACGGCCACATTGAGCGAGACTTGAAACACAAGCTGCGTGAGCAGGACGAACGCTGCATTGTAAGCGTACGTCTCGCGCTCGACGTGACGCAGCAGCCGCAGGCCCAGCACATACACCCCCTGCCACAGGCCGATAACGCTAAGGACCCCTAACAGTCCCAATTCTTCGCCAATGACCGCGAATACGAAATCGGTGTTGGCTTCCGGCAGGAAGCTGAGTTTTTGAAATCCCTTCCCCAATCCGACTCCCCACAGTCCTCCTGCCCCCAGCGTGACGAGCGACTGCTTGAGGTGATAAGGCGCTTGCGTCCAGTCGGCCCAGGTTTCCATGAATCCCGAGATGCGCTGCATTTGATACGGCCGGTGGAGCACAGCCGCGACTATCGCCGGAATTGCCAGCACGCCGGCCATCAGAAAATTGCGAACCGGCCAGCCACAGACGAACAGGGCTCCGGCGCCGATTGACGCGAGGAACAAGGCCGTTCCCAAGTCAGGCTCGATCATCACTACCGGGACGACAATCAACAGCGGATAGGCAACCGGCACGATCCCCCGAATCCAGGTGTGCAACACGTCGCGACGTCGAGTCGCCAGATAGCAGACGAAGAGCGGCAGCGTGATCTTCATCAATTCCGACGGTTGCCCCGACAGCGAGCCGTGGCGAAACCAGCGCCGCGCGCCGTTGACTTTGGAGCCCACTCCCGGCACCAAGACCAGAATCAACAGGGCGAAGGCCCCCCAAAACAACCAGGGGGTCAATGCTTGCCACCAGCGAGCCGGCACGCGAGAC
>DASYAR010000669.1:0-5256 GCA_036501235.1 Planctomycetaceae bacterium
GGCCTTGGTGGGATGCACGTTCACGTCAACCAGGTCGGCCGGCATTTCCAGGAACAGAAACGTGACCGGGTTCCGTCCCACCATAAGCAGGCCCCGGTACGCCTCGGCCAGGGCATGCCCGAGCGAACGGTCTTGAATCCAGCGGCCATTGAGGAACAGATACTGCCCCTTGCGGGTCGCCTTGCTCTGGGAAGGATGCCCGACGTAACCCCACAGCCTGACGGTTTCGAATTCCGACTCGACCCAGATCAAATGCTTCGCCATGTCACCGCCGAAAAACAGGCTGATGCGGTCGATCAGCTTCTCGGCGGACGGGAGTTCGTAAACCGGTCGATCGTTGTGCCGCAGCACCAGGTGCAGTCGCGGATGGGCCAGAGCGATCTTCGTGAACTGCTCGGTGATGTGGCCGAATTCGGTGGAGGGCTGTTTGAGGAACTTGCGGCGGACCGGCGTGCTGGCAAACAAATCGGCCACTTCGATCGTCGTCCCCACCGGGGCGCCGCAGGGACGCACGCTGCTGTGTGTTCCGCAGCTCACTTCCAGCTCCGCCCCCGTCGGCTGGTCGTGCCGCCGGCTGCGGATCTTGAATCGGCTCACCTCGGCGATGGACGCCAGCGCCTCTCCCCGAAATCCGAGGGTCTGCACGCGAAACAGATCGTCCGCCTCGCGGAGCTTGCTCGTGGCATGACTGGCGACCGCCAGCGGCAATTCTTCCGCGTCGATCCCTTCGCCGTCGTCGACGATGCGGATCAGCTCCATTCCTCCTTCGACGATATCGACGTCGATGCGGGTCGACAGCGCGTCGACGCTGTTTTCGAGGAGCTCTTTAACGACGCTCGCGGGCCGTTCGATGACTTCGCCGGCGGCGATCTTGTTGACGACGTGGGGGCTGAGCTGCAGAATCCGTGGCATGTCGAAAGAATCCCATTCCGTTCCGCGAACGTCAATCCACTTTCGACTACCGTATTCCCAAAATCTTGTGCGTTTGCAGGCTGATCCTCCAGCGCGGGTGCGCGAGGCAATAGGCCACCGTCAGCCGGGTGTTTTGCGCGGCTTCCGGACCGTCCATCGGTTGCAGGAAAAAATGGCTGAAGTCGAGCCGCTCGAAATCCTCGGGCGCGGCTCCTGGTTGCGGATAGATCAATTTGAGCTCGTCCCCCGCGACGATCCGCAATGCCGCGCCGGCCTTGGGGCTGACGCAGATCCAGTCGATTCCCGCCGGCGCGGCCAATGTGCCGTTGGTTTCAATGGCCACCTCGAAACCTCGTTCGTGGAGCGACGCGATCAAGGGCGCATCGAGTTGCAATAAAGGCTCGCCCCCCGTACAGACGACGAGGGGCCTGACCTCTGCGGAATCTGTTGCGGCGGCAGGCCAGGCGCTGGCGATCGCAGCCGCGAGCTCCGCCGGCGATGCGAATTCTCCGCCGCCCGGCCCGTCTGTCCCGACAAAATCGGTGTCGCAGAATTGGCAGACTGCCGATTCACGGTCCGCCTCATGTCCCGACCACAAATTGCACCCGGCGAACCGGCAGAACACCGCCGCCCGGCCGCTCTGCGCTCCTTCCCCCTGGAGCGTGTAATAGATTTCTTTGACGTGATAAGCCATGCTTTAGCCGTGGAAAACGCGCAGATTTTTGCGAATTGAAAATTAAGAGGAGTGGACCGCGGATGGCGCGGATGGCCGCGGATACGAGGGAAAAAGTGACAGAAATATGATTGACGGGAAAATCGGTGTTCGGCCTGCGTCGCGCATCAACAAGCGGTGCCGACATCAAGAATCTTGGAACACTAATTTACGCTAATCAACGCTAATAAAGGTTGGCGACGACCAAGATCATTTCATTAGCGCAGATTAGCGGTTATTAGTGTTCCCCTTTTTTCCGTCCGTATTTCTTATCCGCGCGTATCCGCGTCATCCGCGGCTAAATCCTTTCTGTCCAAATCTGTTGTCGTCAGAGTTTCATCGTGGCTCCGTCCCCTTTGAATGACAGCGGGTCAATCATCTTTCGCTTTGATGTACGCGACAGGGTCTTCGATACCGTTCGCGGAAAACCCCTTGAGGCGCAACTGGCACGCGTCGCATTGGCCGCACGCGGCGGCGCTGGCCGCGTCGGGATCGTAGCACGAATTCGTCAGCGAATAATCGACCCCCAGATCCAGGCCTCGGCGGATAATCTCGGCCTTCGACAGCCGGATCAGCGGTGTGTGAATCTGAATTCGCTGTCTCCCCTCGACCGCCGCCTTGGTCGCCAGGTTCGCCATCCGCTCGAAAGCTTCAATATATTCCGGCCGGCAATCGGGATAGCCGCTGTAATCGACGGCGTTCATCCCGGCGAAGATGTCGTTGGCCCCCAGCACCTCGGCCCAGGCCAGGGCGAACGACAAAAAAATCGTGTTCCGTGCCGGGACGTAAGTAACGGGAATCCCGTGAGACATGTCACCTTCGCTGCGCCCTTTCGGGACGGCCAGGTCTCCCGTGAGGGCCGAACCGCCGAACTGCCGCAGGTCGAAATCGACGACGACATGCGCCTCGATTCCGTAAGTGCGGGCGATTTTCCGTGCGGCGTCGATTTCGATCTGATGCCTTTGGCCGTAGCGAAAGGTGAGCGCGCAGGGAGCAAACCCCTCCGTGCGAGCCAAAGCCAGCACGGTCGTCGAATCCAGCCCGCCGCTCAGTAGAACGACCGCCTTCGGTTTTTCAGAAGCAGACGCGTCAGGCATAAATACTCGATGGATTCAAAAGTCGATGCATCCACTTGAGTCTAATGGAAACGATCAACGCGAACAAAGGAGCGGGCCCAGGCGGTCACAGGCGGGTGCAGCCGTTAATTGGAGGTATGCTTTTGAAGTAACGCCGCCGATGCTGGCAGCATCGGCCACGTGGACGACGCTGCCAGCGTCGGCGTTTTTGGGGGCCACTCCCATTTGGCAGTTTCATCCCTGTGTCCGATCCGTTTTGAAATGCCTTATTTTCCGCCGCACAACGTATATAATGGCAGTTGATCGGGCTTGCAGGAATCGTGGGCAGGCGGACGGGTGGCGGGAGCGGGGGCCGAATCGTTCAGCGGACCGAGTTGTTCTCTCGCAGCTGCCACATGAGAGGCGAATTCGATCGAGCTCGTCTCGAATCGTGCTTGACCCGGTCTCAAAACCTGCCTGACGCGTCTCAAAACCTGCCTGACGACGCACAAACTGGCCGGTTTATGAAATGAGATCTTGACGATGCTGATGCAACTCAAGGCAAATGCCGGAAATCACTTGTGTCGGATTTCTCTGCGAGAAACGGCCCCGGCTCCGATCGTGCCGATAACCTGGGGCTGGAACGAGACGATCGACGTAAGATGCCGTGTTGTAGGCGGATGCGGCGTGAATTCGTCGTCGCCTTGAGCCAGCGCGCACGCCCCGCATTATTCACGACGAAGGGTATGCAGAAACGAATTCCGATCCGTAGAAAGCGCGAGACATGGCGCGGCTCGCGACGTCAAGTACGAAAAACAGATTGGAGACGACAGAATCGGACGATGCCTCGCATCTTTGTCAGCAACTTTGATTTTGAGCACGAGTTGGCAGGGGCGCACAGTGCGCCTGAGCAAAATGCGCCTGATTGGTTCGGCGCCATTCGCCGGGGGAAATCGCCGGCCAGGGAAAGTCATTCAGATCTGGCTTGGGTCTGGATGGCGATTGCGGAAGCTGAGGATGTCATCGTCACGGAGTGTGAGATCGACCCGGCGGATTTTGCGCCTCTGGCGCGGATGGGGTTACCGATTCCTCGGTTTTGCAAAACGACTGAACCGTTACCGGCGGAGGCGGATTGGCAATCTGTCCCCTGGGGGTGGATCGAATCGCTGCGGCGGGTCGCGACAGAGCGCGGCTGGGGTTGTCGTGCGCCGTCGGTAGACGTCGTGCGGCGTGTGAACAGTCGGGAGTATCGGTTCGGCCTCGAGCGGGAATGGAACGTGGGTCTCGACGGCGCCGCCCTAGCTCATTCGATCGATGAGTTGGAGACGGCGATCAGGGAGTTGAGCCAGAATCCGCGGGGCTGGATTCTCAAGGCGAATTACGGCATGTCGGGCCGCGAGGCGATTCGCGGGCGAGGCCACGCGCTCGAGGGGAATGTTCGCAATTGGGCGCAGAGACGGCTGACAGGCAGCGGGCCAATTGTCTGCGAACCGATTGTCGAGCGAATCGCCGAGGCGGGCATTCAGATCGAGATTCCGCGCGAGGGGGCTCCGCAACTGGTCGGAGTCACGCCACTACTGGTCGATGGCAGCGGCGTTTACCGTGGTAGCCGGTTTGGTTGTTCGGCAGAGAAAGATGCCTGCTGGCGGCCCGCGATTGACGCGGGTTTGCGAACGGCCACCGAATTGCAGCGGCTTGGGTATTTTGGTCCGCTGGGAACAGATGCGATGCAATATCGGGATGCTGCGGGGGAGTTGCGGCTGCGGCCGCTTCAGGACCTTAACGCGCGGTATACGATGGGGAGGTTGGCGCTGGGGTTCTGCCGGCTGTTGCCGGTGAGACAGGCGAATCGGGGAGGGCTGGTTTGCGGTGGAGAGTCGATGAATATTATCACCTTACCCCCCCTGGTCCCCCCTTACGAAGGGGGGGAGGACGTGATGCGTGGCGCGATGACGGATTTTGTCGATGATCCGTCCGACGCAAACGGGTGCGGGACGTGGTTGTATTTTGGTGACCGGCATCTGGCGGGACGCGAATTGTGGGACTGGCTGGCTGCCATGAAATCTGCTTTGCCTGGCGATGTGATCGCAATTCCCGCCTCGCCGCGGAGCGGACGGTTCTCGCAGCATCGCTCGATCGTCGTACTCGCACCCACAGAAGAGATGCGCGACGAGGCTGAAAAAAATCTGCTCGAAAGTCTGGGGATCAATGTGGGTCGAATCGTTTAACCGCGACCAGAAGGAGATTGTTGAAAACCGTGATTCGTAAGAACTGGATCGCAGGGAAATAAGGTCCTGCGGGCGGACCGATTTTCGTCGGCCAAGTTTTCGACAATCTCCGCAGGGGAGCGCGTGTCGCAATGCACGCGCTCCCCGCCGGACATGCCTGGCCAAGTCGGCCTGCGCCGACTTTCAGGAATGTCCTCTGGGTCGCGGTTAACCTATGTTGCGCACACCTTGAAGAAAATTGGCGATTTTCAGCTGCCGGCGGGGTAAATTCCAGCCATTTTCTGTAGTGGATCGGGCCAGAGCGGCGTGTAGTGAAGACCTAGCCTCTTGATTCGCCGGCCTCCTCCTG
>DASYAR010000670.1:0-5674 GCA_036501235.1 Planctomycetaceae bacterium
CCCGCAACTCGGCCGCGGTGGGAACCAGGCTGCGAAGCGTCGCTTTGGGATCGGGACTGTCGAACTTAGCCCCTTCTTCGATCCATTTTTTCAGGTTGCTGTGGTTGGCCTCGGTGATGAGCGCCTGGGCGGGAGGCATCTTGATCGGGTCTTGTTTGCCAACCAAGTGCCACAAACGACTGTCCTCGATATTGCCCGGCAGCACGACGCGGCCGCTCTTGCCTCCCTTCATCAGCTTCTCGAAGGTTTCGAGCGAAAAGCCCGAGCGCGGATCATTGCCGCTATGGCAGTTCACGCATAGATTGACCATGAACGGCGCGATGTCCCTGGTAAATGATACGGTTTCATTCCCCGTCGGCTTGTTAATCTGAATGGGAGTGGCGTCTGCTTTGGCAGCCACCTCGGCCGTTGCTTTCAATTGCCCGAGCGGAGTCGAGTTATTCCCGGTGAACTTGGCGCCCGATGCAACCCAATCGGTGATTTTCTTGATTTCGTCGGCGGCGAGTGGACGGGCATTTTTGGGCATTCGCTCATCGCCGGTCGCCGTGATGCGCTGCACCAGCGGGCTGTCGCCAGGCTTACCTGGCACAACCAAAGGTCCACTGTCTCCTCCCTGGACAATTCCGGAGAAGGTGTCGATCCTCAAATTGGCGCGAGGATTATTATTGCCATGGCAGTTGAGGCAGCGGGCCACCAGGATGGGCGCGACGTCGCGTTCGAAATTCCCGGCAGCGCCCCCTGCCCCGCCCGCCGAACTGGAGCTCGGGTGTTTCCTTTCGAGCAACTCGCGGGCGCTAGTAATTTTCTTGAGCGGCGCAGCGATCAACTTGTCGTTCTCTTTAAGGTCCGCCTCTTTCGCAATTTGCTTGAGCTTTTTCTCGGCGTCATCCAGAAGCTTGGCCGCTTCGTCAAAATCCTTTTTTGCAATCAGGCCGCTCGCCTTGGCCGCTTCCTTGGTGATCTCGGTGATCTGCTTCTTGTGGTCGGCCGTGACGGCGGCGTGCAAGCCGCCGGAACTCGCATATCCAATGCCGACGATCACGAGCAGGCCGAACCATGCGGTTTGCGTCTTCATCGACGGATACTCTCCTGCAACCGAGATACACACCTTCCTCGTGGCGGCAAGGACGTTTCCAGCCGGGGAGGACAACTCAATCCATCATATAAGCCGCTCTTATTGTTGTGAAGCCAAGTTGGGTGTGATATGAAGGGAAGTGCAGCGCGTTTGAGTGCTGCACATCATGCCGAATTCAGACACGAATTCCGAACTCTCCCTCGCGCTTGTCGAAAAGCGAGATCGACTGCTGGTGCAACTGGCGGAATTCGGCCACGTCGTGGTCGCGTTTTCCGGCGGCGTCGATAGTGCTGTCGTTGCGAAGGCGGCCAGCATGGCGTGCGGACCGAACGCCGTCGCCTGGACCGCGGTCAGCGCCAGTCTCGCTACCGGAGAACGAGAACAAGCCGAAGCGCTGGCCCGCGCGATTGGAATCTCTCACCGGGTGATCGAAACCCGCGAATTCGATAATCCGGCGTACCTCCAGAATGCGTCCGACCGCTGCTATTACTGCAAGACCGAGCTCTACACTCAGCTCGAGCAGCTGGCCCCGGAGCTGACGTCCCAGGTGATTGTCAACGGCGCCAATCTCGATGACGTTGGAGACTATCGTCCTGGCATGAAGGCCGCGGGCGAGCACCGCGTTCGCAGCCCGTTGATCGAGGCGGGGTTCACGAAAAACGATGTGCGCGCCTTGGCGCGACACTGGGGACTGCCCGTGTGGGACAAGCCTGCAACCCCCTGCCTTTCCAGCCGCATTGCCTACGGGCTGGAAGTAACTCCCGAACGCGTTCGCCGCGTCGATCTGGCCGAACAGTTCCTGCGCGAGACGATGGGAATGCGCGAATTGCGAGTTCGACATGAAGCGAACGACCTGGCGCGGATCGAGGTTCCCGCGGCGGAGCTGTCGCGATTCGCCGATGGCGTCGAGCGCGCGCGAATCTGCGACGAGCTCCATAAACTGGGTTTCAAATACGTCACGCTCGACCTCGAAGGGTTTCGGTCGGGCAGCATGAATGCCGGACTATCGCTGATCGCGATCGAATTCCAGCGCCATGACGCTTCCCTACAGTCGAAGACATGACAGGGCTACGGATGAAACTGCGAATTCTGAAGTCTTTGTTCGTGATCGGAACCGTCGCCTGGACATCGTTCCTCCGTGCAGCCGATGCTCCGCAAACCGAATTCAGTTCCAGCCTGTTTGACGGCCGGTCGCTCAATGGGTGGACGGTCGAAAATGGTTGTCAAATCGGCGTCTCCGACGAACTCCTGGTCCTCGAGGGCGGCGATGGGTGGCTCCGCAGCGATCTTGCGTACGTCGATTTTCTATGGCACGTCGAATGGAAAACCCTGAAGAAAACAGGCTACGACGCCGGCATCTACATTCGCGCGCTGGCCGATGGGCAGCCGTTTCCCAAAACCGGATACCAGATCAATCTGCTCGCAGGCCAAGAGGGGAACATCGGCAATATTCCGGGGGCATCCAGCACGGGACTCATTAAACCCGGAGAATGGAACGAGTTCGACATCACGGTCGTGGGAGACACCGTGTCACTGGCGATCAATGGCAAGCAGGCCTACAAGGTCGCCGGTTTGAAACAGTCGGCTGGTTTCATCGGCCTCCAATGCGAAGTTCCCCAGGGGGGGCAGTTCCAGTTTCGCAATTTGCAAATCTCCGAACTCGGATATCGCAGCCTGTATAACGGAAAAGACCTCGCCGGATGGGAGGGAGCCGGCCAGCCGGCCGAAAAGTGCTGGCGGGCGCGCGACGGTTGGCTCGAAAGCACGGGCGCCGCCGGGCCGTGGCTTCGCAGCACCGAAGAATATGGCGATTTCAACCTGCGGTTCGAATACCAGGTTGCGGCTGAAGGAAACAGCGGCGTTTATGTGCGAGTGCCGATCGACGGCAATCACCATCGCGAAAACGACGAAGCACCCCCTGCTGGTTTCGAGGTTCAGATTCTGGATGACGCCGCTCCCAAATACAAAGGTCTCAAAGACTATCAGTTCTGCGGTTCGGTCTACGACATTGCCGGAGCGACCAGTCATGTTTCCAAGCCCGCCGGCGAGTGGAACACACTCGACATCGATGCCCGCGGCCGACAGATCGTCATCACCCACAACGGAGTCGTCGTCGTCGATCTGTCGGAAGAGAAATTTCCTCTCATCAAGCTCCGGCAGACCAAAGGCTTCCTGGGTTTGCAAAATCACAGCTCGCTCGTCAAGTTCCGCAACTTGCGAGTGGGCGCTCCCCTGCCCCGCCCATGACGACGCCGTTTCGCCTGGCTTTCCTGGGTGTCGACCATCCCCACGGCGCGGGGTGGCGCGAATCCATAACGAACCTCGATGGCGAATTGCAGATCACCGCGATCGTGCCGCGCTTGGGCGGAACGACCTTCAGTCTCGAAGAGAGACACTGCCGCGAGCTGCGTTTCGAAACAGTAGAGCAATTGATCTCGGACGGCAGCGCCCTGTTCGACGGCGCGGTCGTCTGCCTGCCCAATGACGAGTCTCCGGACGCCGTGGTGCATCTGGCGCGTGCCGGCAAACACGTGCTGCTCGAAAAGCCGGGAGCTGCATCAGCCGTCGACGGACGAAGAATGGTCGAGGCGGTCCGCAAGTCGGGAGTGGCTTTTCAAAGTGGTTATCTCTGGCGGTACGACGCAGGGGCGAATCGCCTGCGCGAGATGGTGCGCGATGGTCGGTTCGGCAAACTGATCAGCATCGAAACGAATTTCGTCACGAGCGACGTCTCGCGGCGCGGGACCGAGCATTACCTGTTCGACGCCCACGCCAGCGGCCGCGGATTCTTCAATTGGCTGGCCTGCCATTGGATCGACTTGCTGCGATACATCACCGGTCAGGATATCGCGGGAATCACCGCTCGGACGGGCACATTCGGAGCAACCGCGACGGACGTCGAAGACGGCGGTGCGGCAATTTTCGACCTGGCCGACGGGACTCTCGCCATGTTCGTCGGCGGATACTGGCTGCCCCGCTGGACGACAGAAGCGCAATGGACGATCCGCGGCAGCCAGCGCTGGGTCCATTGGGATCCCATGCGGCAGGGAACCGGCGGTGTGATCACGATTCACGGGCCCCAGCCGCAGTTCCAGGCAATGAACGAAACATTTTCGGTTCCGTCGGATCCGGCTCCGGGTTATGGCGGCAGTCGCTGTGCCGACTTGCTGCGAGACTGGATCGCCGCCGCGCAGGAAAATCGCGATTGCCGCAACACACCCGAATCGCTGCTGGCGGTCTTGGAACTGCTCGATGGAATTTATGTGTCGTCTGACGGCGGACGGCGGATTGAGGTTTCGCACGGCTGAGTCACCCGTAGGGCAGGTTTTCCAACCTGCCAGTGTTCATTCTCATTTCACCGATCTGCTCTATCGCTCAGCGCGCCCCGTGAACGTGTGGCGTTTCGGAAAGCCCATCGGAGGAAATGGGGATAAGGGAGATAAGGAGATAAATCTTGCCCGACACGCGATGCATCTCACCCCACAATCCTCCCCGCCGCGTCAAACTCGACACTCCCCTGTCGCCACTGAATGGGGCGACGAAAACGAGTCGGAAGCAACAGCCATTCGGCGATGTTTTCCGAGGCGATTGCCCGGTACCCAAGGTAACTGGTCGTCAGCCGCGGATTGATTTCGACGACTATGGGATTTGACGGCCCCTGCTCGGGGACAATCAGATCGACGCCGACATAGCCGCGCAGTCCAGGAACTATCTGACAAGCTCCCCAGGCCGCAGTTTGCAAAGCGGACCAATCGGAAGTACGGCTTGGCACTCGCCCTCCGCGGTAAGTGAAGCGCCCGTCGGCGCTGAGGAGTTGTTCGGCAGGAGGCAGAACTTCGATCTCCCGACCCGAAGGAGAGATGAGCAGCGCGACCGAGCACGGTTTTCCGGGAACGTATGGCTGGATGATGAGCTTAGCGTGAGTGGGCGCGTCATGGTCGCCGCGGAACTGTTCGAGCTCGGCGGAGCCGGCAATCAACCGCGTGAGTTGCGAACCGGCGCCGTCGCGCGGCTTGACGACAATCGGAAATGGCAGAGGGGGGGCGCCCCCCTGCCCCGCCGTCTGGTTACTAAAATCCCACACCTCTGTGGCAATCGTGTTGACGCCGGCGGTGCGCAGATGTTCGGCCAGCCGTAGTTTATCTGCACAAAGTGCGACGGCACGGCTGCGCGGCCCCAATAATCTGCCGCCGGCTGCTTCCACGGCCTGACAGCGCGCGAACAGAACGCCGTCGGTTTCGGGAGCAATCACCAGCGTTGCATTGCTCTCGGCTGCCAGGCGCTCGAACAGTGCATTTTCTTCAGCCGGCGATTTCACACGGTGCGTGCGAGCACCGCGAAATGGGGGTGCGCCAAGCCGTGCATCCCAAGTCGTCACGACTTCAACGCTCGGAATCCTCGACAGGTCGTCGACGATCGCCGTCAACATAGCGCGGCCTTCGACTGCCAGCGATCCCGAAATCTCGGCTTCGGGCCAGCCGCCGCCGCAGACGTATTCCGAGACGAAGACTTGCAAGGGCCTAGATCTTCAAATGCCTGATCGCGTCGGCCGGCGGCAGGATGTAGCTCACGTAGAACTGGCCGAATTCGGCATACAGC
>DASYAR010000671.1:0-21103 GCA_036501235.1 Planctomycetaceae bacterium
GACGAACGGCCACGCGGGCAATGGCCAGGCCGGCAACGATCGCACGGACGATTCCGGTGAAGAATACTTCGACGAAAATCGGTACTCTTAGTGAAAACTGGCGGGAAAGTGAGGTGTTTCAGAAAAACGAAAGAGCCACAGAGGAACACAGCGCAGCCCTCGGCCGCAACCAAAAACGGAAAGGAATTTTGCCGCGGATGACGCGGATCAGCGCGGATGTGCGATTTGACCATTCCCGTGCTTCATCCGCGTGTAACTTTCTGCCTGCCAAACTTTCTGCCTATTCCCGTTCGTCTGGTCGTTCGTCATTCCGACTCTGCACCAGACCAGGGAGCGCGGTCCAGGTTGATGATTTTGAGGAAGGCAGGAATACAGGAAGCCAGGAGATGAGCGAGTACCCTCATCACGCGAATCAGCCACTGTTTTCCTGCTCTCCTGCCTTCCTGCCTTCCTTATTTCATTTCCCTGGGCAACCTCCGGATATCTGAACGTGCTGCTGGGAGACACACAGGACGGAGAACGAAAACGAACCAGTGACGGGCAGGTTGAAAACCTGCCCTACGGTTGACAGTTAGCTACATCTGTGGTCAAATCTCGCTACAGATGTGGCCAATGGAAGAACAGGAGACCTGGCAATGCCGGACGCTGTGCAGATCTCGGATTCGGAATGGGACGTCATGGAGCCGATCTGGCAGGCCGGGGCCTCTACAGCGGCGGACGTCATCCGGCAATTGCGACCGACCCACGATTGGAACCACAGCACGATCCGCACGCTGTTGGCGCGGCTCGTCGAAAAAGGGGCACTGGCCTACGAAGTCGATGGAGCGCGGTACATCTACCGCGCCGCCGTGTCGCGTGAACGATGCGTGCGACAGGAAGGCCGATCGTTTCTCGACAAGGTCTTTGGCGGAGACGTCGGGGCGCTGTTGGCGCACTTTGTCGAAGACGCCGCGCTGGACCCCGCCCAGATCGAACAATTGCATCAACTGCTGGCCCAGAAAAAACAACCCAGGGGGAAACGACGATGAACACTGTACTGGACACGATTGGACCGGCCGTTTTTCGGGCGTCCTGGCAAGCCGCCGCGCTGGCGCTCGTCATCGTGACGCTGGTATGGTGGCTGGGTGAACGCCTGCCACCACGCTGGCGGTACCTGCTGTGGAGCGTCGTCCTCGTCCGGCTGTTGCTCGTCGTGACGCCGGCCAGCCCATGGAGCATTTTCAATTTTGCTCCCGGGATGCCATCCGCGTCCGCATGGCAGACTGCCGGCGCTAAGCCCGACGCAGCCCGTGCCCCAGGCCCGTTCGCATTCGAGCCGACGGTTCGGCCGAGCGACCGGCAGCGCGAACCGGCAGTGGAAGAGCCGCTTGTCACAACGGCAGACCTGGCATTACCGGCGCCGGAGGCCGTTGTGGCGAAGGTTGTGCCGCCGGCATCGTCCACGACCGTGGGCTCGATGCCCCCCGTCTCGAGCCAGGAATCTCACGGCCTCGTCGTCGCGCGAATCGTGTCGTCGATGTGGCTGGCAGGCTGCCTTGTCTTCGGCCTGAAACTGCTGGGAGCGGCACGCCTGCTCCGGCGGCGTCTGGCGGCGTGTCGTCCGGTGACGGATGCCGCCGTGCTGGAACTGCTGGAAACGGCTTGTGGTCGAATCGGCCTGCGTCGGGCGCCCGCGCTGCTCGTGACTCCCGAGTCGGTCAGTCCCTGCGTGGCCGGCGCCTGGACTCCCCGAATCGTGCTGCCGGAATCGGTCATTACCGATTCTTCGATTAGCCGGCTCGGTCATCTGCTGGCGCATGAGCTGGCGCACCTGGCGCGTGGCGATTTGTGGACGAACTGGCTGCTGCTGACCGCGAGAGTTTTCCATTGGTTCAACCCCGTCGTGTGGTGGACGATCCGCGAGATGCAGGCCGAGCGCGAAGCGGCTTGCGATGAACTGGCGCTCTCCGCGCTGGGTGAGACCGATCGATCGGCGTATGCCGCCACGATCGTCGATCTGGCGACGAACCTGGCTCCATCGGAAATCGCGCCGGGAATGATCGGCCTGTTTTCATCGACGCGCCGATTGCGAAACCGCGTCGAGCGGCTCGTACGATACCCTGCCGCCCAAACACTTTGGTCGCCGCTGGCGGCGTCCATGTTGCTGGCAATTGGCCTGATCGGGCTGACCGACGCGTTGCCGGCTTTCACGTCGGACCAACCGACGGCGGTGCTCGTGGCTCAATCCCCAAAGTCCCAATCCCCCACGACCAACTCCCCGACGACCAAATCGACGCAGGCTCAATCGCAGCAGACTCAACCGCCAAAAGCACCAACGCCGGCAGCCCCCGCGTATGTCGTTCGCGGGCGCTGCCTCGACCACGAAGACTCCAGCCCGCTGGCGGGAATGCAGGTGCGATTGTTCAAGGTCCAGGGACGCGGTTCGCCCCCGGTCGAGGTTGCCAGAACGCTGTGCAACGGCGAGGGCCGATTTGAATTTGCCGGGCTCGTTCCTCCGCACCCTGAAGACCGTACCGATCCGTTGATTTATGAAGTCTTCGCGATTTCAGACGATCGCCCGATCGGAATTGGCGGCATCTCTCATCGGATTGATCGCGAGCTGACGGTCCGGATCGGCCGCGATAAACAGGTGCTTTCCGGCACAGTCGTCGACGCGCAGGGCCGCCCCGTGGCCGGGGCGACCGTCATGCAGGATTTCCTGCGGGGAAGTCCGGTCCCCGGGATCCTCTCAGCGACGACAGATGCCGACGGGCGCTTTAAAATCGACAAAGTCGCGATCCACAAGCTGCGCGATGGCAAAATTCTGGCCACTCAATTCAGCATCGTGCACCCCGATTTTCCCAGGGCCGAAGCCGAGATGAGCGGCCTTGCCGCAGAAATCTCCATCACCTTGCCGACAGGCTGCCTGGTCACGGGGACGGTGACCGACGGCGTCACGGGGAAGCCCGCGGCGAACGCGGTTGTCACGGCGCAACGCATTGATACGCACGGTGAAGCTCTGGCGGTGACGGATGCGGCCGGGCGTTTTCGAATGGCCGTGCTGGAGGCGCGCTACAACATTCTGGTCGAGGGGCAGGATCGCGTCTGCGTCGCCTTGCCGGATCGCGAATTTCTGGTCGGCGGAAAGGTCGAGTTGCCGCCGTTCCAGTTGATCGCCGGGGGAATCATCTCCGGCCGAGTGATCAATACGGCCACTGGTCAGCCGGTCGCCGTCACCGAAAAAGGCGAACCGCTCATGCTCGGCCTGTATGGACCGTCGCAGACGCAGGGGTGGGCGATTTCACCGCTGCGATTGGCGGCCGTCGCGGACGACGGCCGGTTCGTCTTACGTGCGGCCCCGGGAGACAACTTCCCGTACTTCGTCAACATTCGCGGCGTGCGCATGGCGTGGGACACTCGCCAGCAGCCGGCGGTCGTCGTGAAGGAAGGCGAGACCACTCTCTACGACATGCTGATCACGCCCGAAGTTCCGCCGGAGGAAAAGCTGAAGGCGGCGCAACAGCTCGTCGATTCGTTTTCGAAGCAGCCCGCGGCACGCACCGAGCAGATCCTGGTCGAGTTTCGCAAGCTCGATCACACGGTCAATGAGTGCGAGTTATGGTGCACGCTGATGCGCGAGCTGGTTGCGGTGGGAAAAGACGCCGTCCCGCAACTGTGCGCCGAACTGGATCGGACGACCAAAAACGTGATGCTGCGGCGGCTGGCGTTCGCGCTGCGGGCGATCGGCGATCCGCGGGCCGTGCCGGCCTTGATCCGGGCCATCCCCAAATCTCTGCTTCCCGCCAGCAGCGACTACGGCTTGATCGTGAACGACAAACCCTTGACCACTTTCATGCAGACGCACGATCTCATTGGTCGCCCGCGGGGAGGAACGTACTTCGATTTCGGACGGCCGGAACGGGAAATCAGCGGCGCATTGCACCGGCTCGCGAAGCAGGCCTTCACCGACTCGGAATTGTCCGGATTCAGCCGCAGCTCCGATCCGCGCCGGCAAGTCCTGCAGAGCCGCGTTCTCATGCGACAGGCGCAGCTCTGGCAGGCCTGGTGGCAAGCGCACTGGCGGGAGCTGACGGATGACGCGGCTTATCAAAACGTCGGCCTGGCCACCGCCGACGAACCGCTGCCTCCGGCTGCGAAAACCCTAGGTCCCCAGGCTCGAATCGCCGACGGCGAGGGGATGGCCCAGGCCGTGCTCTCCCCCGCCAACGAAGCCGGGCAATATGTCTGGAATTTCTTCGATCTTGATATCGGGCATCAACTCCCGTGGCCTGCGCACATTCCTCGAGACGAGGCGCAGATCGACTGGAAGCAATTGACAGACTGGGCGGCGGACAGCGGCGCCGATTTGATGTGCGTCACCCACCGCGCCGAGGACGGGACCGAGACCTACGTGCTGCGAACATTGGGGGTGCAGGCGTGGGAGATCGGCTCGCGGGATTTGCGAAACATCGAGCGCCTGGTCGCCGCCGGCACGCTGCCGGAAGGCCGCGAGGTCGGCGAATTGCTGATGCACTTCGACGCCCAGTCGCAACAGAGCGTACCTGATGCGAACGGGGCGTTCCTGTTCATCACGCGGGAAGGAAACCGGGGCCTGATCGAAACGACCGATCGCGTCACGCGCACGCAAGACCTGACGGGAACGCCTGGACGTGCCCCGGCCGGGGTCGGATTCCACAAAGGCGTGCGGTTTAATCTGAAGCCGATCATTCCATGATATCGTCTACGCCGCAGGCGTTACACAGCGCAGCCTAGGGTTGACCGCCGCAGGCGGGTTACCCTGGGTTTGCGCCCCCGCATCAACGCGAACCCTGAAAGGGTTCCACACCTTCTGGGAGCGATGCGCAACCCTCACAGGGTTGAAAATATCTCCGGACTTGATTTCCAGGGTAGCCCTGAAAAACCGGGCAACCCTGGGCTGTGCTGTGTAACTGCTTCGCAGTATTCTCTTGGCGACTGGTCTTTCATCGGAATCATCGTCAAGACGCGCGCGGCAATCACCCTGTTGCTCGATTTTCGAGTGAATTAAAGTCCACACGACGGAAAATCTCGGTCCGATTTTTTTTCAATGACCAAAGTCAATCGCCACGACCTTCTATTCGCCACGAGTCTGATCGCCCTGATCGTCGCCGTGTATGCGGTGCAGGTTTTCGTCTGGCCGCGCGTTGTAACCTTTGGCCTCGTGCCGCGGAAGGCGTGGGGGTTGGCCGGGATTCTCACGATGCCGTTTTTACATTCGAACTTCCGGCACCTGATGGGCAACCTGGGGGCACTGGTGGTGCTGTTGGGCTTCGTGTTTGCGTTCTTCCCCAAACGCATGAGTGTGGTCGTCGTGCGCGTGATTCTGATCGGCGGCGTTCTCTTGTGGCTGTTCGGGCGGCCTGAAAACCACGTCGGGGCGAGCGGCCTGATCTACGGACTGGCCGCGTTCGTGATCGTTTCGGGAATCGTCCAGCGCCGTGCTTTGCCCGTCATGGCGGCGGTGGGCGTGGCGGCACTGTACGGCAGCTCGCTGTTCTGGGGTCTGATCCCCGTCGATCCCGGAATTTCCTGGGATGGCCACCTGGCGGGTGGTTTGGCGGGGGCGTTCGTCGGCCAAAAATCAGGCCGCCGGAAGTAGGGGGATGAGGGGGATGCAGAAATGCCAATTCAGCGCAGCGTGTGCTGTTGACATGGAGCGCAAATTCGAGCCGGCGCGTCTTGAGGAGAACTGCACCATTGCCGCGCATACTGATTGCTGTTTCAACCGTGGCGAGTTCCGTACTTTAGCGATCCTTGGATCGCTTTTCGCAGCGCCGACCGTCTGGAGAACGCGCTCAAACGATCGGCTTCCAGCCGGGTTCATATTCGCGCTGCCAGAAGGCCATGGCGGCAGTATCATCAAGGATGTGGCCGTTTTCTGGATTGCATTTGAGCGTGCGCTGCGTCCGGTAGGCAATATTTCCGAGATGGCACAACAGCGTGCTCCGATGGCCTTTTTCGATCTGAGCGCTGACACCGAAGTGCTCGCCACTGCGAATCGCCGCGATAAAATTAGCCGTGTGAAAGGTGTCGACCGCCAGCCAGGGATTTTTTCCGCCGGCATCGTCCGCACGTTCTTCAATCTGCCGGTCATTGGCGTCATAAATCTTATAGTCGCCGAATTGGCCCAGAGACAGCGATCCTTTGTCTCCATAGAAGGAAACATAACCAGTGGAATCCTGGTGCTTGTTGCAACTGAGTCCTTGCCATGTGATCTGCTTGCCGCCGGGGAATTCGAAGCTGGCGACATGGGTGTCGGGCGTCTGCTGATCGTCCTGGAAGCGGTAACGTCCTCCGGAGGAGGCGACGACGGATGGGAATTCAACGTTCAACCCCCATCGACACAGGTCGAGCGCATGGACCCCGTTGTTGCCAAGCTCTCCGTTTCCCCAGTTCCAGAACCAGTGCCAGTTGTAGTGGATGCGGTTGTCGAAATAGGGAGCGCGCGGGGCCGGTCCCTGCCAGAGATCGTAGTCGAGCGTCGCCGGCGGATTGATCTGTTGGCCGGTCCCCAGCGTGGGCCGGCTGTTGTTGTACCAGCCTCGCGCGCAGTAGACGTTTCCGATGATTCCCTGCTGCAGCTTGACGACGGCTTCCATCACGCCAGGCGTGCTCCGCCGCTGCACGCCCATTTGCACGGCCCGGTTCTGCTTGCGGGCCGCGGCGACCATTTGCTCCCCTTCCCACGGATTGTGGCAGCACGGCTTTTCGACATAAACGTGCTTGCCCGCAGCGCACCCCAGAATCGTGGCCGGGCCGTGCCAATGATTGGGAGCTTCGCAAAACAAGGCGTCCACTTCACGGTCGTCGAGGATCGTTCTGAAATCCGCAATTGCAAGCGGACGTTGCTCGCCGCTTTTTTCCAATTGCGACTTGGCCTGCTCGGCCCGCTTCGAATCGACGTCGCACACGTACTTGATGACGACGCCCGGCTGCTTTTCCAGTGCGGCTGCGACCTGCATGCCGCGGTTGAGGCCCATGATTCCGACGGTCACCGTTCGGCTGGGGAGAGCGTCGGCCTGGGCGAGCAATGGGCCAGCGGCGAGTGCGACGGCGGACCCGGCGGACGTTCCCAGAAACTGCCGGCGGGATACGGGCGTGGTCATGGCGAAATCCTTCTGGACGAGCACCTGATGAGACTCTTCACAACCGTGCCTCCCAGCCTACGGCGGGACGGGGCGCAGGTCAATCTAAGCTCTGCGCGCAAAGACTCGAGCGCTCGACGCGCGGCCATGAATTCGGCACGGCCCAAGCGTCGTGGTCGACGAAGGGGATCAATGCACCCGTGGCAAGAGTAAGAGCCGCGTTCGAGTTCTCCGCGATGCCGCGGTTCTCGTTCAAGAATGGATGGTGCTCGTTCTCGACAGCCGCTCCATGGTTCTATCGCTTTCGAAACACGAGGACGCCGTTCGCGGGAACTCGGGCCTGAAATCGGCCGCCAGAGACGGGAACGTCCGCGCCATAGTTCCCGATGTTGGCGCCACCGTAGATTGCCGCGTCGGAGTTGAAAACTTCGCGCCACGATCCATCCGGGAGGCGCGCGGGATCGGTTTGAATCACATAGCCGTCCGGGAACGGCTCATTTCGCAGGCTCGCGACGACTAATAACTTGTCGTTCCCGGCGGAACGCGTGAAGGCGATCAAGCGATTGACTCCCAGCACGTGAATGATATCGATCTCTTGAGAACGAGTGGCTGGCTGGCTGCGGCTTAATCGGATGGCATCCTGATAAAAGCCGAACAGACGGGCGCCGTCGCCGGCGCGTTCTACGGCCAGGTTTTCACGGTGGCTCATGAACGTATCGTAGCGGTATGGCTGCTTCGCACCGACTTCCTCGGCCATGAAGAACAGGGGGGTGGCGGCGGAAAAGAGCGACAGCGCGAAGGCCACACGCGCCCGCGCTTCGGCATCGTCGCGGGTCGGCCCGAACAGCGGAGCGCCGTTGACGGCGCACACGATCGTTCGCTCGGTGCCCGAGTCGTTTCCCGCTTCATCATGGGATTCGTGATACACGACCTTGTCGAACCTGCTCGCGTACAGCGAGGCGGCAAACTGCTCCATGTCGAGCGGGTCGCTCCCCCCTTGGCCGGCAGTCTTGATCAGACGCGCCCGCCCTCCGGCGCCATCGGCATCGCCGATCAAATTATGATAAAACTCCGCAAACCAGGTGACGTCGAAACCCAATCCACCCACATCGGGTGACTGAGTCACAGCCGCCCATCCCGTGTGGTCTTCGGCGATCAACATCACGGCCGGATTGATCAGGTGCAGAGTGCGGCTCCACTCGCGAAGCAGCTTCTGGCCGAACAAGTTGGCATTTCCCAGCGACCGACCGTCGGCATTCAGGGAATTATCGCGATGGATTGCCTGCGTCAGGTCCACTCGCAAGCCGTCCACGTGAAACTCTTCGACGAACGCCGCTGCACTGCTGATGAAAAGTTGCCGGACGACCTCTTCCCAGTAGCGGGGAGCGTAGCCGGAGGAGCCGTTGTTGACGTAGCCTCCTTCAGGAAAGGCATAGTCGGAAGGGAGGCCCTCGTACCAGTAATAAATATTCTGTTCCGGTGCGGTCGAGTCGTACTGCCACTGATCGCGGGCGGCGTTGGCATCGTAATGGTTGTAACAGACGTCTTGCAGGACGGCGATTCCCCGGCGATGGCACTCGCGCACGAAGTGCTTGTACTCGTCGCGGCCGCCGGCACCCGTTTCGACCGTGAAGTAATGCGAATCGCCGTAGCCCCAACCGAAGGCGCCCGAGAATTCACACATCGGCATGAGCTCGACCGCATTGATTCCCAGATCGGTCAAGTAGGGGAGCAAGTCGAGGGCCTCTTGCAAATTTCCGGCGCTGGAATTCCCGGCTCCCAGCGCATTGACGTGCAGCTCATAAATGATCAGATCGCCGATCCGAGCCGGTACCGCCAATCCCGGCATAAATTCATTCGCCCAGAACTCTTCTTCAGAAATACGCGGGCCCGCACGTTGACCGAAGTCTCTGGCGACGGTATCGATACTCTGAACCAGACTGCAGCCTTTGGTGCCGTCGAGAGTCGCTGGATTTCCCTGGAAATGCGCCCCTTGGGGATCGATGCCGCCGCGGCCAATCTGGTTACGCGAAAATAAATCGGTTCTGTAAACCGTTTGTCCCTGCGCATTGCGGATGCGATACATATAGGGAGCACCCTGGAAGGCCGCGTATCCCGGAATCACGACAGATTGCCAGATGCCGTCCGGTCCTTTGGAAAGGCTGATCGAAGTTCGGTCCGGATCGATGCCATCTCCGTCGTCGGCGATGTACCCGTTCCCGCGTTTTCCGAACACGACGTCGACCGCTTGAGCATTTGGCGCCCAGACCGAAAAGCGCAGGCCGGCGGCCGATGAGCCGGCGAGAGAGACTTTCCTCGCTCCCAGTCGCCGGGCATAGGTTAGATAAAAGTCCTGAATTTGTGAGCTAGCGTCGGCAGCCAGCACGAATTCCCGGTAACGGTCGGCCGAGTTCATATCGCCCACTTCCGTGGTGATGCCCCACAGATTGGGGCCAGAAGGGCCATCGACGACGACACCCCAGCGAAATGATTGACCGAGCCCCCCGTCGTCAAAATCGACCTTGGCGAAAAATGCCGGACAGCCGTCCTCCGCGATGATTGCCGCCATCGGGATATCCGTCCAGGTGGAGGAAAACCGTCCCGAATCGTCCCAGCTTCCCACCAGGCGCGCATTGCGGAAGATCGTTTGCTTAAGGCCTGTCAGATATCGAAACGGAATCGTGATCCGTGCCATCATCTGCCTCCGATTCACATGTACAGTTCATGCCAATCCGCCTGCGAGATCGACAACTCCGATTCCACCGCAGGAGAGCGGCACGTCGTACTGCTCGACGAATTCGCAGGTTGTTCTGTAGGTCGCCCGAATTTCGCGCCACAGCGATCCGACGTCCGGGAAGGAATCAGTGGCAATATCGTGAAATGCGACGTATCTCGCGAAGCGACGAGCGAATTCCCAGTCGGCCCGGACGCTCGCTCCAGAATGTTCGCCGTCGATGAAGACCAGCCCGATCCGCATTTCCTCCGTCACGCGTCGTGCCAATTCCGGAGATGATCGATTCCCCTGGACGAAGGAAATTCCTGCGGTCCTGCCGACGTAGTCGCGGACCGGCGGAGAGACCCGTGGGTCAACGCCAATCGCCACGGTGAGCGGGTGGAAGCGACGCAGAAATTCCACGGTGGTGATAAACGACCCGCCTTCGTTGACGCCGATTTCCAGATACGAACGGAGGGGGGGCTGCTTCGCCAGCCATGTGAGATAAGGAGCGAACTGATTCGGCCATTGCCAGACCGAGAGGCCTTTGCCGGTGAATTCGAGCAGATGGTCGGGCAATTTCGGTTCAGTACGGGCATGCATGCCCAGATCGAGCAGCAATTGCTCGACGCGGCCTCTGTCGAGTAGAGCGTGTTGCGCCGCCTGGCGAATGCGGTCGACGAGCGGCCAGTTCCAGGCCACGGCCGGATCAAGAATGTAATTCGCCCAGGCCGTCAGCGGAACATCGCCGGCGCCGTGGATCAGACACGGTCGACAACCGGTGTGGCGATTCACCACGCGTCGGCCTTCGAAAATCAGGTCGCGGTTCGCCGTGCCAATGTTCGGGTCGATCTGGTCAAGCGTTAGAAACAATCGACAATGGCCGTCGAGGGCGATGTCGGCCTCGCCGTTGACGTGCAAATCGGCCCACGCTGCCTGATCATCATTAAAAATATGCCGCCCATCGACGGTTTGCGGAGGTCGCCCGGCGAGTTGCCGCTCCCGTTCCAACATCGACTCCCACGCGGCGATCCAGGCTGACGCAGTCGCAAAAATGCTGCCGCTGTTGACAAACCGTGAAGACGTTCCGATTTCCGATGAGCGTAGCCCCAAAGCCGACAACGACCCATTGTGGCGTTGGGCAGAGATGACGATCTCGTGCCCAAAAGCACGATACTTGTAAAATATCTCGCGCAGAGTAGCGCAGAATATCACGTCATGGAAATCGACCAGCAGCACATAGCGATATTCGGGATGTTCTCGCAGATACTCCGCGACCATGCCAATTCTGCATCGCTGATTGACATACTCCCGGCCCTGTCCGAGCAGCGTCAGATCGATGCCGTAGCGACGACTGCTTTCGAGCAACCAACTCACGGATCCTGGCGGGTAATGACCGGTTGCGGAACTGGCAACGAGAATTCCGGACACCTGCTGAAACGACAAGGGAACGTCTCGCGAATGCCGGCCATCGGTCCGGGGCGAGCCGCACGAACTGCCGATCGGCGACAAGGTGCGCCCGCCATGGCTCGTGACTTCTCCCGCGAGCCGCTGCAGTACATCGAGCCGCTGGCCGAAGCTGCCCTGCCTTCGAAGCACGTGGCGGACGAAGGGACCGTTGTAATTAAACAGGTTCGCTTCTCGTCCGGTATAGCATTGTGCGACCTCGATTCGCCCGCGATCATCGCTTTGAGCCAGGAGCCAATGTTGGACGACGCGCTGGTCGCTGTGAAACGACGTATTCCGCGGGTCGAGGGCTTCGCAATAACGGATGACATCGGCCAGCAGCTCCGATGCCAGCCGATGCCGCAGGTTCAGTAAGAATACGCCGTTATTGATGTCATGTTCGCCAAGCAAAGTCCCGCGGCAGGCAATAATCAATTTGTGCGGAGTTCGCTGGATGATCGATTCCAGTGGTAATGAATGGTCGATCACGATCGCGTCGGCGTCGAGCCACAGGGCCCAATCATGCTGTCCCATTGCGGTTTCTTCCCGCAGGAGATAGTAACGATTGAAATTGCCGGTCTGAGGGACGGGCGACAGGTTGCCGACGATTTTTCGATAGGCGTACCCATGCGCCCGGGCATAGGCTGCGTTCGTTGCGGCCGTCGCATCGAGCATCGGGGCATAGGCCTCGTCGCACGACTGCAAGAGGATGATCGACATGAAATCGTGGCTCCTGTTTACAAAGGAGAGTACATCACGATCTGGCTGGGATTCAGGTACAGGCGATGGAATCCAGCGGCGCGGAGACGGTTATGGAACACCACATGTTCGCAATCATCGTCTCCATATTCGACGCTCTGGAAAGAATCCATGTGATAGACGCCCAGGCCCCCAAAGCATGATTCCACGGGAAGCAATGGTCCCCCGCGCTGGAGTTGCAATGAATTGTGATCGACCAGCGTTCTGGCCGGCGTTCCCGCGGCTGGTCGAAAGGCCCAGGTGTCGAAGTGGCAATAGGGAGATTCATCCGCCGTCGGTCCGACGCGCTGCCGTAATCCGTACGATCCGACAAAGTCCCAATCGTCTCCGGCCAAGGTATGGGCCAGCCCGTCGTAACTCCAGCCACCGGGAAGATCCGTGTCGAGCACGATGACGAAATCGAAATGAGCGTACTGGCTGACAGCTCGTTCGCGACAGCGATTGCGGCAATAGGCCAGCCAGGCGGCTCGCTCGAGGCAACGAGTCTGCGGAAATCTTCGCGTGCCGTGCGATTCACTGATCACTTCGACCTGCGGGTTGACGGCCTGCCAATCGAACAAGAATTCGCGAGTCGCGTCCACCGAGTCATTTTCGAACAGCACGGCGCGATAGTTACTGAACATTTGACCGAGGCGCTCGACTCGCGAGGCCGTCTTGGGGAGGTAATGTCGCACGTCGCGGCACAACCCGCAAATAACCACAGACAGTTCAGCCATGCGTTTTCGCCCCCGCTGAACTCGTGCACGATAGTCATCTCGCACGGCGCTGTCGCACGGAAAGGCGTCTTCGGGGAAACCCGAAAAAGATTCTTCGACGGCAAACGCCGTTTCGACGCTGCCGCTGAACCATGGTGCGCGCCGTCCGCCGGTGATGGCCGCAGTCGGCCAGATGGTGCTCGTATTGCCGATGTGCTGCGCTAGACTCGGGCATGGGTGCCAGACGTCGATCCCTGTCCGTTGGATCCAATCGCACACGACCTCGGGAATCGGAATATGGCAACTCACGGAAGCCGTCAGACTGGTGCGCACGACGTCTGCATCGCTCAGCAGGGCGCGGGCGATTCCGGGAGCAAATAAGAAAGCCTGGGCGCCCCAGTGCCATTCGCCCGGAGTGCAACGCCATCCGGGAATGGTCTCCTGCCCCGTATAGAACAGTGACAAGAGCCCCGGTCGGTCTCCGGGCCAGAGAACTCCCTCCAGATAGGCTCTCAACGATTCGCGGTCGTACAGGACGACGTCGTCCTGGAGGATCAGATAGGCATCGGCCTGGGGTTCCTGATGCACGAGCTCGGAGAGGGCCAGATACCAGGCCGGCAACGGCCCGATCCGCTGCTCACGCCAGGTCAGAGAGAGGTGATTGTAACGAGCCGGCACTCGAACAGCGCCGTCGAGAAACAATCGGATTTCGTTCCAGCCGGCGCGAACGATTCCGTCCAGACACGTTTCCAGCGTCGGTCGCCGACGCGGAGCTGTGGTGACTCCGACCGCCCAGCGCTGGACAGGACGACCCGAGCGCCGGGCCGGCGGTGGAACCATTTCCGACAGCGACAGAAATCGCGAGACGTTGGGCTGTTTCGTCCAGTCACGACACCGTCGGCAATCCTCCGCCGAAACCCGGCCGTGAGCAGGATGACAACAGTTGAAGATCGGCTCGGAAGCGCTCATGCCCGTCGCAGCGTCGAGCGGCGCCGACCCGTTCGGCTCGACTCGGTCGCCGAGCCAGCAGCAGGCAGCGACGGTGCGGGCGGGCGTCAGGCGGTATTGCTCCGGAAAGACGACGTCCAGCGAATTCTCGGCGAGACGTTCGATGCGTTCGGCTTCCTCCACCGGGCAACCGGCGATGCCGCCCGCCGAACGGATCCGTGCGGCCGCCGTATGCAGCAAACTGCCGACGACTGGATTCAAGTTCTGCAAAGACGGAGGAAACGAACGACAACAAGCCTCACAGACTTCCACGGATACGGTGGCGTCGTCGCTTGATTTCATTCCCATCAGCGAGGCGACGAGTTCACAATCGGCTGTATTCCCATTCGCGCGAACAGAGCGCCACGGGCACGTATCGACCGTTGGAAGGACCAATTTTGCCGTCTGACGATGCATGAGAATTCTGAACGCGGCAATGGCCAGAGGGACTGAAATCCCACCCGCTCACGGGACATTCAACACGACTGTGTTCGGGTGCCGACGTTCGGTGAGTCCTCCGCGGAGATCAACCGGCTGATCGTCTGCAACAACCGTGGACGAGCGACGCGCCAACTGTGTTCGCGCTCGATGAATCGACGGGCCCTCCCGCTGGCGAGGAAGATCCCTCGGCCATGCCACGATCGCAGGACGGCAGCCAATTCCTCCGGCACTATCTCCGCCGCGGGAATACACAAGTCCGCCGTCAGGTACGCCGCGCGAGCGACAGACGGAATCAGGCCCAGCGACCGATATTCATTCATCGGCGGTGCATCGGTGGTCAGCAGCGGCATCCCGGCAGCCTGGCATTCCAGCAAGGGGAGGCCGAGCCCCTCCCAATGACTCGGCTGAACACACACGTCGCCGTCGCAATACAAGAGCGAATTGTCTGCGGGGAGCGGACGCAGTTCCACGTTCGACGGCAAGCCGCCAATGTCCTCTGCCAGCGCATAAGCGACGACAGATATCTCCGGCGCCAGTTTGGCGGCGGCCAGCAGCACCGCGAGACCTTTCCTGCGGAACATGACGCGCGATCCTTCAACCGAAGTCGCCCGAGAGCCTCCCGACCCGTTCACAAATACAAATCGCCGGCAGACAAACCGTCGCCGAAATTGAAATCGTTCCGTATCGACCGGCCAGGGAACGAAATCAACGTCCCACGAGAATCGAAATCTTGCTTTCCACTCCGACAGCAACTGGGCCGTGTGCCGCGTCGGACAGAGCATCAGATCGACATGGTCGAGCCATTCCAGACCGGCATGAAGCCATTCCCAGTTCGGAATGCAGACCACGCGTATTCCCATCCTCCGTGCGACCTCCGGCAGTGCCGGGAAACAAGGCGCTTCGACGAACAGAACGACGTCCAGCCCACGCAGCCAGGCTTCCAGTTCCAATCGATTCAGATCACGTGAGACGAAATCAACTCGGCAATGCAGCCCGGCCAGAGGCGAATCACGATGGCCACCGCGCGGCACGAGCCAGCGGTCGATTTCGAGGTGCGCAGCGATGTCCCGGTTCTGGTGCCCCAGGCCGAACGGAGAATTCCGTCCCACGAGGCCAATCCGCGGTTTGTCGGCGGGAATCGACGACAAAGACGCCGTTCCGGTGCACCTTCGCGCCACTGCCAGATTATCCGAGCAAAATTCCGACGAGTTTTCCGAGTCTGGCTCAGTACGCCCTGGGCCTTGCCCGGCACTACTTAAAGGGAGCCAGCGCATGGCGAACTGCCGCGTCTGGTGATTAGCGACTTGCGGCCCGACTTCGCTTGGAACAGCCTCCCCGGACTGTTGCGTTGAGGAATAGAGAAGGGCGGCCACGACAGGATTCAACTGTGGCCCGTCCGGCAACCGATAGCGGGCACAGGCTTCGCAGACGTCGCAATCGACGCGAGCGGCCGTCTGTGCGGAGGAACCGGCGATGTCCCGGACCAGGCCGCAGATCGATTGCGATTCTCCCGTCGACATATCAGACCGGCGAAACACGCACGACTCAGGACGCTGAGGCGCCTGCATGGCGGTCACAATCCCGACACCCAGGTTTTCGCCTTGTCGCCATTGAAGGCTCCTGGATACGCCGGTGGTGAACCGGGATGCATTTCGGGGGGCATGAAACCGGTATTGAGAGTCCACTCGCCGTTGCGCCACTCCCAAATGGCGAAGTAACCTGCCGCGAGGACTTGCGAACGATGATTGTGGATCGACGAGTAGACCGATTCGCCGGCAATCGGATACGACCGCTGCACCGTCAGCAGGATTTTTCGAATATCGGGCAGCAGCTCTCGTCGAATATTCCATACGTCCAGCGCCAGAACCAGCGCAGAACCAGCGGCCACAATTACACTCAAATGAAGCAGAATCGACATCAGGCCCATTCGATTACCCGTTTCTTTCGAGAAGGAGGACGGAAAGAGGCCAGCGGCCCGTAGAGTCGTCGTGTGTCGATCAAGTCGATCGCCCGCCGAATTGGATAGTCGTCAGTTTGCTCAAATTGAAACCGGAATGCAACCATTCGACCTGCGGTCAGACGCATCGTACGTCCACTAGGGGTGGGGCGCGATCGTCCTCACAATCCGAAAGCCCGTGAAGCTATATCCCGTTTTGGATTGAGCGTGCCGTTGGGCTGAACGAACCCCCTTGGCCGGTAGGTTATACGCTCCGCCGCGCATGGCGTACTTCCCATCGGCAATCAAGGAGTGGGACCATTCGGCCGCGTTTCCAGATGTGTCGAACAGGCCCAGGCAATTCGGCCGAAGGCTCCCGACCGGATGCACGTGCTCGCCGGAATTCAATGCAAACCAGGCAAATTCACGCAAACGCCCCTCCTCATTGCCGGAATACCAAGGCGTCGTCGACAAGGCGCGGCAGGCATATTCCCATTCGGCCTCCGTCAGCAGCCGATAGCCCGTTCGCAACAGGAATTGCTCCGTCAGCACGGAATTCTCTGCTGATGCCGAAACAGCCGGATAGCACTGTTGGTCTTCCTGGACTCCTTCCTGAGCACTCAACCAGCGGCAATAACGAACTGCGCCGTCGAACGAAATCTTGTGGGCTGGGCAACGAGGATCGGCGTTTCCCCAAGAGAATCCCGCGTCCGGCTGAAATCGCCGATACTGGTCCATCGTGACCTCGTAAATTCCGACCGCGAAGCTATAGGGGAGGGTCTGCTCTTTCAATGATTCCTGGTTTTCCCGTCCGAGCTCCCCGACGGGCGATCCCATTCTGACCGTGACCGGACCGGGAACGAACAGCAGCGTGTGTCCCTCCGCTGTGATCCACCAATTGCGGTTCCGGGGCCGATCGACAGTGCGAAAAGTCTTGTCGGCAAGTTGACGGTTCACGTCGGCTACGACCGTGTGGAGCCCCCAGCGTCGCAACAGCCACTCCACGGCACTGCGCTCCGCCTGAGACGGGCTGTCGCGAAGGAGGTCGATGAGTTGCTTCTCCAGCTCGTGCCCGGCTTGCAGCGTCAGTTCGCGGCTGTGGTACGGTTCGAGCGACAGTAATAGCGCCTGTCTGGCGGTCGGATCGCGCCACGTCGGCAGCGCCTTCAGCAAGACGCCGGGAGGGACTCCGAAGTCGCGCATTTCCAGAATCGCCATGGTGCGGCCTGTGGGATCAGCGGATTGCGCCAGGAGCCGTTCCGCCTCGGCAGGACTCTCCAGCCGCAGGAGGGCCGCGGTCGCATTCCGCAATCCTCGCGCCCCGCGCAGCCGGTCGTCGGCGGAGGGCTTGACGTCTCTCGCTATTTCTTTATGAATTTCAGCGATCACATCGCTCCTGCAGCGTGCTGCACCGGCAATCAATGGGGCAAATTGCGAGGCATCGGCCGCCAGCAACAGCTCACTCAAGAGAGGCGCATCGGCATAGCGAGCGAGGGCTCGCGCCGTGGCGACTCGTTGCGTCGGCGTCGAAGCAGGATCGTAGAAGCGGTCCCGCAGGTTGGGCGCGATGTGAGCCGCAGCCGGGCGCAAAAGATCGATCCAGGCATCCAGATCGAGCGTGGTTTCATCGAGCATTCCTAAGACAAGCGATGGCGCGATTTCCGCCCATTCACGTCCGGCTGGATCTGCGACTGCCAGTATCGTGCCCACGCGGAGCCGCTCCGACAGGGTCGCGGATTCGTTACGGATGGACTTCCACAAGTCTGATTTCAATTCGCCGGCAATCGGCGCCAGCCGTTCTCGGATCACAGCCAGAGTTCGGATGTCGGAACTGGCCGCATAGTCAATGAGCTGCAATGTACGAGCTCCCGGCCGATCTGCCAGGCCTAACGTGGCCCGCAGGCGCTCCGGCGGAGACCGGCCGGGGTCGTCCGCCGCCTCGGCGAGGTGGGGAGCGGCCGTTGACGAGTCTTTATCCAGGATCGCGACAAGTTCCGGGACTTCCGCGATATCGGCGACCAGTAATTGTTTGACAAGTCCTCGGGCATTGGCCTGAATCTCGTTCTCGACGACACGCCGGCGAACGGCGGCCCCGGCCGTCAGACAGGCGACCAACAGCAGACAGCCTGTGAGACACCATAAACCATACAGACGCCGGGCCGCGTGCATCATGCGCCGCTGGGGATCCGTCCATTCCTTTCGCGACGTGAGCACGACGATGCTGCAGAACTCCCACACCGAGGGCACGTGTCGGTTCTCCGACCTGGCAGACCAGATCGCCGCTCGATCGGCCAGCCGCAACTCGGCACGGCCGCGGCGTGTTTCTTTTTTCTTGCGAGTCAACCATTCCCGTAGCGCAGGGACGAGATAGTCGTGCGTCAACTGGTAATATTTCGTGTCCGGATCACTATGGGACTCGGATTGGAATCCCGCCGGATCGGTGGGTGTAATGAGCCGCAGCTCTCCATCCAGGATGCGCATCAGAATGTTGAACTCGCCCGGACGAGCGTGGTAGCCGGAAGCTTCCAGCAGCCTGGCGTGAGATTGCATGTGTCCCTTGATGTCCGTATCCACCTCCGGCAGCAGCGCCTGCAGGACGCTTTTCGCGGCGTCTTGATGAATACGGTGTTCCGGATTGGCGCCTGGTTTACTGAAGGTCTCTTCCAGAAAACTCACGCCGATGCCCTGAGTGCCTCCCACTTCCGTCAACGTGGCGAGACTCCACGGCTTCCTCTTGATCATTTCGGCAAGCAGGGCGAGTCGCACGGGAACGACCTTTCCTTCCTGTGCCAGACCGGAAACGGCGCTGGCCAGGAACGCCGTCTGGTCGTCCGTCAGCTGGTTCGCCAAGTGAGGCAACTTGCCGAAGGCCTGGCCGAGTTTCATCAGGACCGATCGGGCGTGGTCCTGGTCGAATAGGTCGACGGTGGCGAAGTTGCGGCCTTCCAGAATCGGGTTTTCCAATTCTCGCATGATGCGGGCGGCTGCCATTGCAAAGTCGTCGCGCACCATGATGATCGCCTGCAGCCGGCAGCCGTCGCACTGCCGCAGCGCCTGCACCAGTTCCGTATCCGATTCCGCGCCATGCGCGTGCAGCCATTGTTCGAACTGGTCCAGGATGACGATGACTTTCCGGCCTGTTCCGCGCCGCAGGGCCGTGAAGGTCTGCACCAGGGACCACTCGTCGGGCAACTCGGGAAGCTGTTTTCGGAGCATCCGCAGCAAGCGCGTCTCGGTTTCCTCCGACGTCGCCTCCAGATAGACGGTGACCAGATCAGCAGGCAGGTGCGGGAGCAATCCGGCTTTGACCAGCGAAGATTTCCCACAGCCGGATGGTCCGTAAATCAACCCTGTACTGAATGTTTTGTCGGTATCGGTCTCTTCGATCCGCTTTTTCCAGAACCGGATGGTTTCTGGAAGTCCGTCCCGGTCCCTGGGGCCGGGCAGCAGATCCAGGAAAAAATCGGCGTCGTCCGCGTCGAACGCCCGCAAGCCGCGAGGAGTAATCCTCAGTTCTGCGTGTCTCGACGGGGGTTCCCGTTGCCAGTGCTGGAGATCTGCGGCCAATTCGTCGGCCGTCGAATACCGGTCTGCCGCCCGTTTCGACAGCGCTTTCAGGCAAATCCGTTCAAGTTCGCCGGCGACGGTGCCGTCGAGCTCGCAGGGGTGCTGCGGATCGATCGCAATGACTTGATGGAACAGCTCGTTCTGCGTGCTGCCTCGAAACGGCCTTTTTCCGGTCAGCAATTCGTAAAGGATGACGCCCAGAGAAAAAATGTCGCTGCGCCCGTCGAGTCGATGTCCTTCTCCACGGGCCTGCTCGGGACTCATATAAGCCGGCGTTCCGACAATCCGGCCGGCACGCTGGTAATCCTCCTCCCGAATCGCCAGTCCGAAGTCCGCCAGATACGGGGTACCGGTGCGGTCGTCGAGCAGAATGTTGGCCGGCTTAACGTCTCGATGAATCAAACGCCTGGCATGCGCATGCTGCAGAGCGCCGGCAATGACGGCCACGAGCTTTGCCGC
This sequence comes from Planctomycetaceae bacterium, assembly GCA_036501235.1. GTDB lineage: Bacteria > Planctomycetota > Planctomycetia > Planctomycetales > Planctomycetaceae > JACQFH01. Next base: position 20,107 of record DASYAR010000671.1, read on the forward strand.
GGCCAGGGGGGTCGGTCGATCTTGGACGATCTGCTCGCGAAGCGTCCGCCCTTCGATAAATTTGGAAACGACGTAGACGGCGCCCTCCTCAGTGCGGCCTGCGTCATAAATCGGGACGATATTCGGATGATCCAGCGTCGCCAACGTGCGGGCCTCCGACAGGTAGGATTCCACGTCGTTGGATTCCGTGAATCGCTCGGGCCGGGGCACTTTGATCGCAACCAGTCGGTGGAGTTCCTCGTCGAATCCCAGATAGACGCGTCCGTAGCCTCCCTCGCCGAGTTCTCTGACGACACGGTAGCGGCCATATTGCTGGATTTTGACGCTGAATTCGACGTCGCAAGATTGTGTGGCCGGCATATCGCCGGGGTGGACCTTGTCCGTTTCGTCCGACTCCAGGTGCGACAATCTGTCTCGCAACTGAACGCCGATGTCGGCGAATCGGAACACGAAATCATCGACAGACGTTGGTGTGCCGCAGTTTCGCAACGTCAGGAATTCACCCAGGGCCAGTTGCAGCTTGGCGCCGGGATCGCGGCCCAGATCAGGAAATCTCGCAAGGTAGTCTTCAACGCGTAATGGCTGACTGGTCTCCCAGCGGCGACGCTGGTCCAGCAGCAGAATCGCGACCTTCTGGAAATCATCGCAATCGGGACACTGATTTAGAAATGCGACGACGTCCGGCACCGATCCGTCCGAATCCCAGAGCATCGAAAATTGGTCGAGCAGATCGCGTCTCATCGGAACCAAACCGGTTGCTGGATAGGCTGAATCCTGCCGCCGATCTGATTGTAGCCGAATCAAATCTCATTATCAGCCGGGCCACGTCGACAATTGCCCATCGAAGACTGCTGATAGAAATCAACGGCGCGATCAATGTCTTCGACGTGAAGTGCCGTTTCGAGGATTCCCGTAACTTGCATCGGCTGGCTACTCGGGGAGGGCCCAATGGGCGTCGGGAGTCCATCGAACTTCATGAACTGTCCATTGCCCGATT
>DASYAR010000672.1:0-3017 GCA_036501235.1 Planctomycetaceae bacterium
TCTGAAAGACCTGGACGCCGAGATATCCGGTGACGACGAGATCGGTGAACCCGTCGTTATCGAAGTCCGCGGCAGAACATCCGTGAGTGTAAGTGGCCGGCGCAACCAGTCCCGCCGCGTGCGCGACGGAATCCCAATGCCGATCGGGGCCGCCCCGCAAGAGGACGGCGGGCTCGCCAGCCGTCGCGCCGTCCGTCCCCGGCAGGTATCGGCCGCCGCCGGGAAAGACGAGGTCCAGCCAGCCGTCGTGGTCGTAATCGAGCATCGCGACCCCTCCTCCCAGCGTCTCCAGGATCGTGTCATGCCCGGCCGAGCTCCCGTTGTTGAACTGGACGTCGGCGAGAATGAAATCCTGGAAAACGAGAGGCGGCTGGCCGTCGTGATTCATGGGCTGGCCGTCCGGGGCGGGCGCGATGTCGTGCAACGCGGAAGGCGTGGCCGGCGTCGCGTCCGGCGAGAACGAGGGCCGGGTGCAACTGCAACAGATCGCGAGCAGCGGGAGCGCTCCCCACATCCGGCAATCCGCCAACAGGCCCCCCTTCGAAAATCGGTGCAGGAACGGCATGGGATCGTCACTCGCGATCCGAGTGAGGAGAGTTGTTACGCCACCAGGTGCAGGCGGGCATCTGGCTTTTTTGCGTGGCGTCGAAGTTGCCGGTCACGAGATCGAGGTCTCCATCGTCGTCGAAATCGCCCGCGACCAGCGTCACGTGATGGCAGAAGGAATCTTCGATCAAGTGCCGCACGAACGTGCCGGGAACGGTTTGTTCCAGCCACACGATCGAATCGAGACGCCGATCCGACACATTCGTCAGCAAGTTTTGCGGAACAAACGCCGCGGCGGCAATGTCCAGATCGCCATCGCCGTCGAAATCGCCCGTGACGGACTGAAAGACTCCGGGCATCAACAGCAGTTGATGCTCGACAAATTGCCAATTCCCGATGTTCTCGAGCCACCGGATGCCTTGATAGGGCTTCAAATAGAAACTGTCGAACGTATCGCCGTTCGTCAGCAGCATGTCCAGATCGCCGTCCTGATCCAGGTCGACCGGCCACAGGCCACTCGAACCGAACGCCGGATCGCGGGCCGCGTACAGTCGTTCGCGGTGAAACGTCCCGTCGCCGGCATTCAGGAAGGCCTCGACGACCTCATGCTCCTGGCTGATCAGGGCCACAAAATCGGGCCGGCCGTCCTGATTCAGGTCGACGATCGGGACGTGGCTGGTCCCATGCCGTCGGTCGAGGGTCTGTTTCGCGAATCTGTCGGTCCCACGGCCTGCGCCACGATTCTCGAGCAGATGCAGGGAGCCTGATTTGATCCAACCGAATTCGGCCACGATGAGATCGGTATCGCCGTCGCCATCGAAATCGAGCGGCTCGACGTCGGCCACTCTGCCGACCCCCTCCAGCAGGACCTGCTCCTCGATGCTTCCGTCCTCGGCAGAACGGAGCCAGACGACGCGTCCGAGCTCATGATCTCTTACGTCAAAACTGCCCAGATCGGCAACAACCAGGTCCATTCGTCGGTCGCCGTCTAAATCGCATCGCGCCACGTGGGCCGGATTCCGCAGCGTTGCCAGACGGTCGGCTGCGAATTGTCCCTGGAACATGCGGTATCGTTCCACGGCGCCAGACCGCATGTCGCAGGCCATCAGGTCGCGATCAGTCCCGGACCAATTCAGATGAGAGACGGCCGGGGCCGTCACGTCCGCTAAGGCCGCTGCGCGGCTGAAGCGCGGGGCGTCTGACGTCGGATCGGGTGGCGGCAATGGCAACAGCAATCGTTCGGGCGCCAGCGCATGGTAATAGCTTACGACTTCGGCCTTGACCGGCATCACGAGATCCTGCCGGTCGGAATCGACGTAAAAAGCATATCCGCGTTCGACTTCCGCCTCCCAGGCTTCGCGCGGAAAGGACTCGGGATGGGGCGGTGCGTGACAATCTCCGCAAAACGCCAGAACTCGGGCTGACAGTTCGCGGCCCTCGGGGGTTGGCGATGTGTGCGTCGCAGCAGCGCCTGATCGCTCTCCCGACGTGCCATGGGCCGGCGGTTCGCGCAGGAACTGCCATGCAAATCCCACGATCGCCAGCGCTGCCGCTCCGCAAAAAGCGATGACAAGAGATCGTAATCGTGGCGACATCAGGGACGACCAGGATGTACGGAATGTGCAGAATCGCGGGTCATTATATCACATGAAAATTAGCTGCGGAGCACGATCAAGTTCGGTTCATATCATCAAAGGTGAAATGTATCCGAGCGCCCGTTGCGTCTGATCTCTGCAAATGTCCCCTTTTCCGCTCCATTAGCAAATCCGTCTATGGTCGGCCAATGCTTCACAAGCTATTCCGCCTGTTGCCAAAATGTCATTTTGTTCCAAAATGGACCGAAATAAAGAGCGGTTATCCCGGCTTGTTTTAAGAGTCTCCCCTCGACCGGATTTGATGTTTGCCTCGTATTCTTGCTGACCCAAATCATTTCCCTCCCGTTGAATTTCTCCAGAAATACGGGATCTTTTGTGTCTGGTGGAAATTCGGCGCGGAGAGGCTCGGCGTCTACGCCGAGGGCGGCGAGCATATTTGCCAGGCGGTAGGAAATATCGTTATCGAAAACGTATTTCAAGTGGCGAGAGAACGCTCAAATCGTACCGCTGCCCTAACGGCCTCCAGAGGGATGTCAAACCACCTAGCGACAATTCTTTCATCCTGACCATCGCCAGCGTTTACGGCCTCAAAGACGGTGCGCGTCGAAATCCCGGTCTGGCTATCAATCGGTTGACCGAAGCGCCGCATGGGATCGAGAACGATGCGACCCGATTTTTTCATGGGCCAGAATCTCTCGATGTCAGACGTTGCGCTATAATCAAGTTTTCTGAAAAACGGACGGATTAGTTTTTTGAAAACTAACTGCCCATGATGTAGTTCTTCAATAAATTCTTTTTTTGTTTCCTTACCGGCGAGTGTTGCAAAGATGCTTCTCCCATCAGTATCAAATCGCTTGACGGTAAATGGATACTCGG
>DASYAR010000673.1:0-28615 GCA_036501235.1 Planctomycetaceae bacterium
CGGGTGAGGGCCGCGGCTCCGCTCCGTCTCGCTGCGCTCGACTGCGCTGCGCCGCGGCCCTCACCCGCTGGGGGAGACCGGCTGAAAGCCGGTCTCTTTAAGAAAAGACGTTTTTTGGTCTAGACAAAGGGGTCCACCTCAGAGGGTACGATCCAGTTCCTCTGTCAGGTCGTCTACCAGATCGTCGAATTCGCCGAACGCCAGGCTGTTGATCAAATGCGAAACAATCTGTTCTTCCGTTCGAGTGAGCTCCGGTTTATGGCCTGTTGACGGCATGCCATATCCTCTCGCTGAATTCCTTGAGTCGTGGCTCGCCAGCATCTCCAGAATCGCGGGTACCTACCAACCCGGATCGCGAAATTCGAAGGAATATCTTCGCTTCTTGTTCAGGAGCTTCAGGAATCCGGCGAGGCGTTCTCGATTGACGCGAAACTGTGGCGGAAGCTGGAATAAAACCGTCGCCCGCTTCCGTCCCAGGATTTTCAGCCGAGTCTCCATCAACTCCAGGCTGTTGCGACATTTTTCCGTCAACCGCTTCCAGTGCGTGATGAACTTCGATGCTTTCCAGGAGAACACCGGGTGAACGGCTGAAATCGCGTTAAGCGCGTGCCGAGTGTCGTTTTTTTCGCGACGCGGCGTCACGGCCTTTAGGAGCGTCTTTTTCCGACGCAGCCCACTGCATCGGTCCTTTTCCATCGGACTTCACTTCGGCGGCTCGCTGCGCCGCCAGGTCCCGTTCCATCTTCCGCGTTGCCGTCTCGCTCCGATCATTCCCGGCTGGAGATTTCTCTGCCTGTCCATTCGTCTCTTCAACTTCCGCGACAGGTTCTTCAATGTATTCCCACTCTTCGCCGTCCGGCCAAGGCCCCTGGCCTTCGTTCCACGGCCCGCGAGAGTCGTCTCCGTGCGACATATTGAAGTAAGAATGCGTGAATCGCAGGTCCCCTTGCAGAATGGCAGGGGGGAAGTTGGGTTGAATGGTATCCAGGGCGGCGGCGAACTGCTGAAAGTGGGCGATTTCGCGGGTCATCAGAAATCGCAGCGTTTCCTGAACACCGGCGTCGTCCGTAAATTTGAGAAGATTCTCGTAAACGATCTTGGCCCGGGACTCGGCCCCGATGTTGGACCGGAGATCGACCGTCAGGTCGCCGTTGGCGTTCACGAACGCCCCCGTCCAGGGAGTGCCACGGCAGTCGGTCACCAGCGGACCACCCGCGGACTCGATCAGAAAAGCAGGATTGTCCATCGCCATCGCGATCACGTCATTCTTTTTTGCCTCGCGTGATCCCAGCTGCGCGACCAGATTGCCTTCCGCGGCCGCCTTGAGCTCGGGCGCCACACCGTCCAACAGCATCGTAATGGTCGCCCCCACGATTTCGAGATGGCTGAACTCTTCGGTGGCGATGTCCATCAACAGGTCGTATTTGTCGGGATAAGTCCTACGGCACCCGAAAGCCTGCACGAAATACTGCATGGCCGCCTTGAGCTCGCCATTTCCTCCGCCGAACTGCTCAAGCAGTAAATTGGCGAAGCGCGGATCGGGCCGAGAGACACGGACGTCGAACTGCAAATCTTTGACGTGTTGGAACATGGCAAGCTCCGGAGGAGGATTGAGATTTGTTGATCTTCGGCAACGACCGTGCCAGCCCCCGATTATTCGTGGCCCAAGCACGAACGGCCGCTTTCAAGCTGCAAAATGCAGCGCCTTTTACGCGATTTTCGCAAATGGGTTTTGCCGCCTGCGTCGGCGATAGGATGCATGGCACTGAGTGCCTCTGTGCCAGCCTGGCGTTTCCGCTACCCAGCAATCGAGGCACCGACGGCGATCAATTCCATGACGATTGACGAAAGGAGATAATGGCCCTATCCTGAACAGTGCAAGGATGAGCCTTGTGATCCCGCCCGAGCAGAACGCTCGATGCTGGCCCCCCCCAGTGGAGCCGCGGCGCGGAATCCCGGCTGACCCGGGATTGTTCACGATGGTATCCTGGGTAGGCGCTCGACCTGCTACTCCGGTTACCCTTGCCATGCCCGGAGAATCCATGCCGAGTGAACCGGACGCGCATCACGGATCCGCACCAAATCTCAAAACCGAACAGAATCAGGCCGGGGAGGATCTGAACGCTGGCCAAGAGGCCTTCTCACGACTGGTCGCGGGCGTCCGAGATTATGCCATCTTTCTGCTCGACAAACACGGCTATATCACATCGTGGAACGAGGGGGCCGAGCGCATCAAGGGCTATCGGGCCGAGGAAATTGTCGGCCGGCATTTTTCCCGCCTGTATCCGCCGGAAGCGGTGTCCCTGGGCTGGCCCGCGCACGAGCTCGAAGTCGCGGCGGCGGCAGGCCGATTCGAGGACGAGGGCTGGCGCATGCGGAAGGACGGCTCGAAGTTCTGGGCCAACGTCGTCATCACCACGGTGCGGACCAGTGGGGGCGAGGTCCGCGGTTTCCTGAAAATCACCCGCGACATCACCGACCGCAGGCAGGCCCAGGAAAAGCTCAGGCTGAGCGAAGAGCGTTTCCGGCTCATGGTCGAGGGGGTCGAAGACTACGCGATTTTCATGCTCGACCCGCTGGGCTGCGTCGTCACCTGGAATATGGGCGCCGAGCAATTGAAGGGCTATTCTGCAGAAGAGATCATCGGCCAGCATTTCTCGCGGTTTTATCCCCAGGAGGCCGTCGACCGCGGATGGCCGGACGAGGAATTGCGGCGTGCAGCCGCGGAGGGCCGCATCGAGGACGAGGGCTGGCGGATCCGCCAGGACGGCTCTCGGTTCTGGGCCAACGTGGTCATTACTGCGCTGCGCGACGAGAATGGCACGCTTCGCGGCTACGCGAAGGTCACCCGCGACCTGACTGAGCGCCAGGCGGCCGAGGAGAACGCCCGCCGTTTGCTGCAGGAGGAAGCCGCGCGCAAAGCCGTAGAAGGTGCCGCCCATGCGATGGAGCGGCAGCGGGAGGAGCTCCGGGTCACGCTTTCCAGTATCGGGGACGCGGTCATCGTGACGGACATGAACGGCAACGTCACGTTCATGAACGCCGTCGCCGCCGACTTGACCGGCTGGACACCGCAGGACGCGGTCGGCCAGCCTTTGGACCAGGTATTTCCCATCATTAATGAACACACGCGGCAGCCGGGCGAGAACCCGGCCGGCAAGGTATTGCGAGAGGGCGTCGTCGTGGGCCTGGCCAACCACACGATCCTATTGACGAAAGACGGGCGCGAGATCCCCATTGACGATTCGGGGGCGCCGATCCGGGGCGAACGCGGGGCCGTTGCCGGCGTCGTGCTCGTCTTTCGAGACGTGACCGAGGCGCGGCGGGCGGCTGAGGTCCGCATGCGTCTGGCCGCCATCGTAGAGTCGTCGGATGACGCAATCATCAGCAAGGACCTCGCGGGGACGATCACGAGCTGGAACAGAGGCGCGGAACGGCTGTACGGCTACACGGCCGACGAGATCGTCGGCAAACCACTGGCGGTCCTCGTGCCTCCCGACCATCCGGACGAGCTGCCGGCGATCCTGGACCGCATCCGGCGCGGAGAGCAGGTCGAACACTTCGAGACCGAACGGATCCGCAAAGATGGCAGGCGCGTCGACGTCTCGCTGACGATCTCGCCCATCAGGAACGCCGCGGGACATGTCATCGGCGCCTCGAAGATCTCTCGCGACATCACCGCGCGCAAGGCGGAAGACCGGCGCAAGAACGAATTCCTGGCGATGCTCTCTCACGAGTTGCGGAACCCCCTGGCCCCGCTGCGGAACGGCCTGCAGGTCATGAAAGTCGCCCAAAATGATCCCCAGACCTTGGAAGAGACGCGGGCCATGATGGAACGGCAGCTCGGGCAGATGTCGCGATTGGTCGATGACCTGCTCGACGTGAGCCGCATCAGCCAGGGGACGATCGAGCTGCGCAACGAATCGGTCTCGCTGACGGACGTCGTGCAGAGCGCTTTGGAAACGTGTGAGCCCCTGATCCGCAAGCAGCACCACAAAATCGAGGTGGCGCAACCGCCGGAGCCTCTGTATGTGCAGGGCGATCAGGTCCGGCTGGCACAGGTCGTGGCCAACATTCTGAACAACGCGGTCAAATACACGAACGCCGGCGGGACGATCTGGATCACGATCGATCGCGAGGGCGAAGAAGTGCTGGTCCGCATTCGGGATACGGGCATCGGCATTCCTCCTTCGCTGCTGACGCACGTGTTCGATCTGTTCGTGCAGGTGGATCGCTCGCTCGAACAATCGCACGGCGGCTTGGGGGTCGGGCTGGCCCTGGTCAAGCGCCTCGTCGAGATGCACGGCGGCACAGTCGAAGCGAGCAGTGAAGGTCGGGGGAAGGGGAGCGAATTCATCGTTCGTTTACCGGCGCTCGGTTCCGCGGCGGCGGGAAAACCGAAAAACAAAGACGGGACGGTCCCCTCAAACGTCGTCAAGGGGCGTCGAATCCTAGTTGTCGACGACAATCAGGACGCGTCGACCAGTCTGGCGATGCTGTTGAAATTAATGGGGAATGAGGTCCGCACAGCTTTTGACGGTCTGGCCGCGATCGACGCAGCGGGAACGTACCGTCCCGACATCATGTTGCTCGATATCGGAATGCCGAAGCTGAACGGTTACGACGTCTGCCGCCGCATTCGACAGGAGCCGTGGGGCCGAAACATTACGATCGTGGCCCTGACTGGCTGGGGACAGGAGGAAGACCGCGTTCGCTCGCGCGAAGCAGGGTTCGATGGTCATCTCGTCAAACCGGTCGAACTGGGCGCGCTGCAACAGGTCTTAATGGAGCGACGGCCGTAAGACCGTAGTTGCCGAAGGCAATTTCCTATCGCCATAGCAGCCAACTCCATTCGCGGTCCCAATTCGTCTCGTCGCGATTTTATCGGACCTGTTTGAATGCTGCCCAAGGTCGGTACGACAGTTGCTTAATGCTTTGCCAACCGGACCAGCGCGCAAACAACGACGCGCGACACGCCGAAGTCGGCGAATCGCACGCTCGAATTGAAATCCTGAGCGGCCCCACGACATCAGACCTCCTGGCCGCCTTCGCGCAATGTCCACAAATGGCATTGCCATCATAGAGTTTTCTGGTTTCCAGAGAGATGCTGACATGACCACTTTGACGCTCGAAGCTCCGTGCCTCCGCAATTTGCCGAGTGCGGGGTGAATCGTTTCTTGCCATGCGCCATTTTGGTATTATGAGGTATATCGTGCGGAGAAATCCGACACTCTTTGGTTGGAGCTGTCTTTAACCGTGCATCACGAGATGACCTTTGGTCACTACGCATTTCGCGGTAAGGAGAAAAGAAAATAATGCATTATTTCGACCCGGATGGACAGTTGGGATGGCGTGTGGTGCAAACGGCTTTCGGGGCTTGGCCTTGCGGAAATCAGTGAGTTGCGGAGCATTGAACGACGTGTCTATTTTTTCCGCGGAATTCACAGTTTCCGTGAGATAATCGTGCAAAAATCGTGCAGTGCCTTTTGAACTTGGCAGTCGCCGGTGGCGGTGAGTGACATTCTTTCCGGAGGAGCCATGAAGGGGATGTTCCCGACTTTGACAGCCTGCAACATACTTGCGCAGCCTGGCCGGCGATAACCGCAAGAGTGCGATGGGCGCGAGGTCCCAAGTAACGGTATAATTGACAAAGGGCGAGTTACCAGGAGCGGATCGACGTGAAACAAGACTTCCTCGATAACTTTCGGATTGCGCGAAATCTCTTTGTTCACGGTGTGCAGGCAGCCCCCGCGTCTCTCGATCCGCAAGCCGCGGCTCAAATGACCGCCCGCGCGGCGCTGTGGCTCACCCCAAAATCAGTCTCTGGGTTCAACGCCGACGATTTCCGAGAAATTGGCCTCGATCGGCAAAGGGACCTGCAGGACGCAGTGCGAGAGTTCCTGGATATCGCCCGCAAGGTGCCTGCCAACGAACCAGCCACACCCGAGCAACTCGGCAATGCGCGAGTGGCTTTTGCAAAGTTACTGCAGATTCTACAGCCCTATTTGCCGACTCCACAGGAAGGTCAAGCCGTCGAAGATGCGCTGAATAGCGTGGGATTTCCCCCCTGGGTCGTGAATTGGGATTACGAACTCGGGAGCGATGAGGACGGGGGACCGGCAGTATGGGTCAATCTTTTCGCAGACGAGACCACCGCACCGCGCAAGGAGTTCGGCCGGCTCGCCTCAAGCATCACCCCCAAAATCCGCGAAGCACTTTCCGCGACGGGAAGCCAGCGGTGGCCTTTTGTGCGTATCCGGACTGCCGTCGAGCACAAGACCGCCTGAGCCGCCGGAAACATGCCGCTTCACCAAGAGCTTCTCGATCTGGCGACAGAGTTGGTAAATCGCAATCCAGGTGCGCCGGTGCAGGCCGATCTTCGGCGGGGTGTCTCGACTGCCTACTACGCCCTCTTTCATTTACTTGTTCATGAAGGCGCAACCCGGCTTGTGGCAATTGCCGCAGTGCGCCCACGAATGGCGAGAGCCTTCGACCACAAGATAATGAAAAATGTTTGCCAGGACTATGCGAGGCTGACTCCGATCGGAGGACAATTGGTCCTCGCAGGACAGCTCATCCCTCAAGGCATACAGAACATTGCGTCTGAGTTCGTCGCACTCCAGCAAGCCAGGCATCAGGCGGACTACGACACGGCCGCGGCTGTCACGCAAGCCCAGGCCCAAACCGACGTAATGCGTGCCGAAATCGCATTTCTGGATTGGCAAACGGTGCAAGTCGACCCGGCGGCAGAAGCATTTCTTGGCGAGCTGCTCTTCCGAGGCATCCCGAAACGATAGACGAAATCGGATGGTACGATGTCGGCATTGGACAGTTAATGATGAGCGGTCCCACTACATCAGACCTGGTGACCGCCTTCACCCAATGTCCACGAAAGGCATTTCTTTTGAACCGTGGCGATCCGGGGGCGGTAAAGCACGATTACGACCGAATTCTGGAAGAACGTGCGAGTTCAGTTCGGTCGCGATATCTCAGTACCCTCGAATGCAATCTCCTACCTGCCTCCGTACCTGCGGACGCAGGGCTGCCGACGACAGAATCACCTGCTGGAGATCTTCGGGCAAATTGCGATGCGTTATTACCGGCCACTAGCAAGGCACCCCCGGGCGACGCAGCAGTCGAACCCGTTTTGGTGGTCGGCACTCATTCAGTCACCGCAGAACAAAAACTCCGGCTGGCCGTTGCTGGACATCTGGTCGGGGAGACTTGTGGCCGTCGCCCAGAGAGTGGCATTCTCCTTGGTTTCGATCAAAAGCCACGACGCATTGCGCTTGAACCTCTTTACTCTACAATCCACTCGATCATCGCCTCAATCCGAGCACTATTCGCGAAGACCCCTTCTACAACTCCTCCGTTGATCCTGAATCAGAATTGCCCGACGTGTCCGTTTCGGGAATTCTGTCGCAATGAGGCCGAACAGAACGACAACCTGAGTCTCTTGGACCGTGCAACTGCGAAAATGTTGCAGAAGTATCACAAAAAGGGCATCTTCACGATTCATCAACTGTCTTTTGTTTTCAAACCGCGGAGGAAGCGGCGGCGGCAAACGCCTGCAACTCCCGTTTTCAACATTGAGTTGCAGGCATTGGCGATTCGAGCATCGAAAACCTATGTCCACGAACCGCCGTCCGTTCCAGAGCACGCCGTTGAGATTTATCTGGATATCGAAGGGATCCCTGACCAGGAATTCGACTATCTAATCGGTCTCGTGGTGAAAGATCGCGCAGAGCTTATTGAGCACTCGTTTTGGGCAGACTCGCCCGAGGACGAAAAACAGATCTTTCAGCAGTGCCTCGACATTGTCGAACAATACGACGACGCTCCGGTTTTTCACTATGGAAGTTACGAACCGAGAGCGTTCATTCGGGCGGGCAAGCGACATGGAGTGAACGCGAGCACCCTGGTGCGGCGCCTGGTGAACGTGAACTCGGCTGTCTTCGGGAAAGTCTATTTCCCTGCGAGGTCAAATCGGCTGAAAGATCTTGGGCCGCTTGTCGGAGCGACGTGGGGATCGCCTGAGGCCGGTGGACTGCAAAGTATTGTGTGGCGATACGGCTGGGAACTCACCGTAGCTGATGATCTGAAAGGAAAATTGATTCGATATAACCTGGATGATTGTCGTGCTGTGCGTCTTTTGGTGGATGAATTGCGGAATATCGGCAAAGCGGCAAATAGTCGGGGCGATATTGAGTTTGTCGACGCGCCAAAGCGAGTCAGCACTGATCGTGGCACAGAGATTCATCGTTCGTTTGACGACATACTGACGTCAGCCCATGAGGAATATGCACACAAGCGAATCCGTCTACGGCAGCGAACAAGTCCAGCTCAATCGAACAACCTGCCCCGGAAGCGGTCATTAGCAATTGCAACCCGTAAGATGCCAAAGACGGGAGGCAATGTGATCCGAGTGCCCAGACGTCGCAAATGTCCGCGACATCCCCGGCGAAATTTGCAGCGTTCAGATCAGACTGCGGAACACCAATTGATCGATATCGTCTTCACGACAAATGGATGCAGAAAGACGTTCGTGAAGTACGTAGGGAACAGAGGCTATTGTCCGCTGTGTGATGCTACGTATTTGCCCGCGTCCATTCACGGTTTACAAGGGCGGCTTTTCGGGCATCGCCTCCAAGCGTTCGCCGTTTACCAGCGGATAGTTCTTCGGCTTTCATTTCGGACAATCTCGAAGGTGATTCGTGAATTGTTTGCAGAGCATGTGAGTCATGAAAGCGTTGTGGGATTTGTGAAGCAGTTTGCTGAGGAATATGCCGCAGCGGAACGGGCGATTTTGCAGCGGATCCTTGCCAGCCCTGTGATTCATGTGGATGAGACCCGGATAAACATTCTCGGATCCGACCAATACGTCTGGGTGTTAACAGATGGTCGTCATGTCGTGTTCAGGTTGACACCGACCCGCGAGAGCACCTTGGTTGAAAAGATATTAGTTCATTACGACGGAATTCTGATTTCAGATTTCTACGGCGGCTACGATGCAATGCCCTGCCGTCAGCAGAAATGCCTCGTGCATCTTATCAGGGATTTGAACGACGACCTTTGGCAGAATCCGTACAATCACAGTTTTGAAGCGTTCGTGGCGTCGGTGCGTGATTTGCTTGTGGCGATTCTCGGCGACGTTGAGCGGTTTGGATTGAGGAAACGGCATTTGGCAAAACACAAGGCGAGTGTCGAGCGATTTTACAAGACCAAGATCGAGGGGGTTCGACTTGAATGCGAGGTCACGGCCAAGTTTCAGAAGCGTTTTCTGCGGTACCGTGATTCGTTGTTCACCTTCTTGTCGGACGACAGCATTCCTTGGAACAATAACATGGCAGAGCGGGCGATCCGTCACCTCGCCATTCAACGGAAAATTTCCGGCTCTTTCGGGAGCAAAGGAACAGAAAGATATCTTCGTCTGCTTGGAATAGGGCAGACGTGTCGCTTTCAAAACAAGTCCTTTTTCCGATTTCTCCTTTCAGGCGAGAAGGACGTGGAGCAGTTCCAGACTCGCAAACGTTCACATCCTGCACCCGAGGATGAGTCGTTGGATGATGATGGACCATGACGAGACGGGAGTCGCACCGTTGGGCAGCGGTCGTTCAAACCAGCTCTTGCCGTTCTAGATTTTTCTGGCTTCCAGATAAACGCTGACATGGCCACTTTGACCTCGACCGTGCGTGCCTCCGCAGTTCTCAGAGTGCCGAGCAAATCGTTTCTTACCGTGCGCCGTTTTGATATTATGGGAGGTGCATCATGCGGAGAAATCCGGCACTCTTTGGTTGCACGTGTCTTTAATCGTGCATCATGAGATGTCCTTTGATTCGTAAGTATCGTCTCGGTAAGGAGAAAAGAAAATAATGTATTATTTCGACCCGCACGTCCACATGATTTCGCGCGTCACCGACGACTACGAGCGAATGGCCCGGATGGGGTGCGTGGGGATCAGCGAGCCGGCGTTCTGGGCCGGATTCGACCGCGGCAGCGCCGAGAGCTTTCGCGATTACTTTCGTCAGCTCACCGAGTTCGAGCCGACGCGTGCCGCTGCCGTCGGAATTCAGCATTTCACCTGGCTGTGCATCAACGCCAAGGAAGCCGAGAATATTCCGCTGTCGCGCGAGGTGATTTCGGTCATTCCCGAGTTTCTCGACAAGCCCAATGTGCTGGGGATCGGCGAGATCGGCCTGAATAAGAACACGCTGAACGAATCGACGATTTTTCGCGAACAGGTCGACCTGGCGATGAAGACCCGTGAGTTGATCCTGATTCACACGCCGCATTTGAAAGACAAGTTCAAAGGCACGCGGATGATCGTCGATATGCTGCTCGAAGACGACCGGGTCGAGCCCGACCGGGTGCTGATCGATCATGTGGAAGAGCACACGGTGCGGGTGGCCAAAGAAGACGGCTTCTGGTGCGCGATGACGCTGTACCCCCTGACGAAGTGCACGCCGGCTCGCGCCGCCGACATCATCGAAATGTACGGCGACGACCGGATCATGGTGAATTCGGCAGGTGACTGGGGGCCGTCGAACCCGCTGGCCGTGCCCGACTTCATCATGGAGATGCGCCGCCGCGGACATGCCGAATCGAAGATCAAGAAGATCGTGTACGACAACCCGCTCGAGTTCTTCCGCCAGGCGCGCAACTTCAAGTTCACGCTGCCCGATACGGTGCGCGATGAAGAGCCCGTGCATGTGAAATAGTTTAGAGATGGCAGGCGCATGATGAGCATTGCGACGCGAATCACGGTTGACGAATACGATCGAATGATCGCCGAGGGCGCATTCGAAAGCGAAATGTCTCGCCCGCGTCTGGAATTGATCGACGGAGAAATCTTGCCGATGAGCCCGATTGGACCACTGCATGAGGATCTCGTCGATGCATTAGCAGAATGGAGCATGACGAAACCTCCTCGCCGTACCGTTCGCGTCAGGATTCAGAACTCCGTTGGAATACCTGCTTTGGAGAGTGCTCCTCAGCCTGATGTTGCCTGGGTCAAGCGCGGGCGCTACGGCTCGGGTCGGCCACTGCCCGACGTTGTCCTGGGAATTATCGAGGTGGCGGATTCGAGTCTCGTCTACGACCGCGGACGAAAGGCGCGAATGTTCGCTGCCACGGGTGTCAAGTACTACTGGGTCGTCAATATCCCCGGCCGGTACGTGGAAGTCTTTCGAGATCCCGTAAACGGCAGATGTCGGAGCCACCAGGTATTCAAGGCCCCCCAGGAAATTCGGCCGCTGGCCTTTCCGCGAATCAAGTTTCCTCTCGCGATTCTGTTTCCAAAGAGTTGAGCGACGATGACGGCATCCCCCCTCATTGCGACGACGCCATTCGCCCGGCGGACGTTTTTGCACGCGGGGGCGCTGTCGGCCGTCGGGCTTTCTCTGCCGCAGGTCTTTTCCGCGCGCTCAGCGGCGGCTGGTGCGCCGGCAGACAAATCGCTGACGACGCGCGGGACGGCCAAAGCCTGTATTCTGCTCTACATGCTCGGTGGTCCGCCGCAGCAGGAGACGTTCGATCTCAAACCCGAGGCGCCCGGTACGGCCCGCAGCCTCTTCAAGCCGATCGCCACGAACATTCCCGGCGTCGAAATCTGCGAGTTGCTGCCGGACCTCGCTCGGCAGGCCGATCGATTCGCCATTCTGCGATCGGTGCACCACGGAGGGAACGCCCTGTTTCACGGCGCGGGAGTGCATTACAACCTCACCGGCTGGGCGAATTTCCCGCGCGAGGGGGAGCCGTTTCTCGATCGTCGCGATTATCCGGGGATTGGCGCGGTGCTCAACCAGTTGCGCGAGCCGCGGCGAGGATTGCCCGTGTCGGTACAACTGCCGATGTGGATCACGCAAGACGGCCCGGGCCGCGAATGGGCGGGCCAGCACGCCGGATTTCTCGGCCGAGCCTGTGATCCGCTCGTCATGGACTACGGCTATTTCAAGTTGAACACCGATTTCAACAATACGCCGGCGCAAGGCGAAACCGGCCTGCCCGGCACGTTGCCTCCGGGGTTCATGCTTAGGGAGGAGATTGGACGGGACCGGCTCGGAAGGCGGCTGGAGTTGCAGCAGACGCTGGGGCGCGCGCAGCTCGGAGATGGAACGCGCCTCGTTCGCGATTGGACGAAGCACCAGGCCCAGGCACTCGACGTGCTCGGGACCGCGTCGTCGTGGGGCGCCTTTTCTATCGACGACGAGTCGCCGGCACTGCGGGCCAGATACGGCGACGACCGGCTGGGGCGTAGCTGTCTGGTGGCCCGCCGTCTCGTCGAGGCGGGAGTGACGCTCGTTACCGTCATCTTCGGGGGGTGGGATACGCACTCGCATCACCTGGAACATACGCGAGACCTATTGTTGCCTCCGCTCAATCGGGCGTTCGCCGGTTTGCTCGATGACCTGGCCGACCGCGGGATGCTCGATTCGACGCTCGTCGCCTGGACGGGCGAATTCGGCCGCACGCCGACGATCAACGGCAGCAGCCCTCCCGGCCGCGACCACTGGGGGCGGGTGTACAGCACGGTTCTGGCCGGAGGCGGCGTCCAAGGGGGTCAGGTTTATGGCAAGAGCGACAATCTCGCCGCCGACCCGAAAGACAATCCCGTTCACGTCAGCGACTTCGTCGCTACGCTGTATCATGCTCTGGGGTATGACGGTGACACCGAAGTGGTCGACGCCTTCGGCCGTCCGCACCACATCGTCGCCGGCCAGCCGGTGTTGTCGTTGTTTTGATTTGCTGGATTTTGGTGGAGTTTCCCGGGCAGATGGAAGAGACAACCTGGCCGCTTGCTCAGAGTAGGAGGCACACTCCGTGTGCCGCCGTCGGTCTGGGAAATGGCGCGGACTGAGTTCGAATTTCAAAACGAAGAAAGACAAAAACGGCACACGGAGTGTGCCTGCGACTCTGAGGCGCTGGTTGCTGGGCCGAGACCGAATGATTGCGAACTGTCATAAATACGGCATATCTTGGATTTGACTCAGGAGATTTGCGATGGAGATAGCGACGTACAGGCACCTGCGTATCGCAATACTCGCGAGTATCTGGGCTCTGACTCTAGCTTTGAGCAGAAGCGCAGGCGCCACCGACGATCCGCAACACCCGCCGGCGACTCCCCCCATAGCGGGAACGACCGATTCGAACATGGCCCCTTTCGACGACTTGCTGACAACATTCGTCGCCGAGCACAAGATCCCCGGTGCGGCGGTCGCCGTGGCGCGGCACGGCCGGCTCGTCTATTCGCGCGGATTTGGATATGCGGAAGTGGAAACACAGACGCCGGTCGATCCGTCGGCGTTGTTCCGCATCGCCAGCATCTCGAAGCCTGTCACCGCGATTGCCGTATTGCAACTGGTCGAGCAGGAAAGGCTCGGCCTCGACGAACGGGCATTCGACAAACTGCGGGACGATCCCGCGCTCGAGCCGTACGGGACGCCCGATCCGCAAACGGCGACGATCACCGTCCGCCAGCTCCTGCAGCATACCGGCGGCTGGGACCGCGACGTCTCGTTCGACCCCATGTTCCGGCCGATCGAAATCGCCCGTGTGCTGAACACGAATCCCCCCGCTGGCCCGGCCGACGTCATTCGTTACATGGGCGGGCGGCCTCTGGATTTCAAACCAGGCGAACGGCACGCCTATTCGAACTACGGTTATTGCGTGCTCGGGCGGATTATCGAGAAGGTCTCCGGGCGATCTTATGAAGAGTTCGTCAAAGAGCAGGTCCTCAAGCCGCTCGGCATCACGCGGATGCAGCTCGGCAAAACGCTGCGCGACGGACGCGCCGCCGGCGAAGTCTGTTATTACGAAGCGGACGAACACCGCGGACCGGCCGTCGTGGGCCCCGATCTGGGGAAAGACGTCCCGTTGCCGTACGGCGCGTGGCATCTCGAAGCGATGGACGCGCACGGCGGCTGGATCGCATCGGCCGTCGATCTGGTGCGGTTCGCCTCGGCATTTGATGATCCCGAGCGCTGCCCGATTCTGAAATCGGCGATGATTGCGGAGATGTTCGCACGACCGGAAGGACTGGCGGGGCACGACGCCGAGGGCAAACCGAAACCGACCTATTACGGCCTGGGGTGGTCGGTGCGTCCCCAGGCGAACCGTCCGGGCCTGAACGTCTGGCACACTGGCTCGCTCGACGGAACGTCGACGATTCTCGTGCATCGTTACGACGGACTAACCTGGGCGATCCTGTTCAACACGCGAAGCAGCGCGGCTGAAAAGGCGCCGGCGCGTCTCATCGATCCGCTCATGCATGTCGCCGCCGGCAAGGTGCAGGTTTGGCCCACAGGCGACGCGCTGGCCGAGGCGTTCGCTAAGCCTTGAAGACAGCGGTCTTGGCGATCATGTCGTGCACAATTTCGCCGTGGACGTCGGTCAGGCGAAAGTTGCGGCCGGCGTAGCGATACGTGAGCCGCGTGTGATCCAGCCCCAGGAGATGCAGGATCGTCGCGTGCAGGTCGTGCAGGTGGACTTTATTCTCGACGGCATAGTATCCGTAATCGTCGGTCTTGCCGTACACCAGGCCCCCTTTGACGCCGCCGCCCGCGAGCCACATCGTATAGCCTTGCGGATTATGGTCGCGGCCGTTGTCGCCCTGGGCGACCGGCGTGCGGCCGAATTCTCCTCCCCACAGTACGAGTGTATCGTCGAGCAAGCCCCGCGCCTGCAAATCTTTCAGCAGCGCAGCGATCGGCTGGTCGACTTCCAGCGCATTGCGGCTATGATCTGCCTTCAGATTCTCGTGTTGGTCCCACTTGTAGCTGTGTGTGACCTGTACGAACCGCACACCCTGCTCGGCGAAACGCCGCGCCATCAGGCATTGCCGGCCGAAATTTGCCGTGGCGGGGTTGTCGAGCCCGTACAGCTTGTGCATCGATTCGGGCTCGCGGCTTAAGTCTTGCAGCGCGGGAGCAGTCGTCTGCAGCCGGAACGCCAATTCAAATGCGTTAATGCGGCTTTCGAGGGTGGAGTCGGGACCGGTTGTTGCCAGACTGTCCTGGTTGATCTGGCGGATGAGGTCGAGCTCGAGCCGCTGCATGTCGCGAGGGGTTTCGTCGGCATTCGCGATATACGGAATCTTCGCCTGGTCGGAAGAAACTCCCGAATTGCCGAGCGCCGTGGCGGCGTAAACGGCCGGCAGAAAGGCCGAACTGTAGGCGTTCACTCCGCCGTGCGACAGGGTCGGGCAGACGGTGATGAACCCGGGAAGGTCCTGATTCTCGGTCCCCAGCCCGTAGGTGATCCACGATCCCATGCTGGGGCGCACGAACGTGTCGCTGCCGGTATGCAGCTCGAGCAGCGCGCCGCCGTGCCGGGAATTCGAACCGTGCATGCCGTTGATGATGCACATCTCGTCGACGCATTCGGCCACATGCGGAAACAGCTCGCTCACCCAGGCCCCGCTCTGGCCGTATTGCTGGAATTTGAACGGCGATTTCAGCAGGTTGCCCGTTTGTGCCGAGAAGACTCGCGGTTTGGAAAAGGGGAGCGGCTTGCCGTCGTCGCGTTCGAGAAGCGGTTTGTAATCAAACGTATCGACCTGCGAAGGCCCGCCGTGCATGAACAGAAAGATCACGCGGCGGGCCCGCGGTGCGAAGTGAGGCGGCCGCGCGGCCAGCGGATTGGGTGCGCCCGATTCGGCAGCTCCGGTGGCGGCCTCGGCACCCAGCAGTCCGGCGAGCGCCAAGGAACCGAACCCGGCCGCCGATTGCTTCAGCCAGTCGCGCCGGTTCAGCACCAGATCAAATTCGTTGCAGCCGCGAGTTCGCATTGGTCGAAGCAGTTACTCCAGATACAGAAATTCATTGGTCGAGAGCACGGCCCGGCAGAGGGCCTGCCAGGCTCGCACGCGGGCCTCATCCGAGGGCGTTTGCCGGGCAATTTGAGCGTTACCATATTGTTCGATGAATTGCAGTGCGCGCGACGTGTCGTCCGTCGTCGGCGGACGCGAATAGACACACTCGTAGATCGACTGCACACGGGCCATGTCGCTGGCAATCGCGTCGTCCGCAGCCTGCGTTTGCAATAGTTTTTGGGCGAGCTTTCGTGTCGCCTGCGCCACGAGTTGGCTGTTCATCATGAACAGTGCCTGCGGCGCCACGGTCGTCGTATCGCGTCGCCCATTCAGCACACTGGGGTCGGCGAAGTCAAAGGCTTGAAACATCTCGTACAGGGCACTCCGCACGACCGGCAAATAAACCGATCGCCGGCGGCTATCGTCGAGCGTCGCCAGGCCCTTCGAAACGGTGCTGGTCACATATTGACGATTCGGAGTCGGCAGCATTGATCCCCCCGCCGAGGGATCAAGCTCGCTGCAAACCGCCAGAATTCCGTCGCGCAGCGCTTCGGCCTCGAGCCGGCGGCGATTGGCTCGCCACCAGAGGCGGTTCTCCGGATCGGTCTGTGCCGCGGTGTCGTTCGAGGTCGTGCTCATCTGATACGTTGCCGACAGCATAATGAGCCGATGCAGCGTCTTGAGCGACCAGCCCTGCTCGACGAATCGGAGCGCCAGCCAGTCGAGCAGTTCGGGATGCGTCGGCCGCTCACCCAGGCGGCCGAAGTTGTCGGGAGATCGGACCAGGCCCTCTCCAAAGTGCCACAACCACACGCGATTGACGATCACCCGGCTCGTCAGCGGATGATCAGGCCGCACGAGCCAGGCAGCCAATTCGCGGCGGCCACTGCGGGCCGCATCCAGCGGCTGGCGGTCCCCGGCGAAAATTGCCGGGAAGCGACGCGGAACCGATTCCCCCAGCGTCAAATGACTGCCGCGCAGGTGAACTCGCAGGTCTTCGATCTTTCCTTCGTCGACAGCCATTGCCTCGGGGACCATTGGCAGTGAGCCTTGAAGCTCATTGACCTCGCCGCGCAAGTGGGTCAGAGAAGCCAGATCATCGGCGGCGTAGTAACTGTCCGCACTCTTGGGAGTCTTAAAAGGCCCCTGTGGGTTGTAGAGTAGTCCACGGAGTGATTCGAGAGCTGGATCGGCCAGCCTTTCGGCCTGGGCTGTTTCCGGGGCGGATTGTAACTCCTGCCAGGTGCGCTCAGCCTCAGTCAATAATCCCGCCAGCCGCGAGGCAAGGCCTTGCTCCGACAGTGGTTCGATACCCGTCAGCCGCGAGGCCAACGGAAATGTTTCTGCCGCGGGCAACTTGCCGGTCTGGCGATACGAGCGCCAAATCGCGATGAGGACGGGCGCATCACGCCCCGATTGATCGAGGAGCTCCACCCAGCGCGACACGAATTCGGGCTTCAGGCGATAGCCGTCCGTCGCCGGGGAAACAGTCGTGAGCGGCTGTCCGGCGGCATTGCGCCCCACGGCGAGAAGCAGTTTGTCGATGTGCGAGAAGGGACCGCCGCATTCCAGCCGAACCAGGTTCTGCCCGGCTTTGAGCAGGCAGTGCGCCACGATTTCCCACGTCTGCGTATCGGGGTTCCAACTCCCCGTGACGCGCCCGGCCGCATCGCTTCTGACAAGGTCGCCATTGATAATCAGTTTGATGGGCCGCGCCTCGGCGGCGGCGTAGCGAACCTCGACCTGGTAAGCGCCCGTCTCTTCGATCGGCACATCGTACTCGGTGAAGTTGGGCAACTCTCCTTTGTTAACCAGCACGCCGATTCCTTCACCGTAGCCGGTCGTTACCTGCAGGACATTGCCCCGCGCGAAGTTTTCGGCTTCGATGATTATGGCATTGCGGTCGCGAATCGCCGCCGGATCGGAACCGATGGGGCGGGCCGTCTTGAGGTAATCGGTCCATTGGAGTTCCGCGACGGCGGCAAGAAAATAGTCACCGGCGTGGGCCCGAGCGTCTCGCAACAGTCGCTGATTGGCGGTTTCCGTGGCATGATTCAGCTCACCTTTTTTTGCTTCGATTTTTATCTGATGTTCGTCGCGGCTACGGATCGCGTCGGCGCTGGCCACCGGCCGCTCATGCCAGCGCGCCACGACCGTGAACGTATCCATCGTGTGCGTGCTTTTGAAAATGCCGGCCAGCGAGTAATAATCGTCGATCGAGATCGGGTCGAACTTGTGCGCGTGACAGCGTGCACAGCCCAGCGTCAGCCCCAGGAACGCGCGGCCGATCGTGTCCACCTGCTCATCGACGATGTCCATCTGCATCTTGACCGGATCATCTTCGGCGAGCATCTTGCCCCCCAGACACAGGAAACCGGTGGCGATCAGTCCGTCGAACGGTCGACCGGGCTCGGCCGGAAGCAGATCGCCGGCGATTTGTTCTGCAACGAAACGATCGAACGGCTTGTCTTTGTTGAAGGCGTCGATCACGTAATCGCGATAGCGCCAGGCGCTGGCGTACGCCAGGTTTTCATCGAATCCGTTGGAATCGGCGTACCGCGCCACGTCGAGCCAGTGTCGACCCCAGCGCTCGCCATACCGCGACGACGACAGCAGCCGGTCGATCACTTTTGCAAACGCGTCCGGGGAATCGTCGGCAAGAAAGGCATCGACTTCTGCCACGGTGGGGGGAAGACCAGTCAGGTCGAACGTGGCGCGGCGGATCAGAGTCCGCTTGCCGGCTGCCGGCGCGGGAGCGAGGCCGGCTCTTTCCAGCCTGTCGAGGATGAAACGGTCGAGCGGCGATTTGGCCCATTCCACCTGCCTCACGACAGGCTCCGCCGGTTCCGCCGGCGGCTGGAAGGCCCAGAACGCACGTTGCTCGGGAGTAATCTCATCCGTCTTGGATTTGTCCCCTCGAGTTCCGGCCGATTCGCCTTTCGACGTGTCGTTCGGCCAAGGTATTCCCATTTTGACCCACTGCGTCAGGTCGGCGATTTCTCGCTCCGGCAACTTCGACTTGGGAGGCATCTTGATATCGAATGCATAGCCGACGACCTGCACCAGCAGGCTTTCATCCGGCTTCCCGGAAACGACCGCCGGACCTGAATCGCCCCCCTGAAGAACTGCCTCCCGCGAATCGAGCCGCAGGTTGCCCTTCTGTTTCTCGGCCGCGTGACATTCGAAACAGCGTTCAGCCAGAATCGGGCGGATTCTGTTCTCGAAGACCTCGATCGCCTTGGGATCCGCCGACGTCTGGGCGGGCGGTTTGCCGCCGTCTGCCCCGTCAGCTCCACGGATCGTAAGCGAGAGCGCCAGCAATATGCCTGCTGCTCCTGCAAAACCCATCAGGCGCAAGCGAATCTGCCGTGTGAAATAGGCCGGTGGGATATGCACATGGTTCAATATCTCCCTGTTCCAGCCGAACGTCAAGCTGGAGTCGTTCCGATTATCGAACAGTCTAATTAATAATCTGTCGAGAAAAATCTTGCATTGGCCTTGGTGGTCTGGACAAAATGGGTAATTGCACCAGGGAGGGCCGAGTTGCGATTCTTAAGTGCGGAATCGCGACGATCTAAGGCCAGAATTGACCCTGTTCTGGATGCAGATGCTCGAATCGCTCGTCATTGTCGTGATTGCCTTGCTGGCCGTAGCACTGGGATTCCAGTGGCTCTGGTGCCAGCAGTTTGTCAGCCTGTTTCGCGGCCCGAAATCGCCGTCGGTGGCTGACGAGCAGCTTCCTAAAGTAGCCCTCGTCATGACGTTGAGAGGAGCCGATCCATTTCTGGACCGCACGCTCCAAGGGCTCACACAGCTCGACTATCCCAGCTACGACATCCGGATCGTCGTCGATCACAAAGAAGACCCGGCCTGGGAACTAGTGCAGCGCATTATCATCGAGCGCGGCTGCCGGAATGTGAAGGTCGAGGAGCTTTCCGACCGCCGGACGACGTGCAGCCTGCGGATGAGCTCGCTGATTCAGGCCGTCTCCGGGTTGGACGATTCCTATGGGGCCGTGGCGATCATCGATGCCGACGTCGTCACCTACCCCGACTGGTTGCGGGACATGGTCAGCCCGTTGGTTGTCGACCCGGACGTTGGCGCCACGACCGGGGTGCGCTGGTTTATTCCCGAAGAATCGAACCCCGGTTCACTCGTCCGCTATGTCTGGAATGCGGCTGCCATCGCGCAGATGCACGCCTTCGGCATTGGCTGGGGCGGGTCGCTGGCCCTGCGCACGAGCTTGCTGCGCGAGACCGGCATGCTCGAAAAGTGGTCGCAAATCATGTTCGAGGACACGTTCACCGTCAATGAAGTCCACTTGCTGGGAAAGAAATTGAAGTACGTTCCCGAAGCGACGATGAGCAACCGCGAATCGATCGACGTCGCGGGCTGCACGAAATTCATCAGCCGGCAGGTCCTCAATGCGCGGATGTATCACCGGAGCTGGCCGGCGATCGCCGCTTATGCCTTGGTTTCGGCGATCGGATTCAACGGCGCCCTGGCCGTGGGCGCCGCCACCCTGCTGCTCGGTCATACGGCGGGAGCCGCTGCCATCGGCGCCGCGTTTGGATTGTACGCCTTGGGGATGGGCTGGCTTTTGATCTTAACCGAGCTGACTTGCCGCCAGGGAGCGCAGCAGCGTGGTGAATCGATCCCGGCCCTCTCGTGGAAATTGTTGGGGTCGGGATTTCTGACCCATTACGTGTACCTCGCCAGCGTGCTGATGGCCCTGCGCGTCAAAGAGATCGAATGGCGCGGCATCAGATACACACTAGGCGGGCCACGAAAAGTCAGCCTGCTGCAGTATAGCCCGTATCGTCCCCGTTTCGCGGCGCAGGATGCGCGCGCCTCGTTGTAGCCCGATTCGGCCGCACCTGACCGTCATGAAAACCGATTACGTGATCGTTGGATCCGGCCTGACGGGGGCCGTCATCGCCCGCCTGTTGTCGGACGCGGGACGGAACGTCGTCGTCGTCGATCGCCGCAACCATCGCGGGGGAAACGTGCACGATCACGTGCACGCCAGCGGCATCCGCATCCATACGTACGGGCCGCATTACTTTCGCACGAACTCGGATGACATCTGGGATTTCGTCACCCGGTTCTCGCCATTCGACCGGTACGAAGCGTGCATCAAGTCGTTCGTTGATTCGCAGCACGAAAATTGGCCGATCGCGGCCAGCTACATCCGCCGGGCGATCGGCGCGGGCTGGCAGCCCGTGTTCCAGGGAACGCCCGCGAATTTCGAAGAAGCCTCGCTGGCCATGATGCCACGGCAGATCTACGAGAAATTCGTCAAAGGCTACACCGAAAAGCAGTGGGGTGTTCCCGCACAGGCCCTGTCGGCCGAGCTGGCCAAGCGCTTCGACGTGCGAGAAGACGACGAGTCCCGGTTGTGCCGCCATCGGTATCAGGGAATTCCAGCCCTGGGCTATGCAGGGTTGATGCAGAACATGCTGCAAGGGATTTCCGTCGTGCTCGGCTGCGACTACTTGCAGCATCGGGGAGCGTTCCCCTATCACCGAAAGCTGATATTCACGGGACCGATCGACGAATTCTACGGGTTCGACCTGGGCCGATTGCGCTACCGGGGACAGCAACGCGAGCACACCTACCATCAGGACGTCGACTTCGTCCAGCCGTGCGGACAAGTCAATTATCCCGACCCGGCGTGCGGTCCGCACATCCGCCAGATGGAATGGAAGCATCTCATGCCGGCGGACTCGATCCACGGCATATGCGGGACGGTGGTGACACGGGAAACGACGGTCGATCCGGCCCACCCCAACGAGTATGAATATCCGTTCCCCGATCAGGGCAACGCCGAGTTGTATGCGCGGTATCGCCGCCGGGCTGCAGCAAATCACAAACTGCTCGTGTGTGGCCGGCTGGGGGAGTACAAATACTACGACATGGATCAGGCGATCGCGCGAGCGATGGTCTTGGCCGAGCGGATCCTGAGCGTCGACAGCGCCAAGCGGATCATCCTGCCAGGAGCCCGGATAGCGAAACGCCGAGTTGCCGCCCGCCGCTGAGTTCGACTCAAAGTAGCAGGCACACTCCGTGTGCCGTCGTCTGTTTTCCCGGCATTCTCGTTCCCAAGCTCCGCTTGGGAACGCCGCGTTCGAAGCTCCGCTTCGCGTCCACCTTCCCCGCTGTCGGAGCGACCTTCAGAGATCGTCCTGTCGCAGGGTAGCTCCCGGAGTGGGCCGCGAGAGGCATTCCTATTTGCTCGTCGCGATTCGGGAAGCAGAGCTTCCGAAATGGCATTCCCAAGCGGAGCTTGGGAACGAGGTTGCGACGGCACACGGAGTGTGCCTGCGACTCCGAGCGGCGCCTGCCCGGTGGACGAGATTTGCAATAGAACGGACGCAGCCTGTCTGCCTTTGCAAATTCTCAAAAATCGGCAGACGCCAATCCGCGGTCGGCCCGATGGCCGAGTTGCTGATAGGCGGGCATCGCGATGCTCTGATTGATGAATTGGACGGAACCGTCGCCGAACAGGAAATTCGCGCCTGCACCATGAGTGCTGCCGAACCCGCCGACGTACAATGTACTTTGCTGCTCGGCCGCCACGACGGCCGCGACTGCGCCGGCGGGCTTACCTTGGCCACTGATGATGGGCGTGCCCGTATTGCGAAGCGTATCTCGCGTGCCGGACGCCCAGCCGAACAGTTCGCCGTCGTTCTTTTCTCCCACGAAAATCGTATGCGAGATCCCGTCGAGCACGTCATCTTGTGAAATGCAAGTATTAAGGAATAGCACGCCCGTATTGTCGATATCGATCGGCGATTCGACGTCATGATGGCAACCGGCGTAGGTGCTGTATGCAGACGGACAATGGAGGCTTGGCATTCTCACGGCCACGGCGTTCGAGTTCTTGGGATCGTAAACGCTCACCGAAAAATCGAACTGCTTGAACCGCGACGTTTGATCCAGGTGCGGCAGGATGCGCACCATCCAGCCGACATGGTAACCGCGCGAGACATTCTTGATCGGCCGGACGGAATCGACCGACCCCGGCGGCAGAGAGTCGAAGGTCGATTCGTAACTCCGCAGAGCCAGGCCGATCTGCATCAGGTTATGGCGGCAACTGTAGCGTCTGGCCACATCGCGCGCCTGCTGCACGGCGGGAAGGAGCAATGAGCACAGGATGACGATGACGATCATGACGACCAGCATTTCGATCAACGTCAGACCGCGACGTGAGACTCTGCGATGCCACGCATTGTATTTGCCCGAATCATTTAATCCGGAGCCTGTGGCGACGGTCATGCCCGGTTCGCAAGTATTCACGATCGCCGCCCCACAGGACTTTGGTCCACGGATCGACCTGCAAAATGCAGGATCAGACGGAATGAATGGCGGGTTTAGAAATCGACAGGGAGCGCGCCGTCTTTGCGGTTCGCGAGATCCTGAAAAACCTCGGGAGTAATGTTCTGGCTGATGAATCGGACCGAACCGTCTCCGATCAGGAATTGGGCCCCCCCGGCATGTGAGCTGCCAAATCCGCCGACCTCCAGCACATTGATCTCGGCCGCGCCGAGAGGCGCATTTTTCGCCCCCGGATCGACGCCCGGCGCTCCGAAGGCCGGCCGAACCTGAGTGGCCAGCCCCGGCCGCAAACCGCCGCCTCCGCCGCTGATGAAGCCTCCGTTTCGCAACGTGGCGCGCGTCCCCGACGCCCAGCCGAGCGGATCCACGTCGCTATGCTCGCCGACGAAGATCGTATTCGAAACGCCGTCGCCAATATCGCGGAAGCGAATACTGCTGTTGAGAAACAAGACCCCGGTGTTGTCGATGTCGATGGGCGCCTCGACGTGATGATGGACGCCGGCGTAAGTCGTCGTTCCCATGCCTGGAAGGGCCGCGGTGGAATTCGACGGACAAAGCAGAATGC
Source organism: Planctomycetaceae bacterium (assembly GCA_036501235.1). Taxonomy (GTDB): domain Bacteria; phylum Planctomycetota; class Planctomycetia; order Planctomycetales; family Planctomycetaceae; genus JACQFH01. The sequence continues at coordinate 23,712 of DASYAR010000673.1, forward strand.
TGATCCGCACCCCGCGCGGGCCGTTATTTGCTGGACTGTATACGCTGTCGGCAAAATTGAATGCCCTGTATGTATTCATCTGATCGAGGTAGGGGAGCGTCGGCACGAGCCAACCCACGTGATACCCTTTGGCTTCATTGCGAATCGGTCGATTGGGATCGACCGAACCTGGCGGCAGGCATTCACGCGCCATCTCATAATTATGCAGGGCAATGCCGATCTGCATCAGATTATTCTTGCACTGCGTGCGCCGCGCCGCCTCCCGCGCCTGCTGCACGGCAGGGAGCAACAGTGCGACCAGGACGGCGATGATGGCGATCACCACCAGGAGTTCAATGAGCGTAAAACCGCGTCGCGCGCGCCTGTTCCGCGACTGGGATGCGATGTCCGCGACCATTCCGAATTCCGAATTACGCACTCCGAATTCGCCGCCATTGCACGCATCGATATTCAACATGAATCTACCGTTCCTGTGTCAGAGTAATATTCGCCTGGCGGGTGATGCGGGCGTGCTCCGGCCCCTGGGCCGGATAGGCCGCTTCGACGACGATCAGGCGCTGATGAGGTTGCTGTTCCACCGGCTCGACCCGAATGACGACGACCGCCGGATCGCGTCCCCCTAACTGGTCGCCGTCGATTTTCCAAGTCTCGCCGGCGAAGTCGGGGTCGGCCGCCAGCCGGGTGGCGGCCCGCTCCAACCCCGAATCGGCCAGCCAGTTGCTCTGCACGCGGGAGAATTCGCGGCCCAACTGCCGGTCGCGCAGCAGCGCGATCTTCAGCAGCGAACCCAGCACCATCGTGGAGATCAACAGGCAGACGAGCACGATCACGGTGAATGCGCCGCGACGCGGTGTCGGCGAAATCCGTGTTAATTCCGGTTGGGGAGTCAGGCCTGGAGACGGACGGAGACACGGAGACAAGGAGAGGGGAAGACAAGGAGTACGAGAAGTTAAGAGGGCTCGTTTCATGGCACGGGGCCCTCCGGCTGCCGGGGCTTCGCGGCGAAGCGATGGTCGCGGGACAGCGCCGCTTCGATCACCAGTTTTCGACCGGGACGATCGAGTGACTCGGGTCCTCTGGCGGGAATGTCGATTTCCAGAATGATCCGCCGGCCGTCCTCGCTGCGCACGCATCGCAATTGCGACCGGGGAGGAAAACGAAAGTCGTCGCGATGAATCTGCCGGCCTTCGCGGGTTTCGATGCGCGTGGCCAGATGAGCGTCGAGCTCGTAGCGCACTTCGTGCCGGTCGGCCAGCGTCGCCGCGAAAACGGCCGGCTGCCCCTCGTCCGCCGCGCGCAGCTCGACGCCGGTCGCCGCGCGCACGTCGGCCCGAAACGCACGCGACAACCGGGCCGCAGAAGCGGTAAAGCGGGCCGCGCGCGTCGCCTCGTGCTCGGCGGCAAGCAAGCGATGGATCGTCATGCCCGACAGGCCAATGATGACCGACGCCACCGTCATGACGACGAGAATGTCGGTAAGCGAGGTGCCGGCGCGGGGCGCGAGTGGGACTCGGCTGCCCGTTGTTGCTGAACGAGATTGTTGCATGAGACGCACCGTTTGGCGGTGAAAGGAGTCTTGAGTACTGAGTTAATTCGGTTCCACACGTTCTTGCTGTTCCGGCTTCGCGTCGCGTCGATAGACCCAGGCCGTCAGGCGCACCGGCGGGGCCGGGCGGAGGGCCGCGTCGTCCCAGGTCAGATTGATCCGCACGATTTTGGCTGAGGCGTCGTCGGCATCGGGTTCTACGGCGATTGCCAGGCGCGACTCCGGCAACTGGGCGGCGACCGCCGCCGACAAACGGAATTCGCCAGCCCGCTCGGTCGTCAGCTCATTCCAATCAAGGGCCGTCACGCGTTCCATGAGATTATCGACCTCGAGCATGGCAACTTCGCGTTCGTCAGTGAATTTTCGCTGGTGAATGGCCCAGCGCAAGGCGGGGATGGCCGTCGACAGCACGACGCCCAGAAGCGCGCCGCAGGCCAGCAGTTCGACCATCATCGATCCGCAGCGCGAGCCCTGGAAAATGCGATTGCCAATCGTGCGAGAGTGATTCATGAGAGCTTGTCCAACAGTTCGATGAGCGGCAGGAACATACTGACGCAAAATGTTGCGATCACGAAGCCTGCCGCCAGCGTCAGGGCCGGGTCGATGAATTGCATCGCAATTTGAAAACGATACAAGGCGCGGCGTTCGATGTTGTCGGCCATGCTGCGCAAGGTCCACGGCAGGTTTCCCACGCGTTGCGCCGCTTCGAGCAGGTCCGGTTCGCCACGATGCAGCATGCCGCACCCGCGCAGCGCCAGCCAGCACTCGTCGCCGCGCGCCACGTCGTCGAAAATCAACGACAGCTGGCGACGGAAAAAAAAGTCGGGATGATTCTCGGAAAGCGAGCTCAGCGCCTGCGTCAGCGGACGGCCCCCTTCGATGCAGACCGCCAGACAGCGCAACAGAGGCGGTGTCTTCAAGCGGGGTGAAAAGCGAACCGATGCGGCGAACGGATTTCTCCCCCACCACGGCCCCAGACCCAGCAGATCGAAGCAGAAGGCGGTCCCGATCCACAGTCCTGCCAGCGCGAGGGGAACCCCGAGAACGATCAGATACCAGAAGTTCGCGCCGGCATTGCCGACCGAGATCATCGACTCGGTCAGTACGGGCATTTTCACGTTGAAGCCGTTAAAGATGGCTTTGTACTTGGGGATGACATAGTACATGACGGCCCCACCAATGCACGTCAGCGCGAACATGACGAGCCCGACGTGGAAAAATGTTCCGATAATGTTCGCCACGGGGCTCTCTCCGCGGCGACGGGCCAGCATGGCCGCTTCGCGCAGGGCGCCCGAAAGATTGCCCGTTTTTGCGCCCACGCGGATCAGGGCAATCGTGTCGGAAGGCAGGATTCCCGGAACCGATTCGAGAGCGTCGGGGATCGACATGTCCGATGAGAGCAACTCGGCCAGGCCGTGCACCTTCCAGCGCCAACTGCCGCGCGCCTCGTCCGCCATCGCCTGTAGGAACGGGACGAGTGGAAACTGCTTCTCGACGCCGACCGCCAGCGCCCAGAGCAAGGTCGCCTCTTGCGTGCCCTTGACGCGCACGAAGGTGACCGCCCAGACGGGAATCAGCAGTAGCCGCAGCACGTACCCCATGTCATCCGCTTTCCGCCTGCCTTGTCGAACGCACGCTTCACGATCGTGCGAGAAATCCAAAAACTTACGCCAGGTTTTTAAGCAACTCAAACAACGGCATGTATAACAGGACGATCATTCCCCCGATCGTGACGGCCAGGAACAAGACCACAATCGGAGGCAACAGCACCACAATCAGCATGACGAAGGCTCGCGCCCGGCCGGCATACATGTCGGCCATCGAACGCAACACTTCCGGCAGTCCCTCTTGACGCCGCTCCCAAGTCAGGGCCTGCGTGAAACTCGCCGGGAAGCGCCCGGTCTCTGCGGCGGCGGCCTGCAGGCTGTTACCGGCGCGCAGGCTGGCCGCCAGCACCCGGCAGTCGTCCTCGATTTCCGCATCGCCCGAGGCGTCGCCGGCCAGCAGCAGCGCCTCGTCGAGAGGAACGCGAGCTTCGATCAATGCCGACAGCAGCGGAGAAAATCTCGCCAACGCCGACCAGCGCAGCAGGGGGCCGATGATCGGAGTGCTGCACATCAGCCGGCGAACTGCCACGCGTCCCATGATCACCCGGATCATGACCGCCAGCGCTACGACCGCGCCCAGCACCACCAGGACGATCCTGATGCCGTCGCGTTTCAGGTAATCGGCGATGGCCAATAGCGCCTGAGTCAGAATGGGGAGCTGGACTTGGAAATCCGTGAAGAGCTCGCCGAACTGCGGAACGACCTTGATCAGCACCAGTAACATCAACGGGACGAACACCGCCAGCAGGATCAGGGGATAGGCCAGCGCCGTCCACAAGACCTGCCGCAAGTCCGAAACGACTTGTGAACCGGCAATGAAATTATCGAGAATCTCGCCCGTCCGCCCCGAACGCTGCCCGGCGCGGACCAGAGCCGGCAGGTAGCCGGCGGAGCGCCGCCGCGCCAGGACGCTCTCCAGATCATTGCCGGCTTCCAGATCGTGAACGATGCCCTGCAGCGAGCGCTTCACGCGCCCCCAGGGAAATTCCTCGGCGAGCGCCGCCAGGCCCCCTTCGAGAGGGACGCCGGCCGAAATGATCTCGGAAATGTGCGCCCCGACTTCCCGCGTCTCGGCCGCAGTCAGCCCCGCCGGCCGTGAACGCTCGGCGGTCGCCGGCTCGCGCGGCGCCGCGGGCTGCACGCTCTCGATGCGCAGTCCTCGGGCCGTTAATTGCGAAACGACGGCGTCGGGATCGCTCGCCTCGATTTCGCCCGAGAGGCGCTCGCCGCGCGAGTCGATGGCGATGTAAGTGTACGTGCGCATCACTCGACCCCCAGGTCGGCCCAGAATTGCACCAGCGGCCCGAACAACGTCGCCGTGTAGAGGGCCGTCACCCCGCCGCCGATGATCATGGCCGCCGCGACGGGAAACAAGGTCCTGAACCAGCGGCTCGAGTTGAGCGCCTTCCGCCGATAGATCGCCGCCGAGTGCCGCAGCAGCCGCACAAGCTCGTTCCCCGACTGTCCACACGTGAGGACCCAAAAGAGAAACGGCGGCAATCCATAACGGTGCCGGCGGCCGGACGCGATCGCATCGCCGCGCTCGATCGAATCGGCCAGGTCGCGCCCCGCTTGCTGCAACTGCGAATCACCGGTCGCTTCCGTCGCCAACCGCAAGCCTTCAGGCAGCGGCACCTGCTGCTCGACCATCAGCGCCAACAGCTCGGCAAAGTTGGCGCGCCGATAATGACGGCTGATCCAGCCGACGAACGGAAACCAGGCCAACGGCTGCGTAATTCCGTTGAAAGCCA
>DASYAR010000674.1:0-8758 GCA_036501235.1 Planctomycetaceae bacterium
GCACAAGATCTCCGACATGCAATCGTCGCGGTCGGCCGCGGCGTTTCTGCTGCGGCGACTGGAGCTGCTGCACCCGCATACGATCGAGATGCTGTCGATCGGCGCGGTGCTGGGCAAAGAGTTCGAGCTCGACGTGGCGGTGGCCCTCACCGACCAGACTGCCTCGCAGATGATGATGGCCCTCGAGGAAGGACGGCATAAACACCTGGTGTGGCTGAACGCGGCGGCATCGCACGGCGTGTTCGTGCACGATCGCATCCGCGAAACGCTGCTCGAACGCCTGCCCGACTCGCAGCGCCGCGAGTTGCACGCCCGCGCCGCCCAATATCTGCAAAGCGCGGCGCCCGATCGCGTGTTCGATCTGGCGTATCACTTCGACGCGGCCGGCGAGCAGGAGCAGGCGCTGGCGTTCGCCCTGGCGGCGGCCGAGCTGGCTCGTACGCAGCACTCGCTGCAGGTTGCCGAACAACAGTACCGAATCGCCGAGCGCGGCGCCCGGACGGCCGCGCGGGACGTGCGGTATCGCATCGACGCCGGGCTGGGCGAAGTGCTGATGCTGCGCGGCAATTACGACGGCGCGGCGCCGCTGTTCGAGCGGGCCGGCGGGTTGGCGGAGACCCAGCTCGATCGCGCCCGCATCACCCTCAAGCTCGGGGAACTGGCCTTCAAACGCGGCGAGATGGAAACGGCAACCGTCGCCTTCGAGCAGTCTTTGCGGGAATTGGGACGCCACGTTCCGAGCAGCCGAACGCTGGTCCTCGTGCTCCTCGCGTGGGAAGCGCTCGTCCAGGGATTGCACACGCTGTTTCCGAAGCTCTTCATCGCCTGCTGTCGGCGACAACCCACTGCAGATGAATTACTGTCTTTCCGCATTTTCAGCCGACTGGCACACGGCTACTGGTTCATTCGCGGGAAAACGCACGTACTCTGGGCCCATCTGCGGGGAATGAATCTGGCCGAGCGTTTCGTGCCGACGCTGGAACTGGCCCAATCGTATTCGGAGCACGCGCCGGCCATGAGCCTGGTTCCCTGGTATGGACGGGGGATCGCCTACGCCCGCAAGTCGTTCTTCATCCGCCAAGAACTCGACGACTTGTGGGGGCAGGGGCAATCGCTGCATTATCAGGGGGTCGTGCTGTACGTGGCGTCACGCTACCGCGAATGCGTCGAGAAGTGCCGCGAAGCCGTGCGCCTGCTCGAGCGCACGGGCGACTTCTGGGAAGTGCACATCGCCCGCTATCAGATGGCCGCGGCCCTGTATCGGCTGGGCGAATTGCCCGAGGCCGTGACTGAGGCGCAGCGGATTCATCAATCTGGGCTGGAGCTGGGGGATTATCAGGCCTCGGGGATCAGCCTCGACGTGTGGGCCCGTGCGGCGGACGATAGCGTGCCGCCGGAGTCGCTGAAGGCGGAAGTCGAGCGCCATCGCCACGATGCGCAAGGGACGGCGCAGGTGCTTTTGGGCGCCGGCGCCGCGCGCCTGGGGGCGGCCGACTACGCCGGCGCCGCGGCGGCGTTCGATCGGGCGCTGGCCGTCGCGCGAGAGGCCGGTGTGATGAACGCCTACGTCTCGCCCAATCTGGCCTGGCTGGCGAGCGCCCTGCGGTTGCAGGCGCAGCAAGACAAAAGTCAGATTCCGCTGCATCGCCAGCGTCTGCTGCGCCGCGCCGCGAACGCGGCCTGCCGGGCCGTCTGGGTCGGGTTGCGATTTCGCAACGACCTGCCTCATGCCCTGCGGGAAGCCGGCTTGGCGCTGGCCGTTCGCGGGTGGATCAGGCCGGCGCGAATCCTCCTCAGCATCAGCCTGAAGGTCGCTCGATACCATGCGGCCCGCTTCGAAGAGGCACAGACCCAGTTGGCGGCGGCACAAATCGGTTGCGAATTGGGTCTTCCGGGGGCTGAAGACGATTTGCGCCGCGCCGAGGCGCGACTCTGCGAGCTGAAGCTGGCCGCCGGAGGGACTCGCGGAGACGACCAGACGACGACCTTTTCGCTCGTCGAGCGCTTCGACGTCGTGCTCGGCGCCGGACGCCGCATCGCTTCGGCTCTGTCGCCCGAGGCCGTTTTCGCCGAAGTCCGGGAAGCCGCAAGGCACATGTTGCGGGGTGAGAATTGCGAAGTCGTGCCGCTGGCGGCCAAGGAAGGGCTGCCGAACGAAGCGGCCACCGTCCGTAAGGATTCCCCGCTCGTCGCCCGCGCGCTGGACGCGGGACACGTCGTGGTCCTGGACGGCGAGTCGGCGGACCACGACCAGGAGGACGACCGTGCCGCGACGCGCTCGTCGCTATGCGCCCCGATCTTCGTACGCGGGTGGCCCGTGGCCTGCCTGTGCGTCACGCATAGCCAGGTCCGCAATCTGTTCGGCAAGAATGAAGAGCGGCTGGCCGATTTCATTACCGCGATTGCCGGCGCTGCTCTCGAAAACGCCGACGGCTTCGTGCAGTTGCAGCAGCTCAACAGCACGCTGGAAGTGCGAGTGGCCGAACGGACTGCCGCCGCGGAGAATCGCGCCCAGGAGCTGGCCGTCTCGAATCGCGAACTGCAGCGCACGGCCACCGAATTGCGCAGCACCGAGGAACAATTGCGGATCGCCAAAGACGTAGCGGAAAGCGCCAACCGGGCAAAAAGCGGGTTCCTGGCCACGATGAGCCACGAAATTCGCACGCCCATGAACGGCGTCATCGGCATGACCGAGCTGGCGCTGAAAACGCGGCTCACGTCGCAGCAGCGCGGCTACATGCAGGTCGTCAAGCAATCGGCCGATTCGTTGCTTCGCCTGCTCAACGACGTGCTCGATTTCTCGAAGATCGAAGCCGGCAAGCTGGAGCTCGAAGAGATCGGCTTCGATCTGCGGGAGACGGTCGGCGACGCGGTCCGCATCCTGTCGGTGCGGGCGGCGCAGAGCAAACTGGAGCTCTTGTGCCGGATCGCGCCCGACCTACCTCGCCATGTCGGGGGCGATCCCGGGCGCCTCAGGCAGATTCTCGTCAACCTGGTGGGCAACGCCATCAAGTTCACGCAGCAGGGCGAGGTAATGGTCGACGTGCGCCTGGCCGGTCGGACGGCCGACGACGTCACGCTCCATTTCTCAGTGCGCGATACGGGGATCGGCATTCCGCCCGAAAATCAAAAGCGGATCTTCGAATCGTTCAGCCAGGCTGACAGCTCGATTACGCGTCGCTTCGGCGGCACGGGGCTGGGACTGGCGATTTCGGCACAGCTCGTGGGACTGATGCAGGGAAAGATCTGGGTTGAAAGCCAGCCCGGTCAGGGAAGCACGTTCCAATTTACGGCGCGTTTGACGACGGCAGAGCCGCCTGCCGGCGAAATCACGAATTCTGCACTGGCCGGAGTTCCCGTGCTGGTGGTCGACGACCACGCCGTCAGCCGCGATGTCCTCTGCGAAATGCTCACCGAATTGGGCGCACGCCCCCGAGCGGCCGCCGAGAGCCAGGCAGCGCTGGGGCTCTCGCTGGCGGCGGCGATCTCCGGACCGCCCTTCCGACTGGCGGTGATCGACACGGCACTGCCGGGATGCGACGGCTGGTTGCTGGCGGAACAGCTTCGCAAAATTCCTCAGCACGGCAATTGCCCGATCGTCTTCCTCACCCCCGCCAGCCTCGAGGCCGAAAGTCGCCTGACCGACTTCACCAACGCCTGGCAACTCACGAAGCCGGCCAAAGCTTCGGAGCTGGCGGATACCGCACGCCGGGCCCTGGAAGGCGAACCGGATGAAGACGCGGCGCCGCTTGACGGCGCGACGCGCGATCACGGAACGCGAATCCTGCTCGTCGAGGACGGGCTCGTCAATCAGGAAGTCGCGCGAGGGCTCTTGGAGATGCAGTGTTACCGGGTCGAGGTCGCCAATAATGGACTCGAAGCGGTCGCCGCGCTCGAGAATCAGACGTTCGACGTCGTGCTGATGGACCTGGAAATGCCGGAGATGGACGGCATGACCGCCACGGCCGAAATCCGCCGGCGCGAACAGCAAACCGGCCGCGGCCACGTGCCGATCATCGCCATGACGGCCCACGCCATTTCGCAGATTCGGCACCAGTGTCTGGACGCCGGCATGGACGACTTCCTGACCAAGCCGATCCAACCCGACGAGATGTTCCGAGCGCTGGAACAGATCCGCCGCGATCCTTGGTCTTTTGTCAAATCTTCGAACACGGTTTCCGAGTCCGTGACCGTCGTCGGGCCTTTGAAATAAGTGCTGCCTGACCAGCCGCGTCTGAATTCGAAAACGCAACATTCCGGCCGCTTCGGAGCGGCCGGAAGTTGCAATCGATTCAGTGCGAACGGCGATTTCGTGGTGGCTCAACGGGCCGTTCGAAGTGAGGGAGTCGGATCGGCGACATTCATCATGCCCATCCCCCCACCCATCATGCCGCCGCCCATTCCGCCACCCATTCCGCCGCCCATGCCGCCCCCCATGCCACCCATCATTCCCATGCCGCCGCCACCGGCTCGCGGCGTGATGATCGGGATGACGAGGTCGCCCACGGGATATACGCGGGTGCTGAGCTTGTCGGCGGCCGAGGCCGAGGTCGTGATCTTCATCACTTCATTCTCGATCATATACGTAAGTTGCACTGGTTCCAGCAGGAGCTTCATGACGCTCCGCAGCGAAACTCCTTGCAGTTTGAGGGTGATCGGCTGGTCGAGCGCCACGCCTTCTTCCGTGAGCTTCGCTCGGTCGAGAAGGATGTTGATGCCGTGGAACTCAGCCAGGAACGTGATGCAATCTTCCAGCGCCAGTTCCTGCCATTCGACGTTCGTCGGTTTGTCGTAGCTGCGGCGAATTTTTTCTTCAGCCGGGTTCCATTTCATCAAGTCGACTGAGGCCCATTTATGGCGGCGCTCAGTCAGCGACTTCCAGACTTCGGGCGCGGGATAGACGATCGGCGGTTCGTCGGGGAACGGAACGTGGGCCAACTCCAACTGATACAGCGTCGCCAGAAACATATCGTACCGCCGATACCGCACGCGCATCGATTTGTCGAGCTGACCGGCCGCTTCCGAGTCGTAGATGGCCGCCACCGTCACCCCCTGGTAGGGCGCCAGCTCGAACGAGGCGCGGGCCACTTCTTCAGACCGCTCGAAGGCATTGGCGTTTCCGGTGTAGCCTTCGTACATCAGCGAGCTGACTTTGGCGATCAACTGTTCGAGCTGTTCGTCGCGCTGCACGAGTTGCTCGGTCGCTAACTCCTTGGCTTTGACGGCTGAGGCCATTTCCTGCTTCGAGATACGATCCATTTCAAGCCGGCTGAGAGAGACCGCCAGCCTGTCGATCGCCGATTGCACGCGAGCCCGCAGCCTTTCGCGAACGTCGGCATCGATGTCGGTCGACGAAGTGACCGTCGTCAAGGTCCGCTTCAATTGCTGAAGCGCCAATTCCGGGTCGGATGCTCCGACCTTGTTCGTCGCATCGACTGTCCGCGCCACTTCTTTGCTCAATTTTTCCGCTCGCAGCCGCTGAAATGTTCGCTGCTCGTCCAAGAGGGAGGCGTTTTTGGCCGTGGGGGGCGCACCGTCGTCGATGCCCACCGCCGGAGGCTCCGGCGCTTCGGCTTCATCCTGCATCCGTTTGCTGGTGACCTGCACGGCCTTGATCTTCTGCGACGCATTCAGCAGCGTTTCCGCCTCGACGTTGGACGGGTCCATCCGCCGCACGGCCTGTGCGACCCGCTCGGCCTGCGGCAGGTCGCGACCGACGACGGCATGGCGCCCCACGGCAAGCAACTGCTGCACCTGGTTTTCGAAGTCTTCACGAGCCTGGTTGAGCAATTCTCCGCCCGCCACAGCGACTAAGAGCCCGTCGCTCTGCTCAGCCTGGTTCCACAACCCGGCGAGAAACGTGTTCCCGGGCTGTGCGGTCGCGGGTTTCACCGCCCACGACAGCGTGCGCCCGGAACCTGTCGCCTGAACCACGTGCGATGCGCCCACGGTTCCTTTGCCGAGCAAAATCGTCTCGCGATCCGAGCGAATCGGGGGGACCACGCCCGGCAGCAGCTTCTCGACGTCCGGACTCATGGTGAGCCGGTCGGCAAAAAACACCGGGGCGTCGATGGCCGTCGCCAGGATTCGCCCGAGCTTATCGGCGGAAAGCTTCGCATCGTCGACCAGCGCGTCGACCATCACGATACCGCCGGTGTGCGCGGCCAGAACGCCGAGCAACTGCAAGTCGGTTTGGGGGCCGACGGCAAAACTGTGGACTGGCGTCTGTTGCTGCCGCAATTTCGCCAGCAGTTCGCGCAGCGCCGGTTGCTGCACGAGCTGGCCGGTGCTCATGCCGTCGCCAATGTAGACGATCGAGTGGGCCCGCGCGCCGGAAAACGATTTGACGGCTGCATCCAGCGCCGGTTGCAGGCTCGTGGCGCCGGCCGGCACGCGCTGCTGCAATTTCTCTCGAGCGTCCAGAATCTTGGCCGAATCGGGCGAGAAGTAGCCGGCCGTCAGCGGATGGACTTGCACGTCGACGGCGAACAGGCTGACCCGGTCGGATTTGTCGAGCGACGCCAGGCACGCGGCCAGAACATTCAGCGCCTGGGTGCGGTGTTCGCCGGTCTGGCTGGCCGAAGTGTCGATCAGAAATGCGTGATCGTGAGGGACAACATTCCCCAAGGGACCGGCCGTGAGCGACAGCGCAAACACGCTGTCGGAACCGGGCACGTCGAAGCGAATCAGGCTGGCTGCCTGGGCCGCCGGATCGACCCGACGGGCCGGCCCGGCAAACGACACGCAGGCGGCAGCGACGCCGAATACCGCGCAGGATCGAACGACCAGATTGATGCGAGACATCATGACGCGACTCCCTCGAGTGGGTGGATCTGGATTGCGGACGAAAAGTCTCGAATGCCGCGCGATCCAGTTGAAGCGCGTCAAACCACAGCGATTCGTGGCACTCTTTACTGAGCTGAGAAAGGAACACTGCCGCCTAAGAAGGGCACACTGCAAATGACGGCCGGATTGGTAAGAGACCCCGTCCACGCCACCGCCGTTTGCACGATCCCATCGACGAAACCCGGCGACGGGAACAAAAAAACCGACGTGGTGCGACGCGCCCGCAGGCACTCCACCACGTCGGCATACTGTTTAACGGGATACCCGGTGCGGCCGGGCACCCCGTTAGCAAGTCATCCGACAAGTGAAATTTCGTTCGTCTGAAGGGTCAATCTTCAATCGAACAATTCGTTCCGCGCCATTTTAGACGACGCGACCGGGATTAGCAACGAAATTCCGAAAAGCTTGTCCGGATTGTCTGCTTGTCTGCGATCCTCAACCAGTGGCTCCAAGAGTGCCGGCGCGGGGGACTCATCTGGAAGGACGTCCAATCAATTCTCTAAATTGCCGCCTCCGACCGTCGCAGCCGCATGGCAATCTGCGTATAACTGCAGGATGCGTTCGGCCAGCCGCCGCGAAGCCGGGCCGTCGAGTAAGGCAATCGTCCGCTCGGGGTCGCCACCCACGCTCAATTCGTCCGAAATCTCCTGCGCTCGCCGGCGCAGGATGGCAGGCCAATTCTCCTCACGAATGAGGACGACGTTGAGCGCGCGCACGGCGAACAACAGGCGTCCTTTGAGGTTGGCATTGCCGCAGCACAATTCCATCGCGGCGTCGGTGACTGATCGCAGCAAATCTTCGTTGATCATCTTAGGTGTTTCCGGGATGGAATTCCGACTGCCTTGATTTCTCGAATGCCGCGCCGCGTCCCGGCACCGGATTCAGGCCCTTTTCAGGCTGCGAACTGCCGGCGGCGCGGCCAGCGTGAACAGCAACACCTCTTCGCCCGTGATGGTGCTGATATCGTAATGCAGGCTCAGGATCTTGATGCCCGTCACGTCTTCGATCATTTTCTCCATAACCGGCCGCGCCGATTCGATGAGGTGCGTGCGGACCTGTTTGAGCAGGTCTCGACCCTTCTCGGCCGGCAGCGCTTGTGCCAAGTGCTGTTCCGCAGCCGTCAGAACCCCCCGCAGCCGAACGACGACGAGATCGCCGATCAGGTGCGTCTGCACGTCTTTCGGCCCGCGCCCCATATACTCCTGCTCGAAGCGGTTGATGCCCGCGCCGATGGCCGCCTCGATTTCTCCCTGCGTTTTCATTCAGACCTCATCTCGGCTTATGCGTGAAATCTCCGAAGACCGAACTTTCGTCACGGGCTCGATACGGCGGCCGCTGCAGCCGGCGATGCATTGAACCTGGGAATACACGGGATTACAGCCGCATCATAGCATTTGCCGAGGGTCGGACGACACCTTCAGACGACTCGCTGGGACGATGAAGCGATCCCGCTCTTTCAACGTCCCCCGTGGGATGTGCAGATTTCCCTACCCTCTGCGCGAACAAGTTGCTATAATAGGATATTGGCGTGATGGGGTTGCGGTATGCGTCCCCCGCCGCCACAACGAGTGAAGTTCGACCTATCGGAAGACTGCATAAAGAGCAAACCGGCCGGACCGGTGGGCTCGTTACAGAGTAAGCCGACGCGGCGAATTCCCCTTCGATGGGGTGCTGCCAGGTCGGCTTTTTCGCATTTCTGCGACGTTCTTACCAAGGCACGACTTCATGATGAGACGATAGCGCCCGCTCGAAGGAGGATTCCATCGCCAAAAACCGAAATACTTACGCCAAGCGCCAACGCGAACAGGACAAGAAGTACCGCGCCGACAAGAAGCGCGAGAAACGGGATCAGAAGCGCGAGGCGCCCACCCCCCCGGTCTTCCCCGAGCAGCAACTCTCGCCGACGCAGGAA
>DASYAR010000675.1:0-15850 GCA_036501235.1 Planctomycetaceae bacterium
GTTCAATCCCGACCGATAGCCGTAATTGCTGCCGTACATCGACGTCGGATCATAAGACTGCCGCAGTTGCACCAACCCGCAACCGCCGGTGGTCGAGTCGCATTTCATCAACTCCAGCGGACCGGCCTCGACGTGTTCATCCAGAGTCGCGGGAAACACTCCCGTTAGCGCCTGGACGCCGAGATGCAGAATCGGCAGCAATTGGTTGCTGCCGCAGATTCGGCAGCGGTCAATCGTCGTGTAGCTCATTTGCCATCCTTGGAATTGTGCACGGTCTTGCTGTTCAGGATCTAACGGGTAGACTCAGGCGGCTTCGCGAGAGGTGGATCGCGTCGGCTCCAGGCGCTGCAGGTCGGATTCCACCATGTCGACGACCAGGTCTTCGAATGATTTCTCGGGTCGCCAGCCCAGGATTTCCCGCGCTTTGCGGGCGTCGGCCAGCAGCAGTTCGACTTCGGCCGGCCGGTAGAATGCGGGGTCGCTGACGACGTGCTGCCGCCAGTCGAGCCCCACGTGTCCGAAGGCGATTTCCACGAACTCTCGAACCGAATGCGTCTGGCCGGTCCCCACGACGTAATCATCGGGGCGCGGCTGCTGGAGCATGAGCCACATGGCCTTCACGTAGTCGCCGGCAAAGCCCCAATCCCGCTTCGCGTCCAGATTTCCCAGACGCAGCTCGTGAGCGATGCCCCGTTTGATTTGCGCCACGGTCTGCGAGATTTTGCGGGTCACGAATTCAGGGCCTCGCCGCGGTGATTCGTGGTTGAACAGGATCCCCGAGCAGGCGAACAGGTCATAGCTCTCGCGATAATTCATCGTGATGTAATGACCATAGACCTTGGCGACGCCGTACGGACTGCGCGGATGAAACACGGTCGATTCGCGCTGCGGCGTTTCGTGCACCTTGCCGAACATTTCGCTCGAGCTGGCCTGATAAAAGCGGATGTTCTTGTCGACCTGCCGGATCGAGTCGAGGACGCGCGTCACCCCCAGGCCAGTCACTTCGGCGGTGAAAATCGGCTGTTCCCAGCTCGTCGGCACGAAGCTCTGGGCCGCGAGGTTATAAACTTCGTTCGGGTGGATTTCTTCCAGGAGCCGCACCAGCGAATGCTGATCGAGGAGGTCTCCCTGATGCAGATGCAGGCGATCGGCGATGTGGCTGATCCGCTCGACGCTGATCGTGCTCGAGCGGCGCACCATGCCGTGCACCATATAGCCTTTCTGCAGCAGGAATTCGGCCAGGTAGGATCCATCCTGGCCGGTGATGCCGGTAATCAAAGCGGAACGGGTCATGCGGAGTCGCTTTCGGTGGCGGCCGGTCTGTGAACCGGAACGGGAAACGTGCGGTTCGGAAGGTCGCGCTCGTGCGCGGGGGAGCCGCAGGTGCTGCGGTGGAGGTCGCAGAAGTGATCGGGCGCTGCGCGAAGTCGTGCCGATCTCTCGCACAGCGTGTGCGTGGCCCCGCCAAATTCCGATACAGCCGACGCGCTGTCGATCATCCCTGATCCCCCCAGATTCTCTGCCGGTCACATCCTCGACCGGGTCGCAGGGGGGAAGATGTACATCAGCCGTAAATCCCTGTCAATACGGGGATTTTCGATGTGTCGGCGAATGTCCGAAGTATTCGACCCCTGCCGGTTTACCCGGCAGGTGAAGGAGATTGCTTGGCTAGACCCACTGCAGCACGCGGCGCGAAGGCCCCTGCCGGCTCGTCCGGCAGGTGAATCAGATTTGGCGGCTGGGATGGTCCAATTGAGATTGACCATCCCCTTCGCGCGCGTTATCTGAACGCCCTCGTCCCGATGCAGCATTGGAGGCCAGCCTGACATGTCGTTCGTCTCGATCGTCGTTCCGGTTTATCACAATGCGGCCAGCTTGCCGGACCTGCTGACGCGGTTCCAGGCGCTGGCGCGAATCAATGCAACTGACCGGTTCGAGTTTGTATTCGTGGACGACGGCTCGCGCGACGATTCATTCCGCGTCCTGCAAGATCTGTCGCAACACGAGCCGCGCATGCGCCTGATCAAGCTCTCCCGAAATTTCGGGTCCAACGCCGCATTGCTGGCCGGGCTCGGCCAGGCGCGGGGTGAAGTCGTGGCGGCCATCTCCGCCGACTTGCAGGATCCGCCGGAGCTACTCAGCGAAATGCTGGCTCACTGGCGCCAGGGGCGGAAGGTCGTCCTGGCGGCACGGGCCAGCCGGGGCGACTCCCCCTGGACCTCCCTGCCGGCCCACATCTTCTATCTGCTGTTCCGGCGATTTGCCATCAGCTCGATGCCGAGAGGAGGCTTCGATTTCTTCCTGATCGACCGCCAGGTCTGTGATCTCCTCACCCAGATCGGCGAAAGCAACACGTTTCTGATGGGGCTGATTCTATGGCTGGGCTTCGAGCCGGCGGTAGTTCATTACCACCGCCAGGAACGTCTCGCCTATTACGGCCGGTCGATGTGGACCGTCGCGAAAAAGCTCAAGTACTTCGCCGACGCGTTCGTAGCCTTTTCGTACGCCCCTCTGCGCGCGGCTTCTCTGGTTGGCCTGGGCCTCTGCGGTTTGGGTTTGGGGTCTGGCCTGATTGTGATGCTCCGGCATCTGCTCTTCGCAGTCCCGGTCGCCGGCTGGACCTCCGTCATGATCGTGCTGCTCACCCTGTCGGGTACGCAACTGCTGATGCTGGGCATTCTGGGCGAATATCTGTGGCGGAATCTCGAGCAAAGCCGCCACCGGCCGCCGTATGTGATCGACCACACGCTGGAATTCTCGTCCGAGGCCATGCGCGACAATTCCAATCCGTCACGGGCCGCTTAATGCGAGTATTGAGGCCTCCCGCGCTCCGCATCGCCCCGCGATTTAGTCAATGTGTGGCAGGGTCAGAGCGTGAACTACGATTGACGTCGAGCGCGTCGGAATCGTTCGACGCACTCGGCGATTCCACTTGCCGCGGTGACTTGCCGTGGTATTCGGCGAAACCGAGCCACGGCAATTCCCCATGATTTACGGCTCTTGTTCTCCCGGATTGTTGAAAGGAAAACTCACGTCGCGGACGTATTTCGCGGTCATGACGGGCCTGTGGCCATGCTGCTGAGAATCGACGCACAGGTACTCCCACAGAACTTGCCCCGTCTTGAGATTGATTTCCCAGATCTTCTGACTGCCGTAGATCGACGCCAGGAGGCGTTCGGAATCTCCCAATTCGAGCTGCCCGGCGACCGACGTATAGAACTCGCCCGGCAACGACGTCGACGGCCGCGGAAATATGGTGTTTGGAAGACGAGTTTCCAAATCGATCCGCACGAGCCGCGAACCGCCAGTGGCCACAGGGCCGCCGCGATTATCGAGCACCAGCACGCCGTGATCGTAGAATCGCGGGCTGTGCTGCTGAATGCCGGCGCCGGCGGACATCCATTTGAAGCGTCTTGTGCGTGGATCGAGAATTCCGACAGCGTTGATGTTTCTCATCGACAGCAGCAGATCCCCCGCATTCAGCCAGGGGTGTGCCGCGGCCAGGTCGCGATCGACGATTTGGACGCCGTTCAAATGAGTCGGGTCGGCCGACGTGATGGTAAAGCGTTCTTGATTCCCCTTGCCGGCCTCCGACGCATTGTCCGTCGGCAACAGGCCCGCCCAGCCCGATTCGATCACCGCTTCGAGCACGTTGATTTCATCGAGCACCTCGCCGTTGGGATCGAGGATCAGCACTCGGTCGTCGAGAATTTTGCCGTCGGGTGACACCAGCGAAAACCGCGTGTCTCCGATGGGGCTGGGAGAATCGATCACCTGGAGGGCCGGACTGATGATTCGTCCATCCACCGCGATGGTGAACCAGTGATGAGTGAGCAGCTCCTTCTTCCAGAGCAGTTTCGAATCTTTGTCAAACCGCGCCAGGCCGATGCTGTAGGGAAAGACAAACGATCCCTGAAACGAGACGAGCAGATCGCCGTTCGGATAGAGATGCAACCCGGCCGGGTAAATCTGGCGTGATCGCCCCGGGACCGTCGCGACTTGATCGAGCTGGGCCCAAACCTCGGGATCGTAATGCCAGACGTGGACGACGCGTCCCTGGCGATCCATGATCCAGGCGAGGCATCCGTGATCGGGACCATACTCCGGGAGATACTTTTCTCCACCGGCGATCAGGATCAGTTCGTCTCCCGTCGTATCGGAATGGCGACGGATGGTCGATCGCGCCAGTCCCCGCACGTCGGCCACGTCGCGGTCGGATGTGTCGTCCGCGTCGACCGTCAGCGCGCGCCAAGCCCGATTGGCATTCCGAAGAATTGCAAACGGAAAAATCCGGAAATGCGCCGTGCAGACGCCGTATCCGAAAGACGCCAGGCACAATGAGACGATGAAACACGCCTTGGTTCTACTGCGTAGCATGGTACGATCGCGGTGAACCCTTCGGACCACCCGATACGAATTCCGACCAGGGAATAGTGCGAGCCTGAATCAGGCGCAGTCGCCCGCACCGTGACCTGCGACCCTGTTTTGAATTCCATCAGAATCAAACACGTCTTCAAATCCGTTGATGACGAAGCAGATACCGGCTGATGGCGCCAAAAGAAAAGCAAACGACGTGCCATTTTCTGGGTCGCCAGGTCATCAAGTGATCACGAGCTGTGAATCGTCGCTTTGGGCGTCAGATTCAGCGACCGGGCTTGATGATGCACTGAAATGAATGGCCATTCATTGGCCACTCTTTGGCAATTCATTTGCAGTCGAGATGCAAACGAGTGTGGCAGGGTCAGAGCGTGATTTACGTTGGACGCCGAGCGCGTCGGAATCATCTGAGGCTCTCTTCGGGCAGATCACAGTGAAGGCCAGCGATGGCCCTAACCGAGTGGCCCAAACGCGCTCGTTTCGCTCATCGTCCAACTCGTCGGGGCCATCGCTGGATTTTTGGCTCCGGCGATCCTCTCTCCACGTCCACACTTTGTCAGCTGCTATACGACACGCCCAATCACGCTCTGACCCCGCCACACACGCTGTACTACATGACGAGGGACAAACAACTACCATTTCGCGCCGACTGGTTTTGCGCCGGGATTTTTCACGCGGATGCCGTACAACGACGTGCGGGCTGTGATGAAGAGCGTCTTGAGATCGTCGCCACCAAAGCAGCAATTGGCGGGGCCTTCGGGGACGTCGATGTGTTCCAGTTTCTTGCCGTCGGCATTGTAGATCTGAACTTTGCCGCCGTTCGTCGTATATAGATTGCCTTTCACGTCGATCTTCATGCCGTCGCTGCCTTGATCGATGTGGAACAGCTTCTTTCCCAGTTTGCCATCTTTGCTCACTTCGTAGCAGTGGATTCCCGGGGAGAGTATTCGGAATTCGGGATTCGGATTTTTTTCGTTGCCACCGGTGTCGGCAACATAAAGGCGGCTCTCGTCGGGCGAGAAGTTGATCCCATTGGGCATGGCGAGGTCCTTGATCACCGGTTCAACCGTTCCGGTCGCCGGGTCGAGCTTGAACACCCAACAACCCGGCAATTCACCTGGACCCGTGAGCCCCCATGCGGGATCGGTGAACCAGAGCGTGCCGTCGGACCGCACGGCGACGTCGTTGGGTGAGTTGAACCGCTTGCCGTCGTACTTGTCGGCCAGCACGGTGATCTTGCCGTCGGTCTCGGTTCGCACGAGGTTGCGGCCGGCGTGCTGACACGTTACGAGCCGGCCTTGCAGATCGAGGATGTTGCCGTTGGCTTGTTCGCTGGGACGAAAGACCGACAAGCCATCCCCTTCGCGCCACTGCATGAGTTTGCTGTTGGGGATGTCGGAGAAGACCAGTGTTTTCTTGGCAGGAATCCAGGCCGGGCCTTCGGTGAATCCCATGCCGCCGGCAAGCTTCTGCACTTTTTCGCCGGGGGCGACCAGCGATGCACCTTCGTCCTCGGCGTGCGCGGCGGTCGCGATGACGATCAACAACAGTCCAAACGCAGCCAGAATTTGCTGTTTCATGTTGGCTCCTGATTGCTTGAGATTTAGTGTTCTAACTCGCTTCGGAGAAGCTCGCGAATAGCCCGAAAGAGCGTCGGAGCGCAATCGACGATTTCCGATCAACCGTTGCCTCGAATTCTATCCCGTCGGGAGGACGACGGAAATGCAACATGGAGGATCAATCAGCAAAGCTGATATTCCCGGGTTTCACGTCCGACAAATAAATCCCGTGACTGCGGAATTCAGCCATGATCTGCTTCACGGCGGGCCATTTATCCTCGAACATTTCCTTGCGCGACCGCTCGTGCTCCTCAAGTATTTCGGGTGTGTCGTCGTACAGGGGCCCGTCGACGCCAGCGCTTGCGAAGTCAACGACGAACGGGCGAACAACCAACTCCATCTCGATCACAAACAACCCATCATGGTGCCGAAGCGGCCTTGGCACGGCGAACCCGCAAACACTGCTGACGTCGCGCTCCTTAAGTCGCTGATATACGGTCACTTCACGCAAATAGTGCTCTTCCCGCTTGAACACCTTGATCGCTGACGGTAGATAGGTCGAAAAAACGATGCCTGGAATCCCGCCGCCGAGGTGTTCGTGAATCTTGAGCTTCCTTCGGCTCGCGTATTCGCTTAACCTTGTGCGCAGGTCATCATCACTCACTGGCAGCAACATGCAGACGGCGGATCTCCAAAAGCAATTTTCCGCAGACATGACTCTCGATCTTCTGATCGAGGGCCGACGTGTACCGCTTGCCAAGATCGGTCCGGGTTACGCTGTCGCAAAAAGCCTCGAAGACGTTCCAGCCGGAACAGAAGCGATTCTTTTGATGATTGTTGACGGCCGAGAACACCGATGGCAAATCGTGCTTACGGACGGCATGGTTCCCTTCGATCCGAATTTTGCCTTTGAAATCAGGCGAATTCCTGAATCGCTATCGTTGTTCAATCCCTTCTTATCTTGACCGAAGGAAGGCCGACTATTTCACCGGCACGATGTCAAAAGTGTTGGCCTTCATCACGAGTGCCTTGGCCACTTCCGCATCCATTGCGGGGAGTTTCATCAGGCGCTCTTCGAAGGTGGTTATTCTTTGGGCTTCCAGTTTTTCGCGCGGCGCGACGGCGTAGATCCAATCGGGAACATTGAACAGCACGACGCCGCGGAAGATCATGTCGTGGTGATACTTGTTCTTGTTCTCGACGGCCGTTCGCACGGCCTTCGCCTGGTCGGCAATCGGGCCCTCTTTCAAGGCACCCGAGGCCAGGTTCGCACCGGCGGCAAGCTGGTCGGCAGACATTTCGGCGATGCGTTTGCCCCCGACCCGAATCTCATACTTCCCGGCGGCCAGGCCCACGATTTTCAGGTGGTAATCATTGAGCTCTTCCAGAATCGGAGACCACGGCAGAATGCTGGCGGCCTCCGCCGGAAAAAATGGCAATGCCCCGTCGAGTCGCGAAAAACTCAGGCCGCCTTCTTTCGCGGACAGATTTTCCACAGTGCAATTCTTGGTCGCCAGCACTTTGCCGCCCGCGGCGTCGATCTCGACGGACGAGACCAGTGACGGGAAACTCAGCCCTTTGAGGATCGATGCGGCCATCAGAGCCTGTCCCGGAGGGCCGGGATGGACGGCGTCGCCGGCGGTAATGCGGTTATACTTCGGCCCCTGGCCGCGGGCGCGATCCAGAACAGCGAGGTACGGGTGAAACTGATCGACGAACAGGCCGCCGTTTTTCTCGGCAATTTCCTTCACACCGGCAGAAAACTTTTCGAGCGTCAGATTGTAGTGCGTGAGCGCCGTCGGCCCCTGTTCGTCGTTATCGAGTGGTTGCGGGGTGATCCAGGCAGTGCGGATGTTAGCCGTGTTGGCTTGATTGGCCATGCCCTGCAAGCCGTCCATGTAGGGCCGGAACGTATCTTCGCCGAACGCCCGATAGCCCCCGTCATTCATGCCAAAGTCGACAGTCATCGCCGTGGGCTTGTAGCGCAGCACGTCGCGTGCGAAGCGTGAATTACCCCCCACCGAGCGATCGCCGCCGATGCCCACGTTGCGAAACGTGAGCTTCCAGTTCGGAAAGCGGGTGACGGTCCACATCTCGACGAAGTTGGAATAGAGGTGCTGCTCGGTGATGCTGTCGCCGATCATCACGACGGTGTCGCCGTCTTTGAAAAAGAAGTCGGCGGCACTGGCCGACGCGGTGCAGAACAACGCCACGACAACGAAGCAGCCACGCGCGAGCAGCGGCATGAGCGAACACTCCTTCAAGGTGAGACGGCAAGGTGGATTTGAGGATTTCTGAACGGGCCTGTCTGAGCCGTATCTTAACGGTCACCGAGCTGTTGCCGCAAACGACGCAACATGCGGCTCTTGATCTGGCGGACGTTGGCCGCGCTCAGGCCCAGCTCGTCGGCGACGTCCGGTGCAGATCGCCCCAGAACCGTCATGTTCCAAAAGGCGTCCCAGGTCGTCGCGTCGACGGTGGGGCGGATCTGGGCCAGCGCCCGCTGGAGCAGCGACGCAGTTTCTCCCGTCGTCGGCTGATCGACCGATGAATCATTTCCCCACGGATCGACGACCTCGGCCAGGCGATCCTGGGCCGTGCTGCCGCCGGCCGCCCGGACCTGATTGCGGCGCAGCCATGCGAGCACCGCGTTGCGGGCAATGATCCAAAGCCAGCCGCGAAACGTCGCTCCGGGGCGTTTCGCGTCGAATTCGCCAATGCCGCGATGCACCGACAGAAAGACGTCCTGGCCGACGTCGGCCCGCGCCGGTTCGGAAAGGCCCGCCCGCCGGCACCAACTGTCGACCAGCGGGCCGTACAATTCGACCAGCTCCCGCCAGGCGTCGGGAGATCCGTCACGCAGGCGGATCGCCAGGCTCAGCCCGCTGGAACTGCCGTTTTGCCCGTCGGTCGAGGTCATGCCGGCATTGTAATTCAAGGTCGCAGGAAAGTGCTCCGTGAGATCGCAAAATTGTTCTGATCAGTCCCGAAGCCATTTTGTTGTCACACCTGCGCATTGTTCTATTGAGAGACTCGAGCTGCCGGGCCTGTCGACAGATCCAGAACGATCGAACATGGAAGCGAGCTGACGCATGAAGAAATCCTGCTTCACCGAACTCGACCTGCGGAACTACGCACTCGGGGCGTCGGACGATTCGACGAGCGAAGAAATCGAACGGCATCTGGCCGAATGTCCCGCGTGTGAAGAAACGCTGTCCGGTTTCGACAATTCGGCCGATACGCTCATGCGGCATCTGCCGCTTGCCGCGGGCGCACCGTTGGAATCGGCCTCCGTGGCCTCCGACCGGCCGGGGTGGCTCGAACAATTGCGAGGCGGTCCGCCGGGCGCTGCCGGGCGCAGCAGTGATCCGGCCCTGGCCCCATCGCCTCTTCCGTTTCGAGCGCTCCACGAATTGCCGGCGTATGAACTGCTGGGCGTTCTGGGGCACG
Source organism: Planctomycetaceae bacterium (assembly GCA_036501235.1). Taxonomy (GTDB): domain Bacteria; phylum Planctomycetota; class Planctomycetia; order Planctomycetales; family Planctomycetaceae; genus JACQFH01. Next base: position 9,387 of record DASYAR010000675.1, read on the forward strand.
GGGGCATGGGGATTGTCTACCGCGCTCGGCACCGGCAGTTGAATCGGGTCGTCGCGATGAAGGTGCTGCAACCGCGCCTGACGGCGGCTGTCGAAGCCCGCCAGCGATTCGAGCGGGAGATTCGTATTCTCGGCAGCCTGCATCATCCGGGCGTGGTCATGGCGACAGACGCGGGGCAGATCGGCTCGGCGGCGTACCTGGTGATGGAATTCATCGACGGCGTCGATCTGGCCCGCCTCGTGAAGCGTTCCGGCCCGCTGTCGGTGGCGGAAGCTTGTGCCGTGGGACGAGACATGGCCGACGCCCTGGCCGCGGCGCACCGGGCCGGGGCCGTGCATCGCGACGTCAAGCCCTCGAACGTGATGATCGACCGCTCGGGCCGCGTCAAGCTGCTCGATTTCGGATTAGCTCAACTGGCAACTCTCTCGACCGACGACCCAGAGACGTCCCTCGGGCAATTGCTGGGGACGCTCGAATACATGGCCCCGGAGCAAGCCCGGCCGGAGGGGCTCGTCGATTCGCGTGTCGATCTGTACGGACTCGGGGCCACAATGTTTTTCCTGCTGACGGGCCGTTCGCCGCGCGGGACCGGCGCGCGGCGGTCGCTCCTCGAACAATTGCGGAGTCTATCGGAAGATCAGCCGTGCGACGTGCGCGCGCTGCGCCCCGACGTGCCTGTGCCATTGAGCGAATTGATCGCCGCATTGCTGTCGCGCGACCCGGCGGGCCGGCCGGCGTCGGCTGAAGTTGTCGCGCAGGCGTTCTCGGAATGGTCCGGCGGGAACCTGGCGGAACGCGTCGTCGACATGGCTGCGATGGGCGACGAGAGCCAACATCCGGACAGCCGTGAAGAGGCCGATCGGTCGCTGTCGCGACTGTTGGGAATTGTTCCCGACGAAGCGCCGGCAGCTCCGGGCACGGTCGCTGAAGCGGACGTCGCTGTTCCCACCATTGCATCCGGGAAATCGACCGGACGGCGGATCGCCAGCCTGATCGCGCTGGCGGCGTGTGCGGCTGCAATCTGGTTCGGCGTGACGATCATCCTGGAAACGCCGAACGGCACGCTGCGCATCGAATCCGAGGTGCTGGGCGTGCGCGTCGAAGTGCTGGACGAGAAAGATCAGGCACGCGAATTGACGATCGACCGCAACGAGCGTGAGACGGTGCTTCGCGCGGGCCAATACCGCGTGCGCCTGGCCGGCGAACACGATGGGCTAACGATTTCCCCCACTATGATTACACTCCGCAAGGGGAAGGCCGAGGTGGCGAAGATTACCCGTGTTCCCAGCGAGACGTCGCACGATCACGCGCACCAGGAAACGACGGCGCAGGCCCAGGTTGCCATCGCAGAGCGCTTCTTTAAGGGCGACCCCGAATCAGTGTGGCAGAAGCGGTTTGACGTGGAAATCGATGCGCGAGCCAAGATCGCCGCAGCCGAAGCGCTGGCGACGCTCGCCACCGATCTGCCGCCGGAAAAGCGCATTGACCGCATGATTTCGATCGGCGCGGCTCTGCTGGAGGCCGGGTGGGGGGACGACGTCCTGCAGGTTCCGCTCGCCGGCTTCGTTCCGACAGCCCGACAGCAAGGTCTCGCCGGTGGAGGCTTCAATTCACCCCGTAGCGGGGCAGGCCGGCGTGGCCGGGGTGGCGCAGCGCGACGACCAGCGCCGTCGGTTCCCGCCGAAGTGCTGCCTGGAGGGCCCATATCGGCATTCTTTTTGGACGGATCACGCTGGCATTATTCGGCGGCGCTAGGCTCCGAATGGCAGGGATTCCTCGATCTCGTCGACCGCGATTTGGCCCAGATTCCGGCCACCCGGCTCGCAGAAAATCTCGGACAGAGGATTGCCACCGGCCGCCCCGCCGAGTCGGCCTTCGCCGCGTTGCTCGTCGGCGGGAAGCTTAACAGCTACCACTTCAGGCAAGACGTTTCCGCTGTCGCACGGCTCGTCACGCAATTGAACGTTGATCATCGGGGGATCGATCAGACCGCGCTGGCCGTGCTGCTGCAAGCTAAATTTTCTGACCAAGCCGGTGTTGATGCACAACTGCAAATCACCGGGGCCATGAACGCCCTGGCGTCTCGGCTCGTTGATTCCCCTCAGGGCACGGCGCGCATGCGGATGATCGCGGCGTGGCTGCATGCGGCTCCCATACTGGATGTTGATCCGAAGATCCATGCGGTGCTGGCTTACGAACGATTGGCGATCGACCCGCGCACGGGACTTGCAGAAGACTTCCTGCCGAAGCAATTTGACGCCGAATATCCCTATCGGGCGGCTGAGCGTTCCCAGGACGATCGCTTGCTCGCCGCTTATGTTTCCAAAGCCAATCGGCGCCTTGCCGCGACTGGCCAGGATCAGCGTGCGATCGACGCCGTGATTCAATCGCTCAATGACCCGCTTCGGTCGCGGTTGCCGACGGACTCTTGGGACGTCGAAACCACGGCACGGCTGCTGACCGACCGGCTCCGCCAGTTCTACGCGGGCGATGCCGCAGAAGAGGTGGACATGCCGGAGCCTTCGACCGGCATCCCCGGTTGTCCACCCGTCACGCCCGCGATGATCATCACGAATATCGTGCGAATCACCGGCGCGATTCCCGACTTTGCGCACGCCGGCCCGCCCGCGGTCGCCGAACGACTCCGCCTGTGGAAGCAACTTCAAGCGTCAATCGATCTCAACGATGGGAAGAAGATGGAGAGGCACAGGGCCGCGTTGGCGTCGCTATTAGAAATTGCTCCGTACGAATCGCTGGAGGTCGTGCTGGCCCCCAATGTTCCATCGCTGTATGTAATGCACCGGATGTACTACATCGTGAATCCCAATACTCGCGCAGCGCAGCAAAATGGCAACGCTCCGCTTGTCGATCCGCTGCTGCTCCTGGCCATTCTGGCGGACCTGTGCGGCCATAATGATATTCAGGACGAGCACTTCGCCAAAATCATCGCTGATTCGAATCCTCCCGGACAAATGCTGACGATCGCACTGCACCTGAACGACATCCTCACCGGCCCCACTGCGATCAAGCCGATCGCGCATGATCTGCTGCAGAAAATTCGGATGCGTTCTCAAAACGGCAAGCTTCGCGAGGCCGTGCAAAAGATCGATCCCCAATAACAGCAGTCGGAAGCCGGTCGCGACAGGACCAGGTGTGGCAGGGTCAGAGCGTGATCTACGATGGACGTCGAGCGCGTTGGCGCCGCCTGATGCTCCCACCAGCGTCGCTCACAGTCGACGCCAGCGATGGCCCTGACCGAGTGGCCCCAACGCGCTCATGTTGTTCGTCGTCGGAAGAAATGTTGGCGGCCTACTGTCGTGTCGACGATCCTTAGCGTACCGGCCGGCCTGGCTGGGCGACTTCTGTGGTCAGGCAAAAACCTGGCGGCTGTGCCGAATCCGCTGCATCGACCTGTGGCTTTTGGGTGGCATTCATGGCATCAATCGTAAATCGTGGCAGTCGCGAAACTCAGCACGACCTGGAGCGGGAAACGACATCATCTCAAGCGCCTTGCGCGCAATCCGCCCGGTTATTTTTGACTCTTGACGCCGACATTGAAGAAGCCGCCTCCGCCTCCGCCCAAGCCGCCTCCGCCCCCACCGAATCCGCCTCCCCCGCCTCCCAGGCCTCCCGCGCCACCCAGGCCTCCTCCACCACCCAGGCCCCCGCCGCCGACGCCACCGGCTGCACCCAAGCCGCCGATTCTGGGAGTGATGATTGGGATCACTAGATCACCAACGGGATAGACGCGCGTGCTGAGCTTGTCGGCAGCCGACTGCGAAGTCGTGATTTTCATCACTTCGTTCTCGATCAGATAAGTCAACTGCACCGGTTCCAGCAGCAGCTTGAGTACGCTGCGCAGCGAGACTCCCTGCAATTTCAAGGTAATCGGCTGGTCGAGCGCTACCCCTTCTTCGGTGAGCCTATTCTTATCGAAAATGATGTTGATTCCGTGGAATTCCGCCAGGTAAGTGATGCAGTCTTCCAGCGCCAACTCCTGCCATTCGACGTTGGTCGGCTTGCTGTACGCGCGGCGAATCTTGTCCTCTGCCGGGTTCCACTTCAGCAGGTCGACCGAGGCCCACTTCTGCCGTCGTTCGCTGAGCGACTTCCAGACCTCGGGCGCGGGGTAGACGATTGGAGGTTCATCCGGGAATGGAATGTGGGCCAGTTCCACCTGATGCAACGTCGCCAGGAACTGGTCGTACCGGCGAAACCGCAGACGCGTCGATTTGTCGAGCTGACCGGCCGCTTCGGAGGTGAAAATCGCCGCCGAAGTCACGCCGCTGTAAGGCGCCAGTTCAAACGACGCGCGCGCGACCTCCTCGGCCCGCTCGAACGCATCGGCGTTACCGATATAGCCTTCATACAGCAATGAACTGACTTTGCTGATCAACTGTTCGAGCTGTTCGTCCCGCTGCACCAAGTGGTCAGTCGCCAGCTCTTTGGCTTTGTTCGCGGACGCCCGCTCTTGGGCGTTGATGCGGTCCAGTTCCAGCCGATTCAGGGCGACCGTCAGCCGGTCGATCGATGTGCCGACTCGAGCCCGCAACTTTTCACGAATGTCTGGTTCGATGTCGGTCGAGGAGACGACTGCAGTCAGCGTCCGCTTCAATTGTTGCAGCGCCAGTTCCGGATCGGACGCACCGACCTTATTTGTCGTATCGATCGCGCGGGCCACCTCTTGGCTCAACTTTTCCCCGCGCAGTCGCCGGAAAGCTTGCTCCTCCTCCAAGATGCCGCTGGTCCTGGACGTGGCCGGCTGTTCGTTCAGCGAGTCGATTCCAGCGGCAGGAGGCTCGGTCGTTTCTGCAGCGGCTTGCCGGCGCTCGAGCGCCACCCGAACCGCATGCACTTTCTCCTGGATTCTCTGAGAAGCATTGAAAATCGTCTCAGCCTCGACGTTGGCCGGGTCAATCTGCCGCACGGCCTGCGCGATCTGCTCGGCCCGCTTCAAGTCGCGCGTCGCCACCGATTGCCGTCCCACGACCAGCAGTTGCTCAATCTGGTCTTCGAATTCTTCGCGGGCCATGTTCAGCAGCTCGCTGCCGGCTGTCGCGACGAGCAGCCCTTCGCTTCGTTCGGCTTGCTGCCACAAGCCCGCCAGGAACGAGTTCCCCGGCTGTGAGGCCACTGGTTTCACTGTCCACGAGAGTGACCGTCCGCTGCCGTTGGCCGTGACTTTCAGCGAAGATCCGACCGTCCCCGTTCCGAGCACGACCGTATGGCGGTCGGCTCGGATCGGCGGTACGGCACCCGGCAGCAGCTTGTCGACCTGTGGGCGGATTGTCAGCTCGTCGGCATAAAAGACCGTCGCTTGGGCAGCGCGGGCCAGCTTCTGTCCCAATTTCGCGGCCGAAAACTTCGAGTCGTCGACCAAGGCATCGACCATCACCACGCCGCCGGTGTGCTCGGCCAATACCCCCAGCAACTGCAGGTCGGTCCGGGGACCGACGGCGTAGCTGACGACGGGAATCTGCTGCCGGCGCAATTCGTCGATCAGCGTCCGGAAGCCAGTCCATTCGATCAGCTTGCCGGTGCTCATCCCGTCGCCGATATAGACAATCGAGCGGGGACGATCACCTTGGAATGTCTGCAGCGCCGTTTCGAGCGCTGGCTGGAGGTTCGTCGCACCCAGCGGCACGCGCTGCTTCAAGGCGGTCAGCGCCGCCGTCGTCTGCGGAGACCGTGGCGCGGCAAACTCCGTCGACAGCGGCTGGACTTGCGTATCGACGGCGAACAGCCGCACACGGTCGGCCGCGTTCAGCGTTGTCAGGCACGATTCCAGAACGGCCAGCGCCTGCTGGCGATGGTCACCGGCCTGACTGGCCGACGTATCGATCACGATCGCCACGTCGCGGGCCCGGACTGGATCGACAGCGTCCGCCTTCAGCGACAGGGCAAAGACCGTTTCCCCGCCCGGGATATCGAAGCGGATCAGGCCGGCCTCCGTCGGTTCTTGGTCGCCCCCGTGCCCAGCAGCAATCTCCCAAATCGCCAGAAGCGACAGACACAGAATTGCAAAGCACATCAACGGCCCAGTGAAACGGCGAACCATGGCAAGGCTCCGAAGGGAATTGATCGGGACGCGGAGGGAAGTGAAACTCACGGCCGGCTTTCACGGTTCTTCGACGACGGTTGCACCGCGTGCTTCTGGCGTTCTAAGGCCTTCGCCCGGGCGGCGGACGCTATTTCCTGAGCAGCGGCGATTTGGACTGGCGAGAAATACGGTTCATCGTCGACTCCGCCGAGATGCTCGATCACCTTGGCCGAGAGCGTCTCCCAGCTCATGTTGTTGGCCAGGCGCCAGGCCGCGGCCTGCGCAGCCCCAGGTTCCAGCTCGCCGCTGCCAACCGCGATCAGTAATTCTTGAAGCGCGAGATCAGTGGTATACGTTTCGAGCGGGACAAGTTTGTACGTCATCTTGGCCTGCGGCTCGGCTTTACCGTGCTCAAGGCAAACCG
>DASYAR010000676.1:0-11696 GCA_036501235.1 Planctomycetaceae bacterium
AATCGCTGGCTTGCAACCAGATCGAAAAGGCTTGCGACCTCTCTTCCGCCGGCGGCAGATCGAATTCGTCACCCGCCTGATCGAGATCGACGCGCCATGATCTATGGGTTGGGCGGTCGGTTGCAGCTGTTGGTTCGGTCACGAAAGCGAGCTGCGGCTCGGGAAGCGGATCGAACTCGGTTTCGAACAGCTCTTCCGCCTCATCCATCAACGAATACAAATCGGCCAGTTCCAAAGTCGGGGTCTTGAGCACGTAGTAGGGTGGCCGAGGTTGATACTCAAGCCCCAGCGTGGCGGCTTCCTGCCGGAAAGCAGTTCCAGGAAGTACCGCCAGGTTGAAAACCTGCGTCTCGTCGTACAGGTTGCTTCCTTTCAAATAATGAAGGCTGCGGCGGACTGAATCGCGAGTATCGCCCGGCAGGCCAATGATCAGGTCCACCTTCACGCCGATCCCCTCGTCTCGCAGTGCCCGGATCCCGCGCTCGAACGCCTTCATATTATTGCGGCGGTCCATCAGCTCCTGGGCGAGCGGGTCGATCGACTGCAATCCGATTTCGACCTGCGTGAAATTGGCCTCGCGCAACAGCCGCGCGGTTTTCGGAGTGATTCCTTCGGCCCGCAACTCTCCGAAATAGGCAAACTGCCGTTCCGGATTGCAATCGGCCAGCAGTTTCAGAAATTCTTCGAAGTCACGGCGCTGATTGAGCGTAGGATCGAGCAGCACCACTTCCCTTGCTCCGCGCCGCCGGGCATGTTCCAGATTGGCGACGATCTTTTCGCGCGAGACGAAGTACAGATCGTCGTAGCTCTTCGGGTAATAACAGAACTTGCATTTGAAGATGCACCCACGGAGCGTCTCCAGCAGCAGCATTTTCTCATCAGCCGCGTCGAGAATGCCGGCCAGATACGGCGACGACACCTCGTTCAGATTCGGCAGCGGCGTTCGAAACAGCGGCAACTCGCCGCGCACGACCGGCTCGTGGCTCCAATCGCCTCGAATCGTGCGAGTCAGGGCCGGCGAAACATACAACCCGGCGATCGGTTGCTTCGGGACGTCGCTCTGCTGCAGCTCGGCCAGCAGGGCGACAAACGTCTGTTCTCCCTCGCCGATCGCCGCGAAATCGACTTCGGGGCGTTCGAGCACCCAATCGTTGTCGGCGGTGATTTCCGGCCCGCCGACGAGCACTCGTAATTCAGGCCGCGCCCGCTTGACGAGCCGGGAGATTTCGAGCGACCGCTCGACATTCCAGAGGTAACAGGTCCAGCCGACGAGCCACGGATCGCGATCGAGGATTTCCGCAGCCAGCCCCCGATCCGAAAGCGTATTCGCCAGCCTGGCCGGCAGAATGTCGATCTCGTACGCATCCTCCAACCCGCGCAGCCGGGTGAGCAGCTTGAGATACCCGGCCGCCAGCGGCACGTTCCCCTCCGCCGGCTCCATTCCCGGCTGGGGGATCGGCAATTGAATCAGGAGAATACGACGGCGTGCCACAGAAACCTACCTCGAATTTCAAAATACCCGGCGAGCGGCGGGCGTCAGCCCGCCGGTGCATCGCCTGCCCATATCCCCACCTTCCACGGCCCATTCTACCGAATCCCACGATTCCCTGCTCGGCTACCAGAAGCCAAGCCATTGCGAATTCACTCTGATCGAGAACTCAACGTCGCCAAGAGCAAACAGGCTCTTCACTGGTCGCGTCTCGTTGGCAGCAGTACGATCGACGAACCGGTTGCGTGTTGGCCGTGTCTGGGTTTCGAAGTGGTGGATTCTCCTTCCAGTCAAATCGTGCGTCCAATGGTTCGAGGCCGACGTGTCCCATCGCGTTCATTGCCATCCCAGCCTGATTCATTCTCCCGGCACGCAAGTTGTGACTCGCGTCGATATCGCTGCGGACAGCGGGCGGCTGTTGCATCCTTCAGGGGCCGTGGGCGTCGTCGTTAAATCGCCGGCAGATCTCGACCATGCCTATCGGGTCCGATTTCCGGATGGAATCGAGGTGTCGCTCAAGCCCGACGAGATCGTTTTGCTGGCCCAATTTATCGAGGGAGAAATCGAAGACAACAGCGTTTCGACCGCGCGCACCGATCTCTTCGAACATGTGATCTTTCGCTGCGTTATCGGGTCTCAGGCCTACGGACTTGCCGATTCGGAATCGGACATCGATCGGCGCGGCATTTATCTGCCGTCGGCCGAGTTGCACTGGTCGCTCTACGGTATTCCCGGTCAGTTGGAAAATCAGGCCACGCAGGAGGCCTATTGGGAAATCCAGCGGTTCTTCGTGCTGGCGCTCAAGGCGAACCCGAACGTGCTGGAATGTCTCTTCACACCGCTCGTCGAGCTGGCGACGCCGCTGGCCGAGGAGTTGCTGCAGACGCGATCGATGTTTGTGTCGCGGCTCGTGTACCAGACGTACAACGGGTACGTGATGTCGCAATTCAAGAAGATGCAGGCCGACCTGCGCAATCGCGGCGAGGTGAAACCCAAGCACGTCATGCACCTGATTCGGTTATTAATCGCCGGAATCGAAGTGTTGCGGAGTGGAATCGTACCGCTGCGGGCCGACGAGCACCGCGACCGGCTGCTGGCGATCCGGCGCGGAGAAATGGCATGGGTCGAAGTCGAGGAATGGAGAAAATCCCTGCATTGCGAGTTTGACGTGGCCCTGGAAAAAACCAGTTTGCCCGAACGACCAGACTACGAACGGGCAAATCAATTCCTGATCAAGGCCCGCCGATTCGCGGCGGAAAAATACAATGAGCACCGATAATGAGACGGTCGTCCTGTATCGACCTGTCGGCCAACAGGAACTCGACCTCATTCAGCAGTCTGGCTGGCGGCGATTTCCTCCCCGCCTCGACTGGCAACCGATCTTCTATCCTGTGCTGACAGAAGATTACGCAATCCGCATCGCCCGAGACTGGAATACGAAGGATCCGAATTCCGGGCACGTCGGTTACGTCTTACGGTTTCGCGTTCGTTCAGAATACATCAGCCGCTTCGAAGCACACGAAGCCGGCGGGCGGGAACTGCGTGAGTATTGGATTCCCGCCAATGAGTTAGGCGAATTCAATGAAAGCATCGTCGGCGACATCGAGTTGCTGCATGAGTTCCAATCCAACATTTAATGACCTGCTCGTTAATCCGTGTTTCATCTGTAGCTAAAATTCCGCGATGCCGACTATGGACCCCCGCCTTCTCCGCCAGATCGAACAGCATCCGTATCCACTGATCTTTGCCACGATCAGCGGTGCGCATCTGTACGGCTTTCCGTCGCCCGATTCCGATTACGACTTGCGCGGCGTGCATCGCCTGCCGCTGGAACAGGTCGTGGGTTTGAAAACTGGCCCGACGACGATCGAGAAATCGGGGGTCCACGACGGCCTGGAGATCGATCTGGTGACGCACGACGTCGCCAAGTTTTTCGGAATGGTTCTTAAGAAAAATGGGTACGTGCTGGAGCAAATCTTTTCGCCGCTCGTCGTGCAGACGTCTCCTGAGCACGCCGAGTTACAAGCGATCGCCGCCGACTGCGTCACCCGCCACCACGTCCACCATTACCTCGGTTTCGCGGCGACGCAGTGGAAGTTGTTCGAGAAAGAGCAGCCGCCGCGCGTGAAACCGCTGTTGTACGTGTATCGAGTGCTGCTGACCGGGCTGCACCTGATGCGGACGGGCGAAGTGCAGGCAGACCTGACCCGGCTCAATCAATCTGAGAAGCTGCCGCACATCGCCGACTTAATCGAAAGGAAGACCGCGGGGCCCGAGAAAGGATGCCTGGAGGCCGCCGATTTCGAGTTCCATCAGCGCGAGTACGAACGGCTGTGCGAAAAACTGCGCGTGGCCGCCAGTACGAGCGATCTGCCGGACACGCCGCGCGGATCGGCAGCACTGCACGACTTGCTCTTGCGAATCCGCCTCAAGACATGAGCCTCACACCCTCCCGTGCAGATACTCGTGGAGGTAGTGAATCGTCGTTTCCTGGTGCGTCGTCTGATAGGCGTTGAGGTCGCCGATCGAGATCACTCCGACGACGTCGCCTTCCGAGTCGAGCACCGGAAGATGGCGAATGCGGCGGGAGCGCATCAGTTCGCGGGCCTCGTCGATCGACGTGGCCGGGCTGCAGCAAATGACGCGGCCCGTCATCACCTGTCCCACCCGAACCGTCGCCGGGTCGAGCTGCCGGCCCACGACGCGCCGCAGCACGTCGCGTTCGGTGAAAATGCCGATCATCCGCCCCACGTCGTTGACGATGAGCGCTCCGACCGAGCAGTCGTTCATCGTATGAACGGCGTCCAGGACGCTGGAGCCCTGGTCGACGCTGAATAATGGGGCGCCTTCTTTTTCACGCAGAATTTCGCTGAGGGTCGACATGAACTTGTCTCCTGAAAATGCGTAAATCGAACGACCCGCACGGAGCCCGCCCATTGAACGGCAGAATTGCCGCCTTCAGTCTACGCATGGGTGCCGCCAATATGCAATTTTTTTCGCCTTGAATTTTCGGTATTTTCGGGAGGCCATTTGTGTAGAATTCCACCATGAACCGGCAACCAATCGAACCGATCCTGATCACAAACCCCGAACGCCAGCGAGCAGTCTCCGACGTTGACCTCGAGATGCTCGCACGCTTCATGGACAGCCTGTTCGTGATTCCTGGCACTCCTGTCCGGTTCGGTTTCGACGCCATCATCGGGCTGATTCCGGGCCTGGGGGATACGCTCACGTCGTTCGTGTCGCTGTATATCCTGAAAGCCGCCAGCCGCGCGGGCGTGCCCCGCGTTACTCTGGTGCGCATGGCGGCGAACATCGGCATCGATTACGTGGTCGGCATCTTTCCGGTCGCGGGCGATTTGTTCGACGTGTACTGGAAAGCCAACCTCAAAAATGTCGAGCTCCTGCGCCGGCATATCCTGGTGACTCCAGCCGAAAAACGGCGGGCTCAATCAGGCGACTGGTTCTTCGTCGCGGTTTTGATCGCGGGGTTGATTGCCCTTCTGGTCGGGTGCGTGACGATCGCATACGGAATCGCCAGCGGGCTATTTCACTTATTGAGGGGCGCTTCCTCCTGAAGCCGTCCGCCGCTGGCATGGGAAATGCTGTTCGGATGCCGAACTATGTCACAACGAAACTATCTCTCCGGCGGAGTCCGTGCAGTCGCTGTGATTGAAGCGATCAAAGCCTTGCTGGTCCTGTTGGCCGGTTGCGGCCTGTTGTCACTTATTCATCGCGACGTGGAAGAAATTGCCTCGCGGCTGATACGACACCTGCATCTCGATCCGGCTAATAGATACCCGCATATCTTTGTCGATGCGGCAGAAAAACTGACCGATTCGCGCCTGCTGCTGTTGGCATCGCTGGCCTTGCTGTACGCGCTCATTCGAGGCGTCCAGGCCTACGGACTCTGGCACGAACGGGCTTGGGCGGAATGGCTGGGTGTCGTCACCGGTTCCATCTATCTGCCGATCGAGATTTATGGACTGACACAGCACGTCACATGGCTTCGAATCGCGACCTTTCTGATCAATCTGGGGGTCGTCGCCTGCTTGAGCCTGGTGCTTTACAGCTCCCATCGACAGACGGCCGTCGAAAGGCCAAGATGACTGTTTGGCGGACAATGCTCGCGAGTTCATCGAGAGCAACGTCGAGCTTCCCGAGAGTCGCATAGAAGATAGAGTATCGAGATTAGCAACATGGTCCGACCTGAATTGAGAATTTGCCGCGACGCGGAGGAGCTTGCCGGGCGGGCGGCCGAAATCATCGCTGCGGCGGCGCGCAATTCGATTGCAGAACGCGGCCGGTTCACGCTGGTTTTGTCCGGCGGGTCGACCCCGCAGAAAACTTACTCGCTGCTCGGAACCGGAGACATTGGCACAGCCATCGACTGGCGTTCGACGTTTCTGTTCCTTGGCGATGAACGGTTTGTATCGGTCGATGATCCGGCCAGCAATTTCGGCATGGCTCGTCGATCGCTGATCGATCACGTTGCCGTTCCCCCCTCGAATGTTTTTCCCATGCCGACCGATGGACCGGATGCCGCCGATGGGGCGCGGCGTTACGGTGAAACGATCGGCCGGTTTTTTCACGTGGCGACCGATTCGCTGCCGCCCCCCTGCTTCGACCTCGTGCAGTTGGGCCTCGGAGACGACGGGCACACGGCGTCGCTGTTTCCCGGGAATCCCTCGCTCTCAGTCACGGATCGATGGGTGACGGCCAGCCCACCGGGGCGACTGCCTCCGTCGCTCGATCGGATCACAATGACGTTTCCGATCCTGAACCGTGCGCGGCTGGTGCTGTTTCTGGTAACCGGCGAAAAGAAGGCCGCGATCGTGCGCGAGATCCTGGAAGGCCAACCCGCCGTCGAGAAATACCCGGCCGCCGGCATTCGGTTGACCGAAGGGAAAGTCACGTGGCTTTTGGACGAGGCCGCCGCGCGGTTGCTGACGTCGCGAGCTTAGGGCTGCGCCTGCAAGGAACTTCGGCAAAACGAATCGTTCAGATTGCGTGACCGCCGATTTCCCTGTCATCAGTCTTCCTGTTATTCTTTTTTCTTACTTATCTTATCCGCGCATATCCGCGTCATCTGCGGACAGAACTTCTTTTCTTCTGTTTGTTGCGGCCGAATGCCGGCTTTGCTCGGAGACGGCGACAATTATCGTCGTTGCCCGAAACGCCGTCGGACCACCGCGATTCGCGTCGGTGCCCGGCTCCGGGTTAAACGAGGCGGAACCTTTCGCGCACGGAGCAGCATTCGCTATAGTGGCCGACGCGGATTACCGGCGAATTCAGTCTCCGAACACAGAACATCCACGAAATGCAACGTACGCCTCTCGGAAAAACCGGGCTGGAGCTTTCACGCCTCTCGTTCGGCGCCTCGTCGCTGGGACAGGAATTTCGCACGGTCGATCTGAACGAGGCGCTGCGCTCGGTGCGGGTCGCTCTCGACCTGGGGATGAATTTTATTGACACGTCCCCGTTTTACGGGCGCGGGATGAGCGAGTGCCTGTTGGGTGTGGCGCTGCGCGACGTGCCGCGGCACAGTTACCTCTTGGGGTCGAAACTGGGGCGATACGATCGGGCCCATTTCGATTTTTCGGCCCGGCGGGTGGTCGAAAGCGTTGACGTCAGCTTGAGCCGCATGGGGGTCGACCATCTCGACATCATGCTCTGCCACGACATCGAGTTCGTGGAAATGTCGCAGATCGTCAACGAGACTCTGCCGGCGCTGCGGCAGATTCAGCAGCAGGGCAAAGTTCGGTTCATCGGTATCAGCGGTTATCCGATGAACATTTTCCGTTACGTGCTCGACCGCACGGAACTGGACGTCGTGCTGTCGTACAATCATTACACGCTGCAGAACACCATGCTGGCGGACCTTGTGCCTTATCTGAAGCAGAAAGGGGTCGGGATCATGAACGCCGCCCCATTCTCGGCCAGGCTGCTCACCAATTCACCGCTGCCGGTGTGGCACAAGGCGACTCCCGAAGTACGGGACATTTGCCGGAAAGCGGCCGAGCACTGTGCGAAGCGCGGCGTCGACATCGCTCAACTGGCCGTGCAGTATTCGCTCGCGAACGCGGATTTGACGACGTGCATCGTCGGGTCGGCCAACCCGGACAATGTGCGCAAATGGGTCGAGTGGTCTGAGCTGCCACTCGACGAGCAGCTTGTCTCGGAAGTGCTTGAAATCCTTTCGCCGATTCACAACTGGTATTACATCGAAGGCCGCCCGGAAAATAACGACAGAAAATAACGACAAATGAAAGCCCTCTCACTCGAAGCGCCAAAGCAATGGAAACGTATCGACGTCGCGGCGCCGGCCGCTCCTGGTCCTGGCGACGCGCTCGTACGCGTCGACACTGTCGGGATCTGCGGCACCGATATCAGCGGTTACCTGGGCAAGATGCCGTTTTTCAGCTATCCACGAATACCGGGCCACGAGCTGGGGGTCGAAGTTCTGGAAGTGGGCGCCGGCGTAACCAACGTCAAACCGGGCGACCGCTGTGCCGTCGAGCCTTACATCAATTGTCAGCAGTGTTACGCTTGTCGGCGCGGCCACACCAATTGCTGCGAGAAGCACCAGACGCTGGGCGTGCACTGCGACGGAGGGTTGCGGCCGCAGTTCATGGTGCCGGCTCGCAAGTTGCACGTCTCGAAAACTCTGGCATTCGAGCAACTGGCCCTCGTAGAGACACTGGCGATCGGCTGCCATGCCGTTGATCGGTCAGCATTGCAAGCCCATGAGTCATGCCTGATTATCGGCGCCGGCCCGATCGGCCTGGCCACGCTCGAATTCGTGAAATTGACGGGGGCCAAAACGATCGTTCTGGACATGAACGAGAACCGGCTCGAATTCTGCCGTCGCGTGATGGGTGTCCAGCACACGATTAAATTGTCCGAGAAAGCTGAACAGGAACTGCGAGATCTGACCGATGGGCACTTACCTGACGTCGTGATCGACGCAACCGGCAACAGCGGCTCGATGTCCAACGCCTTCAGCCTGATTACTCACGCCGGCCGCCTCGTATTCGTGGGAATCACGACCGATGAAGTTCATTTCCGGCATGCATTGTTTCACAAGCCCGAAGGGACGCTGCTCTGCTCGCGGAATGCCCTGTCGGCCGATTTTACACGGATTATCAGTCTGATCGAAGCCGGGCGGATCGACACGCAACCCTGGATCACGCACCGCGCCGCGTTCGATGAACTGATCGACGTCTTCCCGTCATACACCCGTCCTGAGACCGGCGTTATCAAGGCTGTCGTCGAGGTGGGCGAGTGACTGGTAACACGTTGGCCTTCGCTGGATCTCCTCCTGAATCTGCAGACAACCCGCCTGGAGCGATGACATGAATCGATTTGGAGGACTCGGTTCGAGCTTTGTTGGAGGACTGCGCAACCGAGTGTTCGTTGTAATTATCTTTTTTGCCGCCGCGCCTGCTGCAACAATCGGATGGACCGACGACGGCGAATCCGGCAAGGAAGGATTGAAACCGAGCCGTTTGGTAAAGGAAGACATGACGCATTGCAAGGTGATGCTGACTGTCCGCGGCGGAGGTGGCCTGGAAGCGCTGCGGTTCGCCTGGCACAGCGTGGACATTCCATCCGAAGGTCCCATAACGGTGCGCGCCCATCGTTCAATCGATGGGACTGAGGAAAATGCGACATCAGATCCAAATGCGACCGTCCTATTTCGTGATGAAATCACTGCCGAACAAAGAGCGAAAGTGATTAGCGCGGCAGCGTCGGCAGTTAATCACTTCGAACTTCAACGGTCACGGCCTGGGGGATCGGTCTCGGAGGACGGTTGGAAAGTCATGCTCAAGCTTGCGACGTCAAGACGGGAAGTTTCTGTCAAAGCGCGAGACTTGACGAACGTCCGCGATGCCGGGGACGACTTTCCGCGCTTGATCGAGGAAATCAATAAAGTAATGCCCGAGAAATCCGCCATCAGATTTCGATAGTAATGCCAGCTCACGGAAAGTATGCGGGTGCGCCCGAAACGATCCTGCAATTCGGTGCCGGCCGATTCTTGCGGGCATTTGTCGATCGGTTCGTGCAGAACGCGAACGACGCCGGGCAGGCCGTCGGCCGGGTTGTGATCGTGCAATCGACGCCCGGACAGCGGGCCGACCTGCTCAACAGCCAGCCGGAAGGTTATCACGTCGTCGTGCGCGGCTACGCCGATGGCGAACTGGTGGAACGGGTCGAGTCGGTGAGGTCGATCAGCCGCGCACTGGTCGCGCAGAACCAATGGGACGACGTGCTTGCCGTCGCCCGGTCGGCCGATTTGAAGTATCTCGTCACGAATGCAACTGAAGCAGGATACGCAGTCGATGCCACTGACGGAGCTGATTCGTCGCCCCCCAAGTCGATGCCGGCCAAGTTGACGCAAGTGTTGTGGAGCCGGTTCCAATCAGGTGGATCGGCGTTGGTGATTCTTCCCTGTGAACTGATCGAAGGGAACGCCGCCAAATTGTGTGAGATCGTTTGTACGCTCGCCCGACAGTGGTCGCTGTCAGACCGGTTCGTCGAATGGGTCACCGGCAAGTGCCTGTGGCTCAAGAACCTGGTCGACTGTATCGTGACGCCTGGACCGGTCGATCATCCGCTGACGCCGACCGACAAACTGCTCGTCAGTGCCGAGCCGTACATGCTGTGGGCCATTCAGCGCCCGTCGAGCGGCGAGCCGCCTCTGTTCCAGCACCCGGCCATCCGACTCGTCGATGAGCTTTCGCCTTATTACCTGCGGAAGGTGCGGATCTTAAATGGCCTGCACTCGGCAATGGCGGCCAGGTTCCGCCCGACAGGGTTCGAAACAGTCTTGCAGGTGCTGAACGATCGCGACGCCGTGCAGTGGCTGCGGGCCTTGCTGTATGAAGAAATCGTCCCGACGATCGCGTATCGTGTCGACGACGTGGCACTGTTCGCCGACCAGACGTTTGACCGATTGCGCAATCCGTTTCTGGCGCACAAGCTGGCCGATATTGCCGCCAATCATGCGGCGAAAGTGCAAGTGCGCTTGCAGCCGACGCGGGACGAGTACGTGAAGCTGTTTGGGAGGCCGCCACGGAAACTCGAGGAGGTGCTGGGCGTCGTGTGAAAGAGACTCGGCTGCGCCTCGCCGCTAAACGGGGGGCATTGTATTTTTAACTCCGAATTCCGAATTCCCCACTCCGTATTACCCCATGATTCGCTCAGCAGTCACTGTCAGTCTCGTCAACGAATCACGTGGTGGACCGTTCGTGTTCTGGCACGACCTCCCGGCTGCGTGTCGCACGGCCAAGTCACTGGGATTCGACGCGGTCGAAGTTTTTCCGCCGGCGCCCGACGCAGTCGATCCGAAGCTGCTGCGCCAGCTTCTCGACGAAAACGGCCTGGCGCTGGCTGCCGTCGGAACGGGGGCGGGATGGGTACGGCAGAAGCTGCACCTGTGCCTGCCTGATACCGCTGCGCGGCACAAGGCACGGGAGTACATTCGGGCGATCATCGATTTCGCCGGGCCGTTCGGCGCACCGGCGATCATCGGGTCGATGCAGGGCCGGCATGGCGACGAGGTCGATCACCCAACGGCCCTCCAATTGTTGGCCGAAGCTCTGGAAGACCTGGGAGAACATGCCCGGCAGTACAATGTGCCCCTGATTTTCGAGCCGATCAACCGCTATGAAACGAACTTGATCAATTCGATTGATTCGGGGGTCAAATTGATTTCGGCGTTGTCGACGAAAAACGTCCGGCTGCTGGCGGACCTGTTCCACATGAATATCGAAGAAGTCGATAGCGCCGCCGCGTTGCGTGCCGGCGGCGCATTGATCGGGCACGTCCATTTCGTCGATTCGAATCGTCGGCCGGCGGGAATGGGGCACATCGACTACACGCCAATCGTCGCCGCCCTGGAAGCCATCGAGTACGACCACTTCGCTTCGGCCGAGGCGCTCCCTTATCCCGATCCTGATGCGGCCGCCAGGCAAACCATCCATACGTTCCGCAAATATTTCCGCCGTTCGTAGGACATCATGCTCAAGTACCAGCTCATTCATCCCCGAATCAACGAGATTCTCGGCCGCGCGGGACATCATGCCACGATCCTGATCGCCGACGGCCATTTTCCCGCATCGACAAAAAAGGGGCCGAACGCCGAAGTCGTATCGCTCAACCTGATGCCGGGAGTGATCACCTGCACCCAGGCCCTGGCAGCGGT
>DASYAR010000677.1:0-6909 GCA_036501235.1 Planctomycetaceae bacterium
CGCCGACAAAATCAACCCAGTCCGTGCGTGACATTTAAAAGGACGCCATGAGCATTGAGTTTACGCTGCCGGCCGTCGGAGAAAATATCGACAAAGCGGAAATCGGCGGCCTGCGCGTGGCCGTCGGCGACACGATTGCCGCCGAGCAGATCGTCATGGAAATCGAAACCGACAAAGCGGTTTTCGAATTGCCGTGCCCACATGCCGGGAAGGTCACGAAGATCCACGTCAAGCAGGGGGATTCGGTCACCACGGGCGCGACGCTGCTGACGATCGAGGAATCAGCCGGCTCAGGTGCTGCGAAACCTGCGCCCGCGGCAGCGCCTCCCGCTGCCGCGCAGGCGCCGCCGTCTAAGCCCCAGGCGCCGCAGGCCAGCCCGCCGCAAGCCTCGATCCCGACGCCAGCGCCTCCCACGCCGGCCCCTGGTGCTCCCAAACCGGCTGCTCCCAAATCTCCAGTTCCCAAAGCGGCAGCGCCCGCGACCGAAATCACATCGGCCGAGTCGTCCGCAGAGAACGAATCCGCCGTTCCGGCTCCCGCCGGCCCGGCGACCCGGCGGCTGGCCCGTGAGTTGGGTGTCGACTTGCACGACGTCGCCGGCTCGGGGCCGGGCGGACGTATTACCTCCGAAGACGTGCAGGCCTACGTGCGCGAGAAACTCGCTGCGCTTGAATCAGGCGGCGCCCCCGGCGCAGGCCCGGCGATCGTGCCGCCGCTGCCCGATTTCTCGCAATATGGGCCGGTGGAACGACAGCAGCTCAATAAGATCATGCGGACCGGCGCCGCCAATTTGAGCGTTGCGTGGAGCGTCATCCCGCACGTGACCCAGCACGAACTGTCCGATGTCACCGACTTGGAGGCTGCACGCAAGCGCTACTCGCAATCGGCCGGTTCCAAAGACGGCGGCCCTAAAGTCACGATGACCGTCCTGGCAATGAAGGCCGTCGTCATCGCCCTCAAAGCCTTTCCCCGCTTCAACGCCAGCTACGACGCGGCCCGCGGAGAAGTCGTCCTGAAGCAGTATTACAATATCGGCATCGCCGTCGACACCGAGAATGGCCTGATGGTTCCCGTCGTCCGGGCGGTTGATACCAAGAGCGTCATGCACTTGGCCGCCGAACTGACGGACCTGGCGCAGAAAGCGCGGGACCGCAAGCTGGCTCCCACCGATATGCAGGGGGGCTCGTTCACGATCACCAACCTGGGAGGCATCGGCGGGACATATTTCACGCCGATCGTGAACTATCCGGAAGTCGCCATCCTCGGCATGTCGCGCACCAGTCAACAGCAAGTCATCGTGAACGGCGCCCCGCAGATCCGATTGATGCTGCCGCTGTCGCTGTCTTACGATCACCGCGTCATCAACGGTGCCGACGCCGCCCGGTTCATCGTCAAGCTGTCCGGCCTGCTCTCGGATCCGTTTCACCTGATGAGCGAAGTTTGACATCACACCCTGCAGGGAATTGCTAGAACACTCGTCATGCCAGCGACCAATCTCGAAACTGAAATCGCCGTCATCGGCGCCGGTCCCGGCGGTTATCCGGCGGCGTTTGCCTGTGCCGATCACGGCATGAAAGTCACGCTGATCAACGCCGAGGACAAGCCGGGCGGCGTGTGCCTGCACCGCGGCTGCATCCCCTCCAAGGCCCTGCTGCACGTCGCCAAGTTGATCCACGAAGCGCAAGAATCGTCGCAGTGGGGAGTGACGTTCGCTGCGCCGCAGATCGAAATCGCTGCGCTCCGCGGATTCAAGAACAGCGTGGTCGAGAAACTCGTCGGCGGGGTCGGCCAGTTGTGCCAGGCGCGCGGCGTGCAGTATGTCAACGCGCGGGCCACATTCGCCGATTCGATCACGCTCAACCTGCAATACCCTGACGGCACGACCGGCACGTTGAAATTCCGCCATGCCATTCTGGCCAGCGGCTCGTCTCCTGCGATGCCGGGATTGTTCAAAAAGGACGATCCGCGCGTCATGGATTCGACCGGCGCGCTGAATCTGGACGATATCCCCCCGCGGCTGCTTGTGATCGGTGGGGGTTATATCGGTTTGGAAATGGGCTCAGTCTATGCGGCGATCGGTTCGAAGGTTGTCGTGGTTGAAATGTTGCCGGGCCTGTTGATGGGGGCCGATCGGGACCTCGTTCGGCCGCTCCAGAAGCGGCTCGAATCGCTGTTCGAAGCGATCCATCTCAACACGAAGGTGGACGGCCTTGATGTGAAAAAAAACGGTATCACGGCGCGCCTGGTGGCCGAAGACGGCAAAACGAGCGAAGAACAATTCGACCGTGTGCTGGTCTCGATCGGCCGCCGTCCCAACAGCCAGAACCTGGGGCTCGAAAATACGAAAGCGAAGGTCGATGCCAAGGGGTTCGTGACGGTCGATGCACAGCGGCGCACGACCGATCCCAATATCTTCGCGATCGGCGACGTGGCCGGCGAGCCGATGCTGGCCCACAAGGCGACGCGCGAGGCCAAAGTCGTCGCCGAGACGCTGGCCGGCGAGCCCGCCTCCTTCGATAACGTAGCAATTCCTGCCGTGGTCTTCACCGATCCCGAAATTGCCTGGTGCGGCCTGACCGAAACGCAGGCCAAAGCCGAGAGCCGCGAAGTGATCGTCGTCCGCTTCCCCTGGGCCGCGTCGGGCCGCGCGCAGTCGATCGGCCGCACCGAAGGGCTGACCAAACTGATCGTCGAGCCGAAAACCGAGCGCGTGCTGGGGGTAGGCATCGTCGGCGCCGGCGCGGGTGAATTGATCGCCGAGGCGGCGCTTGCCGTCGAAATGGCCATCGTCGCCCGCGACCTGGCCGACACGATCCACGCCCACCCCACGCTGTCTGAAACGCTGATGGAAGCCGCCGAAGCCGTCTTTGCCCAGGCCACCCACATTTACCGGCCGAAGAAGAAATAGCCGCCGCTCGTAGTACTGCCTTCAGGAAGCATCGCGGCCGTGCCGCGACGAGATCGTACATTCCTCTGCAAGCAGCTCTCCCAAGGACTGTCGTAATCGGTCTTGCTTCGATCGTTTTGCGCGGCGATAATTGAGGTAGGAGGGCGCCATGCAAACCATGACTGAAACAGAACGCCGTGAAATGTTGCAGACCGGTGGATTGCGGCTTGTCGATCCGCAGACGCGCCAGGAGTATGTGGCCGTCAAGGCTGATCTTTACGAGACGATTCGGCAATTCGCATACGACGACAACCAGTGGTCTGACGACGAGTTGGACGCTCTGGCGGTGCGGATGTTCGCCGAAATCGATGAGCCCATAGAGAATCAATGAAACGTGGCGCGGCCGTCGTCTGAAATTCGCCGCACGCACTGCGGGCCGAACCTCGTTCGAGCGACCTGCATGCGTGGACTGCGCCAACATTGTCTCGGCGGAGCGCGACGACGACATTGCCTAATCGTGCGTCTCGGTTTTGTAAACCACGAATCCGGCCTTTATGTAATTGGGGAGCGCGCTGGGGTGGTCCGCGGTGCAGGTGTGCAGCCAGAATCGTCGCGGGGAACGGCTGAACGCCAGATCGATCACTCGGTTCAGGAAATATCGTCCCAGCCCTCGGCCGATAAACTCCGGAACCAGGCCGAATTGCTTGAGTTCGATCTCGCCCTGTAACCGTCCGTCGAGCTCCGCGAATCCGGCCTGAACGCCCTCGACGACGAGCTCATGAATCTCGACCCGCGGATCGTTCAGGATCTCGGCCAATGCCGTATCCGACAGCCGTTTGCGACTCGTCCAGTTCCAGCGACTGCCAACCGCGTCATAGATCGCACGATAGAACTCGACGCTTGGCTGAACGACGTGCCGGAGTTCGATGGCATCGAGCGGCGGACGCAGTCGCAGGCCCGGCGGCGCAAACATTTCCAGGTAAGTTGTCGTGACAGCCATTCCGGTCCGTCGTCCAAAATGCGATTTATCGCACGGCACCTGCGAAAATACATACGATAGCCGGCCGACGCTTCCAGTCAATTCTAATCCGGCAATGAACTCTTCGCCTCCGCGCCAGTCTCTTGGAGACGCCACACCGTTAACCGCTCATTGAACTTTTTGCCTTTCATGAACAACTCCCTGGTCATGCGGACTTCTGCACAACCGATCGGTAAATCGGGATGCTGCCACGCAGTATATTTCGAGATATCGTAGTTATTGTCGGGCAACGCCAACTTGCCGGTTCTCGCCTGCGCGCCCTTGAGTCGTCCCGCCTGATACTCGATATCTTTGAATTGATCGGCGACCTGCTTCGAATCCTTCAGCATCCCGGGAGTCCAGAGCAACAGAGGCGCAAAATTCAAGTGCAGCAGGACATGCTGCTTCATCGTCACTTCGCCTATTTTTCCATCCGGCCGGAGCACCCAACCACGGCGGAAGTGCTCAAACGGAACGTCGCTCTCCCAGAGGTCCTTCTCGGGGACGAGCACTTTGATGATTTCCTTCTTCGTGCCCTTTTCTCCATCGGGAACGGACTCCTTTCGTTCCAGCCAGCGACACGTCTGCCCCTCTTCCACGACCGTGCCGACGAAACTCAATTCAATTGACCTAAGCCCCTCGATCTTCTTCTCAACGACGTCTTCAGTTTCTACGTGATAGCGCACCCAGCTGCCGTCCTTCGGGAGCGCACGCGGCTGTTCGTCGCTGCGGGCCATTCCCGGTGCGAAGCTTGCTAGAAAACTGGTTGCGAAAAATGCTCCGCTGAATCTTTCGAAGAGTCTCCAATGTTTGGCAGTTCGGACGCTACCAGGGTGGAACATTGTGGGACCTCAATCCGAGATTTGCAGCTGGCGGCGAAACAGGAGCGCGGTTAATCAACACTGATTCGATCCAAAGGTTCCGGAATTTTCGGGCTTTGGGCCTTGTTTTCGCAGTGCTTGTTCTTGTCAAATCTTTTCCGAAGATTCAGAACCGCAGAGAGCTTCGCGTCGGAAACAACCACGCCAGCAAGTAATGTGTTGGCACGAAAATCCCGATGGCGAGCACGGCCATTTCCGTCGCGATGTACGCATTCTGCGGCATCCACTGCTGCGGCTTCACATCGCTGAAGCCGTACACGTAATTGATGTTCACGACGCGGTTCGGATCGTCCGGCGGGGCCGGGGGCGCGGGCATCCAGAAATAGCAGACGAGCACGAGTCCCCATGCCAGCGCCGTCCAGGCCGGCAGCGCCCGCCGATCGTAGCCGAGCCGCCACACCAGCCACGCCAGGAGAATCGGCAACCAGAAATGAAACAGCGACAATCCTCGCGTGAACGGCGCGATCGACGAATCGAACATGTAACCGGTCATTCCAGTCATTTTGAAGCCCGCCAGTTCTCCCAGAAAGTCGAGCATCCACAGCGCCTGCGGCAGCAGGATGCCGACGGCCGGCATCGACGCCAGGATGGGCCATTCAAGCCACACGGCGCCCAGCGTAAAAAACAGGGCCATGTCGCAGAAGTAGAGAAAATTCGTTGGGCCGTACGATTTCCAGTAGTATGGCACGAGGACCAGCACGAATGCCGTGTACGGCAACTTGAGCCACAGGGGAATCCGCCGGCCGGTTCCAGTTGGCAACGAGTCCGCCGGCAAGGTGCTCATCAATCAGATCCGGATATCCGGCGCAGTGAACGGGACATGAAGAAATCTATCCGACACGCAACAGGCGATTTCTGCCGGACTCTATCACGCCGGAGGTTGCGATTAGAATCGCGAATGATCACTTCAATTTCCGAGGAGCGCGAACGGTGTCGAATCTTGTCGCTGCGCGACCCGGCCGCCCTGTCGGGACGGCCGGGCCACCCAAAAACGATCGCTACGATATCCGCCGCTTTGACCCCTATTTCTTTTCCAAGATCCAGATATTGCGGAAGTGCACCGGATTTCCATGGTCCTGGAAGAAGATGGGGCCGGACTTCGTTTCATCAGACTGCCCGCCGCCGCCATTGGGCTTGGGGATCTCGTATTTGTCATGCACGACGACGCCGTTGAGGCGTACCGTGGCAATGGCCGGTTTCGTTTTCTTGCCGTCGCCGTCGAACTGGGCCATCGCGAAGTCGATATCGTAAGTTTGCCACGACAGGGGGGGCAAACACATATTGAGGGCCGGCTTGGCGAACGAATAGTAGCCACCGCACTCGTTATTCTCCCCTGTCAGTCCGAACGAATCGAGGATCTGGAACTCGTACTGGTCGTTACAGTACAGCCCGCTATTGCCGCGGGCCTGCCCTCGATCACGGGGCATGAAGGGGGTGCGAAACTCGACGTGCAGCGTGTAATTCTTGAATGACTGCTTCGTGCGCGTCCCTACTCCCAACAGGTTGCCTTCTTGAATCCGCCCCCCGACCCAGGCGTCGGTATTTGTTCCGTTAAACAGCGCGCTGGCTCCTTCCGGCGGCGGAGCCCCCATCGTGGGCGACTGCCGTTCGATCCGTGCCAGCTTCAATTCGACGTTGTCGAGCGTCCCGGAGAAAACGCCGTTCTTGATCGATGCCTGGAACTTGTCCGCCGTGAACGTCGGCACCCCTTCCTTTGTTTCGCCTTTGACCGGCAGCCGCGTCTTGTCGGCACTGCTGCCGGGAAGTCCCTTCGCGAACAGGACCGCATCGAACTTGCCCTCGCCCAGCGCAATCACCTGCGCGCCGGCGATCGTGTCATTGCCGATTCGGCCTTCGTATTCCCCCTGGATCAGGAAATCGGGACCGGCCTGAACGGGATCGATGAAAGTCCTTCCTATTGGTTCATCGGCGGGCGCGACGAACGTGAAGGCCGACGATCCGAACAAAACGATAGCGAGCGCCAGGGTGCGCGACATGGCAAGCGTCTCCGGGTGATGCTGGTGTGAGATCCGATGCGGCAAATCGGAATCAGCTTATCCGGTTCGACGGATGATGACTACTCATCCGGACTAAGCCAGTGCTGTCGTCGGGCGGGCCTCGT
>DASYAR010000678.1:0-28892 GCA_036501235.1 Planctomycetaceae bacterium
GATGCAGGTGTCAGGCTCATCATCCGCGGGAGCAATAGGTCATGGCGAAAAAAGGAATTCTCACCACTCGACAGCAGTCGATCTACGATTTCATCAAGGACAAAATCCTCAATCGGGGATATGGTCCGACGGTTCGTGAAATCGGCACAGGATTCAAGATCCGCTCCCCAAATGGTGTGATGTGCCACCTGAAGGCGCTCGAAAAGAAGGGGCTGATCACACGCGAAGCGCACATGTCGCGGGCGATTCAGATTACCGAACCGCTTACCAAGATGAGTTTACCGCTCAAGGGGCGGATCGCCGCCGGCAGCCCGTTGATGGCGATCGAGCAGGACGAGCACATCGACTTCAGCGGTTTGTTCGGCTCGGATAACCAATTCTGCCTGAAGGTGACCGGCCAGTCGATGATCGAGGCGCAGATCGCCGATGGCGACTATGTGGTCGTCAAGAAACAACGCACCTGCCGCGACGGAGATATTGTCGTGGCCCTCGTGAATGGCGAAGACGCCACCTTAAAGCGGTTCTACAAAGAAGCCCACCGCGTTCGCCTGGAACCGGCCAATTCGACGATGCAACCGATCTATTCGAACGACGTCCAGGTGCTCGGAATCGTCACTGGCGTTATTCGGCAGTACTGATTCCGCAGAGCGTGATCACCAATGCACCTGTGGCTCGTGCGACATGCCGTGGCGGCCGACCGGGACGAATTCGACGGCCCCGATGGGGAACGCCCGTTGACGTCCAAGGGTCGCCGGCGGTTTCGGCGCTTTTGCCAGTGCGTGGTGCGTCAGACGGCGACGCCCGAGTACATTTTCAGCAGCCCGCTCGTGCGCGCCGCTCAAACTGCGCGGCTCCTGGCTAAAGCGTACGGCCTCAAAAAATCAGCCGTGCAATTGACCGACTTGCTCGCCCCTGGGGTCGACGTGGGCGAGTTGCTGCGATTCGTTCGCGACCTCCCGGCCGACCGCATCGCCCTGGTCGGCCACGAACCCGATATGAGCACGATCCTCGCCGAACTCGTCGGCGGCGGAGCCTTTCATTTCGACAAGGGATTCGTGGCGGCAATCGAATTCAATTCGCTGCCGCTGGCCGGCGACGGACGTCTGGCCTGGTTCGTCGGGCCCAGGCTCGATTGATTAGTACCGATAATGCTCGGGTTTGTAGGGGCCGTCCGCAGCCACGCCGAGGTAATCGGCCTGCTTCTGCGACAACTTCGTCAATTTGACGCCGAGCTTGTCGAGATGCAGGCGGGCGACTTCTTCATCGAGCTTCTTCGGCAGCATGTGCACGCCGACCTTGAATTTCGCATTCTTGTCCCACAGGGCCAGTTGCGCGAGAACCTGGTTCGTGAAGCTGTTCGACATGACGAACGAGGGATGCCCCGTCGCACAGCCCAAATTGACCAGCCGGCCTTCCGCCAAAACGAGAATCGACTTGCCGTTGGGATACATGAACTTGTCGACTTGCGGCTTGATTTCGACGCGCTTGATGTCTTTGCGGTTCTTGAGATACGCGATTTCAATTTCGGAATCGAAATGGCCGATGTTGCAGACGATCGCCTCGTTCTTCATAACGTCGAGGTGTTCACGGCGGATGACGTCGACGCACCCGGTGGCCGTCACGAAGATGTCGCCTTGCGGCGCGGCCTCTTCCATTGTCAGCACCTGATACCCTTCCATCGCCGCCTGCAAGGCGTTGATCGGATCAATTTCGGTGACGATCACGCGCGACCCCAGGCTCTTCATGGCGTGGGCGCACCCCTTGCCGACGTCGCCGTAACCGCACACGACGGTGACCTTGCCCGCCACCATGATGTCGGTGGCGCGCTTGATGCCGTCCGCCAGCGACTCGCGGCAGCCATACAGATTGTCGAACTTACTTTTGGTGACCGAATCGTTGACGTTGATGCAAGGCAGTGTGAGCTTGCCCTCTTTGTGCATTTGATACAAGCGATGAACGCCCGTCGTGGTCTCTTCGGAAATGCCGCGAATTCCCGCCAGGAGCTCGGGAAAGCGGTTGTAGCACATCGCGGTAAGATCGCCGCCGTCGTCGAGGATCAGGTTGAGCGGCTGGCCGTCGGGCCAGAACAGCGTCTGCTCGATGCACCAGTCGAATTCTTCCTCGTTCATCCCTTTCCACGCGAACACGGCGACGCCCGCCTGCGCGATGGCCGCGGCGGCGTGGTCTTGCGTCGAAAAGATATTGCAGCTCGACCAGCGAACGGTGGCCCCCAGTGCGGTGAGAGTTTCGATCAGCACGGCCGTTTGAATCGTCATGTGCAGGCAGCCGGCGATACGCGCCCCCTGCAGCGGCTTACTGGCGCCGTATTTCTTCCGCAGCGCCATCAGGCCCGGCATTTCGTTTTCGGCCAACTCGATCTCTTTCCGCCCCCACTCGGCAAGAGTCATGTCCTTGACCTTGTATGGCAGCGAAGAGACGGCAGCAGCGGGAGCCATGTCGAAATCCTTTATTCTTGAAATGAGACGCGGTCACGCTGTGGTAAGCTGCGTCGAAATATGAGAAATTACCGAACCGAAGTGCGATTACAGTAGCTGGAGCACATAAGGGTCGTCAAGACGGGTTGCGATATACGCCGCGTGGCTGAAATCCTGGTAGCGACTGTGGTCGTTCGGAACTGAAACCGCATGCGCCCCCGCCGCGACAGCGGCCGTTGTGCCGGCGTGACTGTCTTCCAAAACCAGCATTTCGTGAGGCGCCACGCCCAATCGCGCGGCGGCCGTCTGGTAAATCTCAGGATGTGGCTTCCCATGCGTCACGTCTTCTGCACTCAAGGTCATCGCGAAACGGCTGAGGATGTCGAATCGCCCCAGGATCTCCTCGAGATACCGCCTCCCGGAAGACGTCGCGACCCCTTTCACCAGGCCCCGCGCTTCGATATGCGACAGCAATTCGAACAAACCCGGCATAGGGGCCAGCCGATCGACGGCCAATTCGGTGAACAGCGTGCGGGTCTCCTCGATCAGGCCGGCGACAGTGTCGGCCTCGAGCGCATGAAAATCGATCATGATCTGCAGCGCTTCGGGAGCCCGCCGCCCCATCATCTGTTGGAGCAGTTCGCGCGTCATCTCCTTGTCGCGACGGCGCAGCACCTGCCGGCCGACTTCGTTGAAGATGTCTTCCGTATTGAACATCAGCCCGTCGAGATCGAAGACGACGGCGCGGATGGGAGAACTGCGGAGTGCGGAATTCAGAGTGTGGAGTTCTTCGGTCATTTTGAGAGTGGCGGTTGCAGTCCACGGTAGCTGAGATCGAGCAATTCCATCGGATGAGCGACCCAGACCTCCTGACCGGCCTGGCGGAGCGCGGCCTGGATCTGCATCGAACACCCGACATTGCCCGTGATCACCGCCTGCGGTTTGGCGGCCAGAATGTTGGCAAGCTTGCGCGCGGCAAGCCGATCCGACATGTCCGGTTCGGTCAGATTGTAGCTTCCCGCCGCTCCGCAGCAGATGTCGGATTCGGCGATGGGAATGATTTCGAGGCCCGGTATCTGGGCCAGCAAGTCGCGAGGCTGCTCACGGATTCTTTGCGCGTGGCCCAGATGGCACGCATCTTGATACACGGCCCGTAGTTTGATCTCGCCCGCAGGAGCCACCAGTCCCAATTCGGCGAGAAACTCCGAGACGTCTTTCATTTTCGAGGCGCAGCGGCCGAGCGTGGCGTGCAATTCGTGATTCTGCGGCTCCAATTCGTGGGCGATGTGCGCATAGTCCTTGAGTATCGAACCACAACCAGCCACGTTGACAATCATCGCGTTGACGTCTGCCGCATCAAATACGGCGGCATTCGTCCGAGCCAGATCCAGTGCCGGAGCGTCGGCCCCGCTGTGGTAATGAATCGCACCGCAGCACACCTGCGCCCGCGGGATCACGACGTCGCAGCCGTTTTGTTGCAACACGCGAGCCGTCGCCCAATGCGTGTGACGGAACACGGCATCCGCCACGCAGCCCGTGAACAGCGCCACGCGAGCCCGCTTCGCGCCGATCGCCGGCAAAAACTCCGGCAAGGGCGGACCGCCCGGCACCAGCTTCGGCAAGAACCGCTGCATCCGCTGTAGTTTCGCGGGCAATAGCTTCATCAGCCCGGTCGACTCCAACATTCGATCCAGGCCCAGTTTCTGCATCAGCTTGGCCGGAGCTAACGCCAAGCGCATGCGATTGGGAAATGGAAACAGCCCGTACAGGATGAATCGATGAAACCAATCGCGATTCGCCGCCTTCCCGCCCGCCGCGGCGGCGTGACGCTGGCTGGCCCGGAATGGCTCAATCAACCTTCCGTACTGCACCCCTGAAGGACAGGCCGTTTCGCAGCTTCGGCAATCGAGGCACAGATCGAGATGCTCGGACACCTTGGAGGACAACTCCAATCGACCATCAACGACCGACCGCATCAGGTAGATGCGACCGCGCGGGCTGTTGTTTTCGTCCCCCGTCTCCAGGTAAGTCGGACAGGCGGCCGTGCACAAGCCGCAATGCACGCAGTCGAGAAACTTCTCGTAGTCGATCTCGCCGCCGACGCGCGCCAGACCGCCGGCGGCCGCAGGAATTGCCGAGTCTGTCGTGGACGAAGTCATGGAATGCGGGTGCTACAGTTACCAGAAATTAAATTCGCCACAGATCCAAACAGATAAACGAGTCAATCAGTCGCAAAAACATATTGCGGGTTCAAGAGGTTTTGCGGATCGAGTTGTTGCTTCAGCTTGCGCATCAGCGGCCAGCCGGATTCAGGTTCGCCCCAAAGTGGCAGCGACGGCTTCCAGCTCTCGTCGCATTGAACGACGACCAAATTCCCCCGGCATTTGCGGGCCAGACCACGCAATCGCGACAGCAACTCGGCCGCCGCGCCCCACGTCGTGACGTCGTCCGCAATGTGACCGATCACGACCCCATTCGCGGCATGGGCCTGCAGCGCACATCCGGCAGCCTCCGCTGCCTGGACAAACTCCACCGTTCGAGACGGCAGCAGATTCGCCTGGAAGGTTAACGGGTCGTCGGAAGGGACTTGAAACTCGGCCAGCGCGAACCAGAGCTTTGTCACGTCCCCCGTCGGCACCGCAGCCATGTCGCGCGGTCCCAGCGCCTGAATCTCGGTTTTCAGAGTCTCGACCTGCCATGCCGTTTCCTGTGCCGTTCCCTCGAATCCGATGCACAACACCGGTCGATTCGCCGGCAGTTCGATGCCCGCTTCAGCCGAGACAGCCGCTGCCGCGCGGGCGTCGAGCAGGTCGAGCGCGACCGGCCTTGTTCCTGACGTCGTCAGCCGTTCGAGGACCAGATCGATCGACCCCAGCCGATCGAATGTCACCCACAGCAGCACCGAGCTTTGGGGAATCGGACGTAACTTGAGCGTCAACTGGGTGATGACGGCCAGAGTCCCCAGCGAACCGACCAGCATCTTGCATAAGTCATATCCGGCGACGTTCTTGACGACCCTCCCACCGGCTTTGAACAGCCGCCCCGACGCATCGACGGCCGAGATTCCAATCACATAATCGCGCATCGTTCCCAGCCCGAACCGCCGCGATCCGCTAGTATTTGTCGCGGCGACGCCCCCCAACGTGGCGCGGTGCAACTGGGGCACATCAATCGGCAGTCGCTGTCCCTGGGCTTCGAGCACTTTGGCCAATTCGTCGATGCGAATTCCCGCTTCGACGGTGATCGTCATGTCGCGCGCCGGATAATCGATCACCCGTGTCAATCCCGTGGTGCACAGCGAGATCCCCGGTCGACTCTGCGGCGGCCCATACTGAATCGCGCTCCGCCCACCCGCCGGATAAATCGGCAGTGCGGCGCCATTCGCATTGTCCCCCACCCAGCGGCACAGTTCAGTCTGTGTCGCCGGCAGGAACTCGTCGGTGGCAATTGCAGCGGGCATGAGAACCAGTGCGGAATTCGGAGTGCGGAGTGCGGAATCCAAGTGACGTATCAGCAGAATGTATGAACCAAGCAATTTCGCCGCGAAATCTGTATTTTGTTAACTCCGCATTCCGTACTCCGAATTCCGAATTCTGCTACAGCGCGGCCCTGCGTCCCGGCGTCTTGCGTTCAATCTGTTCCATCCCGCAGGCGCCCGCGGTCGGCAGCATCTTCTGCGGGCTGCACAGCTTCCCGGCATTGAACGCCTGCCGGACCCGCTCCATCACTTCCAGGTCGTTCGGAGCGAACAGCTTGTTCATGAAATTGATCTTTTCCACGCCGATGCCGTGCTCGCCCGTCACGCTCCCCCCCATGTCGATGCACTTGTTGAGGATCTCGTCGCTGGCCAGCAACACGCGCCGAACCTGATCGGCATCGCGTTCGTCAAACAACAGGATCGGATGGATATTGCCATCCCCGGCATGAAACACGTTCACGATGCGAATGCCGTGGCACCGGCCGACGTCGGTGATGAACTCCAGGATTTCCGGCAGCTTCGTCCGTGGCACGACTCCGTCCTGTGTGCAATAGCTGGGACTGAGGCGACCGATGGCACCGAACGCCTGCTTGCGGCACTTCCACAGCAGGAGCCGCTCTTTCGGCGAATTTGCCGATCGCACCTCGCGGGCCCCGGTGCTCTGGCAGATGTCGATGATTTTACGCGCCTCTTCATCGACGGCCACTTCCAGTCCATCCACCTCGATCAACAGCACGGCCGCCGCATCGAGCGGAAAACCGAAATGAAACGCCGCTTCGACCGCTTCGATGATCCCCTGATCCATCAGCTCCAGCGCCGCGGGAACGATTCCCGCGCCGATAATGTTGCTGATCGTCTGCGTCGCGTCCTGTACCGAATTGAAAACACCAAGCATCGTGCGATACGCAGCCGGATCGCGAGTCAATCGCACGATCACTTTCGTGCAAATCCCGAACGTCCCCTCATGACCGACGAACAGCCCCGTGAGATCGTAGCCGGGTGTGTCTTCGACCGTGCCGCCGATTTCGACAATCGAACCGTCGGGCATCACCATCTCTGCCCCCAGCACATGATTGACCGTCACGCCGTATTTGAGCGTGTGTGGCCCTCCCGAATTGGTGGCGAAATTGCCGCCGATCGTACACGCCCCCTGGCTGCTCGGGTCGGGGGCATAGTGATATCCCGAGCCCTTCAGGTGCTGCGTGAGATGCACATTCACCAACCCCGGTTCGACGATTGCGTACCGGTCGCGAAGATTCACTTCAATAATCCGCCGCATCCGCGTCAGGGCGATCATCACCCCACCCCCGACCGGCAAACAGCCACCGGCCAGACTCGTCCCCGCGCCTCGCGGCACGAACGGCACCTGTTGCTGATTGCACAGTTTGACGATCGCCGCCACCTGCTCGGTCGAAGCCGGGAACACGACGACGTCAGGGACATTTTTCGCGATCGTAAATCCGTCGCACTCATAGACCAGCAGCTCGTCGCGATCGGCCAGCAGGCCCTCCTCGCCGACGACTTCGCGCAGCCCAGCCATAAAGTCGGCGGGCAGAGTCGTTCGAAGAGCGGCAGGGGCAGCGGCTGTCATCGGAAATTTTCGCAAAACGGCCTGTTTTCAGCATTCATCCGGGAGTCCCAGCTCACAAATTCGAGTTCGAGCCAAACAGCTTGTTGAAAAAGGGGACTGTCCTTTTCCAGTGAGTGATTTCTCCGCAGCAAATCGACTTTGCCGGAAGGGACTGACCCCTTTTTCAACGGGCTGCAAAATCAGCCGGGCTCTTTATTCTAGGAGGTGATGTCGTGGTTTGCCATGAACCGCCGGACCACGATCTCGCGTGATTTGCATTCATGAGTCCAGGTCTCGCCTCGCACCAGCGAGCCGCAGGGTTTATCCCTGCGGAATCCGCGTGACCGCAAACGGAGGTCCGAAAAAGCGCATCGACTTGCGGTCGAAGACGCGCTACGAGGTGCGCCGGAACCGGGCGCTGACGAGGGCCGATCATCAGCCCCATCCGCTGGAGATTCGATGCATCGGAAACCGTTTCTGCATACCCTTCGTCGTGAATAACGGTGGGCGCTCGCGCAACAGCAGCGCTGGCTCGGATTCGCGCTCCATCTGCCGCAGACACGGCGACTTGCGGCGATCGCAGCAACGGCGTGCCGAAATGCCGGCCGCACTCGGCCGGAATCGCCAGAGAGCCCCAAACGCGACGCAAGTGAATTGGCAAGTTCGCCTTGCGTCGTTACGGCGTCGTCAACAACGCATTTCGCAATTAGGCCAGTTTGGGCGGCGTCAGGCAGGTTTTGAGACGGGTCAGGCAGGTTTTGAGAGCCGTCGAGCAGGTTTTGAGACAAGTTTGCACCCATTTTGCTCCCTTTTGGACCAACGTCGGCGTTTTTATTGGCTACAAACTCAGCACCCCGACAGGGGTGCCAGCGATTAGCCGGGTGGTTGAGCGAAGCGATACCCCCGGTGGTGAATCGAAATCTGAGTTGCACCCTGAAAGGGTGCCAGCACGTTGGCCTGTTTAACGCGATTTTGCACGATAAGCATTCGCCTTGTGCTTCATCAGCCGTGAGCCAACCGTACCCGACGTTGCTGCGACCCCTGCGGGGTCGAACTTATTCAACGACAGAACCTGGGATGTCGCTTCGCTCATTCCCCGGCTAATTGCCGTGACCCCTACCGGGGTCAATTCGTGCCCACGTCGCCCCCCTACTGCGCTGCGGAACTCGAATGATCGCCGCCACCATCCAGAACCAATTCTCTGCGAATCGGTGCCCGCCGGCCGCTCGCCAAATTGATTTCCAATCCCATCCTTTTTCTCCTTGTCTCCCCCTCTTCTTGTCTTCGTCTTCCTCCCCCCTGTCCTGCGACGCGCGCCCGCGCACTACGTATACGCATACTCCACCGTGAACCCCGGATCATTCCGATTCGCCGTGACGTGCCACAACAGCCGCAGCGCCATCTCGAGCGCGTCCGGCCCGTCGTCATGGTCGCCGTTGGGAAAGTCTCGCAATTGCTGCACCAGGAGCTGAGTGCCGTGCGAGTTTCGCTTGAACTTGATCCGTCCTTCCGCGAGCTGCCACGTCAGCTTCCGAATGCGGACCAGCTTGGGGGCCTGGTTCGGCATGTGATACATCGGCATCTCGACTCCTCGGCTGTGCCCCACGCGACCGATTTCAGTCGCCAGCAATTCCTGAAACTGGTTCGTCTCGACCGCAAACGCACAGGGATGAAAGCTTGCGCACAGTTCGACCGCCTTTTCGACGATCAACTGAATGTTGCGGATTTCCAGGTCGGCGTCGACGTACAGCGTCCGGTTCGAATATTGCAGCTTCACGAATGCAGAATAATCGCCGAACCGCGAATCATTCCCCTTGCTCGGGTCGAGCGCCATGACACGCGCGTCCCAGTTGCTCGGCCAATCGTCGAACCAGATCGACGGGCCGAAGTAACTGTCGGGCCATTCCGTGGTCCCCTCGGCGATCGGATCCTGCTGATAGAGCGACCGCCAGTAGTAGTTCGTCAGCCGGGCGCGAATCCTTTCCAGATGATCGAGCGAATACACTTCGGGCCACAGGGGCTCGCCGGGCATCCGCTGTAATGCATCCCGCTCTTCGGCGATGGCTGGAAAGCGCACCTCGCGCCAGCGTTTGTCTCCCTGCTGGGCGTCGTCCAGAATTCTTCCCGCCAGGTCGTGGCGATGCCAGCGCGTCTGGATGAGCAGCGCCAGCGCTCCCGGCCGCAGCCGCGTGCTCGCCGTCGATTGCCACCAGTCGAACTGCTTCTGCCGCAGATACGAGCTGCGCGCCTCGGCGTCGTTCTTGATCGGATCGTCGATGATCAGCAGGTGCGCCCCCTTGCCGGTGATCGGACCGGCGACCCCCGCCGTCGACATTCCGCCGTCGCGGCCGGCCAGGTCCCAGCGATAGACGGCCGACGATTTCGGCGAGACGCTCACGCCGAACGCCGGTCCCCATTCGAGCAGAATGTCGCGCGCCTTGCGGCCCCATTGCGCCGCAAAGTCGGCCTCGTAGCCGGTGAGAATCACCCGCCGATCGGGAAACGTCCCCAGATACCACGCCGGCAGGTACTTGCTGCATAATTCGCTCTTGCCATGTTGCGGCGGCATCGACACGACGAGACCGTCGATCAGTCCCGCCGCCGCGTCGTCAATCGCCTGCAGCAGCGCCCGGTCCAGGAACGACAGGTGCCGCGCCGGAAGCCACTTCCCCCGGCTGGTCAGCGTGGCCAGCGCCGCCGGGCTGATCGTCATCATGTCGTGCTCCAGCTTCTTCAGCTCGCTGGCGCTCGTGAAATCCAGTGATGAAGCCGAGCACCCGTTCCCGTCGAATTTCGAGACTGAGACCTGCATGGGGGTCGTTCTCCAATGGCGCGGCAGCCGGCTGAAGTGCCAGCAACAGGCAGCGCTGCGTGATGCATTTGTTGATCTGTTCGAGAAACCGTGGATCGCCGTGTTGATGCTTGAGGCTGGACTGTTTGCGTGTGCCGCCTTTGCTTTCGGTCAGCGATCCCGACTTGATGGGGCCTTGCGACCTCTGCCAGGCGGCCCAGGCTTCGGATTCGACGAGGGCCAGCTTTTGCAGTTGCTGCCCGCGGGCCTCGTCGAAATCGCGAATCGCCGACTTGCGCCACTCCTGCCGGATCGCACCGAGATCGCGGGCCACCGTGGCCTGCGACACGCTCAGCAGGGCGCCGATCGCTTCCTGCGTCAGTCCTTTGAGGGCGCACTCCGCCACCTGCCGGCGACGATCGGCCACTCGATTCTTGCGACGACTGTTCATGAGTCCTCCAAAAAAGGCTTCCTCGATCCCAAGCTCCGCTTGGGATCGTAATGTCCGAAGCTCCGCTTCGCAGACAACAATGACATCAATTCGTGCCCCTCGCCGCGCTAGAGACGCGAAGCGGAGCTTCCAACGCAGCGTTCCCAAGCGGAGCTTCGGAACGAGAAAACGAAAAAGCCCGTGGAGAAGTTGACGCAGAACCAGGCGCGACAAGAGGCCAATAAACGGCCTGCTGCGGCGTGGCGCGGCGTCAACTCCTCGACGGGCTGCGTTATTTCGCGCGTGGCCGGAAGTGCCGAGGGATGGTCTTGCCGTCACACGACGGCAGACGCAGTTGAGATACTTTCATTATTCACGCGGATTTCGAAATCCGTCAACAGGAATCCGACAATTCCGGATCAACTTTTGGCAAAAACCAGCTCCGAATGGGTATTGGGGTTCTTTGACTTCGCCTGGTTTCCGCGCGCCGGCTGCCCGTTGAAAAACGGGGAGACTGGCTCCCAGCGGATCCGAGCCGCATAGTGGCCCGTCCATCGAACAATGTCAGGCTCAACTGCTGGGAACGCGACCCCTGCCGGTTCATCCGGCAGGTGAAGAAGATTAGGTGGCTAGCTCAGGAATCTCGCTCACCTGCCGGGTGAACCGGCAGGGGTTGATCAGCCAAATGATGGCAGACACTGAACGATTGACGGACCAGCAGGTCAGGCTGTGCCTGACGCAATCGATTGTCTTCGGCCCCAAGCTGGTTCCAGACTTGCCGATCAAGGCCGTGACGATCGACGCGCGATGCGTGCCATGCATACTTCAATTATCTCGACGTAGCGAAGTGACTACCTTTTCCACCGCGCCCACTTCTGCTGGAAACCCGGGCGCTCCAGGACTTCCGGGTTGACGATGCCGCGGGGCGTTCGGCCTTGCGACAGGTCGACCAACCCCTGGCACACGGCATGGCCGATGTCACTGAACAGCTCGTGAGTCCAGGCGATAGAATGCGGGGCCAGCAGGACGTTGTCGAACTCAGCTAGTGGATGCGGTTCGATGACCGGTTCTTTCGCGAAGACGTCGATCGCTGCGCCCGCGATCTGCCGGGTTTTCAAGGCTTTGCAGAGCGCCGTCTCATCGACGATTCCACCGCGGGCCGTGTTGATGAGATACGCCTCTGGCTTCATCCGGGCGAGCTCGCGTTCACCGATGAGATTCCGCGTCTGCTCCATAAGCGGACAGTGGATTGAGACGAAATCGGACTGCGCGAGCAGTTCATCGAGGCTGACGATTTTCACTCCGAGACGCGCAGCGGCATCCCGATCGACGAACGGGTCATACGCCAGGAAACCCTGCATCCCGAATCCCCCGGCAAGTTCTACCAGCGCCTGGGCAATGCGTCCGAAGCCCACCAGTCCCAGAGTGCGCCGGCGCAGTTCGGTTCCCATGAACTGCGAGCGTTGGTCCCAGTTTCCCGTTCGGACAAGCAAGTCTTTGCTGCGCACATGATGCGACAGGGAGAGCATCCAGGTGAGAGTCGCCTCGGCGACCGATCGGTCGACGGCGCCGGTGGCGATCGTCACCAGCACATCGGCCGCCGTGCAGGCCGGCACGTCAACGCTATCATAGCCGACGCCGAATCGCGCAACGGCGAGCAAATCGGCGAGATCGGCCACACTCTGCCGCGTCACCCGCGGGGTCAAGACGACGACTCCCCGGGCGTCGCCGATCTGGTCGGCGGTCAACTCGGGGCTGCTGGTGCGAATGATATGATGCGCGATCTGCGGTTGATTCTGAAACGCCGCCAGTCCGAACTCACGATACTTCGGATTGCCGGCCGAGTCCTGGAAATCGCCGGTGAAGGCGACGCGAAAAGGCGCGGGTGATGGCATGAATGGAGGTCCAGATGATTCAGCGAACTTGTTGAGACGTGATCGAGAATTGCAAATTGAAAAATGAGAATTTGAAATTGACGTTTGCGGCTGGTACCAAATTCTCAGCTTGCAATTTTCAATTTGCAATCATCGTACTGGCTATTACCGGGGGCGACCACTTCTCATCGAATCGGTGCCCGCCCCCCGGCTCTCCGACAAGAGAAGTCTTACGGCAGCGGGCATCCCTCCGGCTCGCAGCACTTCTGACTCAATACGAACCGCTGGGGCAGGTCGCCGGCGTAGACCCAGATCATCGCCATTGGGCGATCGGTGAGATTGATGAAATAATGGCAGCGGCCACGCGGCGCGAGAGCTGTCGCACAGTCCGACAGCGAATACCGGCGTCCTTCGACGACGCACGTGGCCGTCCCCGTAATAATCGTGATCGATTCATCGAAATCGTGGAGATGGCACGGGAGCCTTCCACCATGAGTGAATTCGCCATAGCCTCCGCTCATGCCGACGCTGCCCAGATCACGATTGAAATAGTCCTGAAACCGCGCGCCGGGATTCGGTTCGTACCAGGGGGTCGTGGCATGACGGCTGACCCGTTCGGCGCCGGGAGTTCCGCCGGCATCATCGGCCATCAGGCGCGTGCCGCCGGGCGACGGAACCAGCGTTCGCGATGGCTCGTGGCTTTTCATGGCGATATGGAAGGTCGCCGGTTTGCTCCCCGACGGATTGCACGCGAAGTGCGAGGTTTCCGGCGGGATGTAGACGTTGTCGAGCGGGAAAAGATGATAGCGGCGTCCGTCGACTTCGACTTCGGCCTCCCCCGACAGCAGCGTAATCGCCTCGCCGTGCGGATGGGTGTGATAAGGAAGGTTTGCCCCCGGCATGAATGTCACGATGCCGGTCGTCAGATTATGCGCCTGGTTATGAGCGCCCACGAGGGGTTGGAACACAACTCCTCGTTCGAGCTCGACGCGCCGTGCGGCGTTGCGCGTCGTTACGACTTCCGGACGATCAGGCTGGAATCCCGGGGGCCGCGCCGGCAAGGGCTTCGCCACCGTCCCCATGGCAATGGCGCTGGCTGGTTTCGCTGGTTCAGACCGGGTTGTTGTGCACAGGGGCACCAGTGATGATGAAATTGCCGTCTCACGCCCGACGGATTCCAACGCTCCGGTGACGCTCCGCAACAGCAGTCCCGCGTCCATCCCCAAGCCGAGAAACTGAAAACCCTGCTCGCGCCGCTGCGCCAGATTTTCATTGCTGGTCGCGAGCACGCCGCAGTGCTTACCCGCCCGGCGGATCGTGTCTTTGATCGCCAGAAGCTGCTCTGCGACCCCCGGCCCTTCCCACTGGCCCTTGAATCCGGCTGTCGACGAGTAATCCGCAGGGCCGAATTGAAAAAGTTCGACTCCCTCGACACGGCACAGTTCGTCAATGTTTTTGCCGGCCCGAACCGTTTCGATGATCGGCACGACGAGCACGTGTTCGTCGGCTTCGGCCGCGTGCTCGGAAAGACAACGTCCCCAGCACGTCGCCCGCTCACCCCCCATGCCACGCACGCCGCTGGGTGGGTAGTGGGCGAAAGAGACGGCCTGGCGCAATTGCTCGGCCGTTTCGATCCAGGGAACGATTACGCCGTCTGCCCCGATGTCGAGCGCCCGCTTGATCTGCCCGAGGTTCAGCTCGGTGACGCGCACCAGGGCGGTCGTGTCGCTGCGGACTGTCGCACGCAAGTGTTCAAGAATGTCGTGCCAATCGAGATGTCCGTGCTCGGCATCAATGACGACCCAGTCGAGCCCTAGCGCGACGGCCATCTCGGTAATCGTGGCCGACTCCAGGGTGACCCATAGACCATAGACGGGCTGGCTCGCGGCCAGCTTTTGCCGCAATTTGCGGATCGCAGAGACTTTCATCGAGGTATGCCCTTCTTCAGCAACCCGTCAGCTTGTGTCATTTCCACATGACAATTCACACGACTGACCAACGAACCGGACATTGGCAAGCTGCACAGCTTGCTGCTCCCGCGCTGGTACATCTTTATCGGCTGACCGGGGCTCCGGGAAGCTCAAACGGCATGTTTTTCAGTTAATGCGCAGGCGATGAGTGGAGTTGCGTAGATCGACTGCGCGAGAGACATTCGTCGAGTTCGACGTCGGGGCGTTTTTTCAGTCATGGCCATCTCGACTTGCGAGAGGTATCATCAATTGACGCGGCCGATTGATCTTCAATTCGTACAAGCGAGATCAGGGATGACGGCGAGATTATTGATTCTGTATGCGCTACGCAGCCTCTGCTGCATCGGAACTCTGATTGGTGCGGGAAGCGGCGCTGGAGCGGGTGACGCTGTCGACCGGATGTCCCCCGCTCAACGAGGTTTTCACTGGCTGACCACCAAAGCCTACCTGCCCCCCGATTTCGACGACGAGGTTTTCGATTCACTCTGGAAAGTCTGGCCCGCCGATTTGCAGAAACAATCGCAGGCTGCCACGCCGGCCGAACGCCGAAAGCTGGCTTTTTCGAGGTACGGACTGATCGAGCGACCCGGCAGCAAGGAGAGGGGCCCGGCATTGGGCTACCTGTCCGACGGCAAAGGAGGCTGGGTGATGAATTGTCTCGCCTGCCACTCGGGGAAGGTCGCGGGACAGCCGGTATTCGGCTCCCCCAATTCCAATTTCGCCCTGGAAACGCTGGTGGAAGAGGTTCGGCAGCGCAAGCTCCAGATGGCCAGGCCCCTCGCGCATCTCGACAAAGGGGGGTTGACAATGCCGCTAGGGACGACGCGCGGCACGACGAATTCCGTGATGTTTGGCGTAGCGCTCGGTTCGCTGCGCGATAAGGATCTCGAAATGCGTCGCGAGTTCACCGTCCCGCGATTGCTGCACAACGACGCCGACGCGCCCGCCTTTTGGAACGTCCGCCGGAAAAAGTTGCTCTACGCGGAAGGGTTCGCGGTCAAAAGCCATCGTCTCCTGGTGCAATTCGTAATGCTGCCGCGGAATTCGGGGGCGACGCTGCGCGGTTGGGAAGATGACTTCCGCGACATCCTGGCCTGGATCGAGTCACTCGAGCCGCCCCACTATCCCTGGGAGATCGACCGCCGACTCGCCAGCACCGGCCAGGCGATCTTTGAACGGAACTGCAGCAGGTGTCACGGAACCTACGGCAAAGAAGGCCGCTATCCGAACAAGATCGTGCCGCTCGACATCGTCCAGACCGACCCGATCCGCCTGCAGTCGATCACGATCGGCCGCCGACAGGACATGCGCGATTCGTGGTTCGGCAATTATGGAAAAGAAGAGTATGTCGTCGATCCGCAAGGTTATGTGGCTCCGCCGCTGAACGGCGTCTGGGCCAGCGCTCCCTATTTGCATAATGGTTCTGTTCCCACACTGTGGCACCTGCTGCACTCGAGCGAGAGGCCGAAAATCTGGCGCCGAACGGAAGACGGATACGATCAACAGAAAGTGGGACTGGAAGTGACCGCGTTCGATCGGCTCCCCGAGACTGCGAAATCCAAGACCGAGCAGCGCGAGTACTTCAACACGGAGCAGCCGGGAAAGAGCGCGGCTGGGCACCTCTTCCCGGATGAACTGACCGAAGACGAAAGACAGGCGGTGCTCGAGTACCTGAAAACGCTGTGATGAATTCCCATATAAATCACGCATTCGCCCGGCCAACACGAGAGTGATTCCTCGAATGCCCATTGCAGACGGCACTCACATCGATCTCGACGCCTATTTCGCTCGGATCGAATATCGTGGCGGCCGCGAGCCGACGATCAGAATGCTGTCGGATTTGCATCTGGCCCATGCCACGCATGTCCCGTTCGAGAATCTCGACGTCATGCTGCGGCGCCCGATCCGTATCGATCTGGGGAGCGTGCAGGCGAAGCTCGTGCAGAACCGCCGCGGGGGCTACTGCTTCGAGCAGAACCTGTTATTTGCCGCCGCGCTGGAGCAGTTGGGATTTTCGGTGACGCTGCTCCAGGCGCGGGTCCGGTTTGGGACGCAGCGCGTCATTCCGCGGACACACGTGACGCTGGCTGTCGACATCGGCGGCGAGCGCTGGCTGGCGGATCTTGGGTTCGGAAGCTATGGCTTGTTGCTGCCGATACCGCTGGCCTCCGGCGAGTATCAGCAATTCGCCTGGCCGTACCGGCTCGGCCGCGAAGCCGACCTGTGGGTGTTGCAGGCGCCGGTCGGCGGCGTCTGGCAGGATCTGTACGTCTTCAATCTCGAACCGCAGTTGGCCGTCGACTTCGAGGCTCCCAACCATTATGTCTCGACCCACCCCGATTCGCGATTCGTGCAAACGCTGACGGTGCAGCGAGTGTCGCAGGCGAAGCGATTGGTGTTGCGCAACACCGAACTGACGACGACGACTCCGGCCGGCGATATGCGCCAAACGATCGCCGGCGATGCCGAACTCTTGAACGTGCTGGCGGAGCATTTCGACCTGCATTTTCCCACAGGAACGATGCTGCTGAGCACGCGGCATTGACCTCATCGCACATTTTCGTTGACTCGCGGAATGCGGGTGGTATGATCGAGTCAGTCTCAATTTGGCTTGGGGCTGTGAGCTGCAAGATTTCGCACCATTCTGTATTGCCGCCGGACGACTGTCATGGGCGTCACTTACTACAAACGATTTCGGATGGAAATCGACCTCAGCCGGACCATATTTCCGGAGCCGGTGCTCCCCAAGGGGTACGAGTGGCTCGCCTGGGACGCGTCGTTGCTCGAGCGGCACGCGCTTGCGAAATTCGAGAGCTTTCGGTGTGAGGTCGACAGCGAAGTCTTTCCCTCGCTGGCGGACCCCGCATCGTGCCGGAACCTGATGAGCGAAATCGTCCAGCGGGCGACTTTCGTCCCGCAGGCGACGTGGCTGATTCAGTGCCGGCTCGGCGCAGGGATTTCCGAGGATTGTGGCACGATTCAGGGGTTGATTCAAACCGGCCACTGGGGAGCGATCCAGAATGTCGGTGTGGCGGCCGAGCACCGTGGTCGCGGACTGGGAAAGGCGTTGATCGTGAAGTCGCTGGCGGGATTCCAGACGGCCGGCGTCCCCCATGCCTATCTGGACGTTACCGCCCGCAACGCCGTGGCTGTGCAGTTGTATCGTTCCCTCGGGTTTCGGCTGGCGCGCACGACTTACAAAGCGGTTGATCGGCCAACGGCGATTTATGCCGTGTTGTAGCCTGACACCGCTGGGGTGAACCGACCGGCTCGCTGG
Source organism: Planctomycetaceae bacterium (assembly GCA_036501235.1). Taxonomy (GTDB): domain Bacteria; phylum Planctomycetota; class Planctomycetia; order Planctomycetales; family Planctomycetaceae; genus JACQFH01. The sequence continues at coordinate 17,826 of DASYAR010000678.1, forward strand.
GGCAAGTTGGCATCGGCGTTTCGTCATACTCTGTGCCAAGCCCTTGTCGAACCGGGTGTGACTGACGACAATACCTCATTACTCAATCTTCACCCGTGGACCCGAGATCGACGCAATCAGGATGGCCGACCAGCAGATTCAGACGCATTCGATCTCCAACGGGCTGACGCTGATCGTAGAACCCATGGCCGACGTGCAATCGGCCGCATTCAGCCTGCTCGTTCCCGCGGGGAGCAATTACGATCCTCCCGGCCAGGCCGGTGCGGCGGCCCTGTTATGCGACTGGATCATGCGCGGCGCCGGGAAACGCGACAGCCGGCAGCTTTCCAACGAACTCGATAACCTCGGCGTGCAGCGGAACGAAGGGGTCGGCAACAGCCACATCAGCTTTACCGGGGCGACTCTGGCCGAAAGCCTGCCGCAGACATTGCGGCTCTATGCCGATATCGTGCAGTCGCCGCACCTCCCTCCGGACCAGTTCGAAGCCGCTCTGGCAGGTGTCGAGCAGAATTTGCAGGCGATTGAGGACGAACCGCGGCAAAAAGTGATGATCGAGCTGCGCCGGCGCTGCTACGAATCGCCGTGGGGTATTCCGAGCGAGGGAACCCTCGAAGGGGTCGAAAGGCTGACCCCCGAAGTCGTTCGCAAACATTTCGAAACGTGCGCCGGACCGCATGACGCGATCTTGGGGATTGCGGGAAAAGTCGACATCCAGGCGTCGATCGATCTGGTGGAGGAGCTGTTCGGAGGCTGGAAACCGAAGCCGGTCCCAGCGTTCGCCACGGGACCGCGCGGGCCGGCGCGCGATCATATTCCTCACGAATCGACGCAGACTCAAATCGGCATCGCTTACGACAGCATTCCCTACCGCGATGCGGACTATTATGCGGCCTGGGCGGCCGTGAGCATTCTGTCGGGAGGAATGAGCTCGCGGTTGTTTACGGAAGTTCGCGAAAAGAGGGGCCTCTGCTACTCGGTGTTCGCGTCGCTCAACAGCTTGCGCGATCAGGGCAAGGTTTTGTGTTATGCCGGCACGACCGTCGAACGAGCCCAGGAAACGCTGGACGTAACCCTTCAAGAATTGATTCGGCTCGGGCAGGGCATTTCCGAAGACGAGCTTGATCGGTGCAAGGCGCGGGCCAAGAGCTCGCTGATCATGCAGCAGGAATCGAGCTCGTCGCGCGCGTCGTCGAATGCCCGCGACTGGTATCATCTGGGCCGCGTGACATCCCTCGACGAAGTCCGCCACAAAATCGAGTCGCTCACCGTCCGTTCGCTGCTTGAACACATCGCCCGCTTCCCGGCGAAAAACTTTACCGTCTTGACCCTCGGACCGGAGCCTTTGGAGGTTCACCTTGCAGTTTCATGAGGCGCGGCTGGCGAACGGTTTGCAGATCGTCGCCGAACAAAGCCCCGGTGTGCACAGCGTGGCAGTCGGATTTTTCGTGCGCACCGGCTCGCGCGACGAGACCGACGAAGTGGCCGGGGTCAGCCACTTCCTGGAACACATGATCTTCAAAGGGACCGCGCGGCATTCGGCTGATGACGTCAACCGGGTCTTCGACGAAGTCGGAGCTAAGTACAACGCTTCGACGAGCGAAGAGGTCACGCTGTTTTATGCGGCCGTTCTGCCCGAGTATCTGCCGAAGTCCTTCGATTTGCTGGCCGACATCATCCGTCCGTCTCTGCGGCAGGAAGACTTCGACATGGAAAAGAAGGTGATCCTGGAAGAAATCGGGATGTACGACGATCAGCCGACGTACACCGCCTATGAGAACCTGATGCAGGCGCATTTTGCCGGACATGCCCTGGGCCGCAGCGTGCTGGGGACGAACGAAAGCATCGGCGCATTGACGTGCCAACAGATGCGTGCCTATCACCAGTCGCGCTATGCCTCGGGCAATATCGTCTTGGCCGTGGCGGGCAAATTCGAGTGGTCCGAGCTCTTGGCCCTCGCTGAAAAGAGCTGTGCCGCCTGGCCTGCCGGCGGCGGTCCCAGAAGCACCTCCGAAGCGCGACCATCGGGGGGATTGAAACAGGTCACCAAATCCAACAGCATGTTGCAGCACGTGATGCACATGGCTCCCGCGCCTCCTTCCAGCAGTCCCCTGCGATACGCTGCCGATCTCTTGACCGTCATCGTCGGCGACGATTCGGGGAGCCGGTTGTTCTGGGAGCTGGTCGATCCGGGTTTGGCGGAAACGGCTGAGTTGGGATACAACGAATTCGACGGCAGCGGGGCGTACATGGGTTACTTCAGTTGCCCCCCCGATGAATCCCGCTCGAATGTCGATCGCATTCGCGCCATCTACGAAGACGTCAACCGGAATGGAGTCACCGAGGTCGAGCTGGCGCAGGCAAAAAGCAAGGTCGCATCACGGGTCGTGCTGCGCAGCGAACGGCCGATGGGACGGTTGTCGTCGCTGGGGCACAACTGGGTCAATCGGAACGAATATCACCGGGTGGAAGACGACCTGACGATTTTGCGCAAGATCACGCTGGCCGACATCCGCAGTCTGATCGAAGAATATCCGCTCACCCAATTGACGACGTCGACGGTCGGCCCGCTGGAATCGCTGGGCGGCTGAGAGCAGCCGACCGCACCGCATGGCAGCATTCGAATTGCGTGCTTCAACCAGCGCTCGAATTGGCGAAGTAAAGCTTCGAACGGTGCGTTCCCACGCGGAGCTTGGGAACGAATTAAGATCGAGAACCGTTGGTTCTGGTCCTGACTCAGAGTAGCAGGCACACTCCGTCTGCCGTTTTTTTCCCGTCTACGCGTTCCACTTGGTTTCGAGTTCGGCATTGGAATGCCACGCCGTGGCGCGGGCTTCACACCGCTGGAAATGACGCGGAGCGTCGGCACGCTGGTTCTCACGCAGAGCGTGGGAACCAGACGAAAGACGGACTACGGCACACGGAGTGTGCCTGCTACTCTGAGCGAAGTCCCGCGGAACGCTACTACGACCGTCTCATCGCGTTCATCAGCCACGGATGCTGCCACGGGTTGTGGCGTGGGACGGTGGCCGAAAAGACTGACACGCCCAGGAGCAGTACGCAGACGATTCGGAACCAGCGGCGGTCGCCCCACTCGTCGAGAGCGGGAATCAGCGAAATGAGCCACAGCGGAATGAGCCAGAAGGCCCAGCGCAGACCGCTTGTCGTGCCGCCGTAATTGTAATTCTGTGTGCGCCCGACATAAAACCCCAGCACCCACAGCGTGAGAATCAGGCTGATCCAACCGACGGCGCGCAGGCTGGGCGACCTCTGCAACCGCGTCCAGCCGGCCAGTGTCAGCAGATAAATCGGCGACAATGAGAAAATCCCGTGGTGACCGAACGTGCAGTGGAAGAGGTACACGAACGGCGATGGCTCTCCCTGGTCGAGGCCTTGCGGGTCCATCCAGTAACTGGGAATGCCCTTGTACATGTAACGATAAAAGGTGTCGTCGGCCGATCCGAAGTTGGCGTAGAACGGTTTGATTCCCCCCGTGCACAGCCAATTGGTGTAAAAGAAGAAGCCCAGCGGCACGATCGCCGCGGGAATAAAGAACAACGCAACCTGTTTTGGCGACTGGCGAACGAGCAGCACAAACAGCGCGAGGCCAAACAAGGCGGCGGGAAGCTCGCTGCACGCCGCGAAGGCGCCCCAGAACCCGGCCAGGGCAAAGAGAGTTCCGTGGCGACGACTGTCGTTGACGATCCGCAGCGCCGGGTAGATGGCGAAGACGACGCTGGCCGCAGCGACGCTGTGGTTGTTGAGCGTCGTCAAAAAGGTCGTCAGGAATGTTCCGGCGGCCGCCGCGACGATCAGGAAAAATCGTGACCAGTCCGAGCGCGCGTACCTCTCGCCGATCGCCGCCAGCAGCACCAGCGAGATGATCCAGGGAATCCCATTGACGATCAGCAACAGGATCTGCACGGTCTCGTGCGTCCGGGTCAGCAGGTCCAGGCCAAAGCCGTGCTTGAGGAGCCAGTACGGCCCGGCCACGATGGTCGAGAGAAACGGGGGTTTCGACGAATAGAAATGATCCTTGTATCGCCCTTTGTCGATCGTATCCCAGCCGCGGTGCTCGATGATCTCGTCGATCTGATACGTTCCCCGCTCGACAAGCGACCAGACGGTGCACCACCGTGAACGATCGTTCGCGCTGAACAGAGGGGTATGCACGGGATGCTTTGGCCAGGGGCGCGCCGGGCTGTAGAGCACAGTCGTCGTTGCAAGGCTGGCCAGTGCATTGGCCGCCGCCACGCCGATCACCAGCAGATACACGAACCGCCGCACCCGCTGCGGCGCGTCGACCGCCGTCGGGCCACCGCTATTCGCGGCGGTGTCCGGTTCCGGGTTAAACGCCATGCGATCCGCTCAGTCCAGCAATTCGCGCAAATGAAAATGGTATGGCCCGAGTTTCCCACCGTAATTGCCCGCCGTCACGCGCACAACGCCGGGCGTGTCGCAGGCCGCATGCAGCCCGGCGCGCATGGCGCCTTGCACCGCTTCGGGGGAAAGGCCGTCGATCACGATTTCGTAGACCGCGCCGGCTTCGGCCGGCAATTCGGATGCGACGACGGCCCTGAGCGTGGGACAATAGGCGTCATTCGTGCTGGCTTTGAGCTTCTTGTACTTCGATCCCACTTTGCTTCCGGAGCGGACGATGCCGCCGGGAAACGGCATGATCACATCGGGGAGTCGGCGGATGGCGCGGGCCGCATGTTCCGCGGCCGACAGCGCGGCGGCCTGTTCGACGCCACAGATGAGCAAGTTCCCCCCGGCCACCCCCTTGACCGTCCCAAACCGGTCTTCGCAGATGAATTCGCCGTCCATGACGGGGATTCGCCAGAATCGGCGGGATTCGAGTTTTTTCGACGACTGATGCGTATCGCCAAAGAATCGCAACTGACCGCCGATGGAGATTTGCTTGTCCTTCGGAGCGCCTGCGACACCATTGTAGCAGCCGGTCGTGGGGCAGGTGAGAACGCTTTGCCCGACACGACCGGTCAGCGCCTTGGCCAGCGCGTCTCGGCTGAAGGCGAACACCAGCACCGAAATTCCGGGACGGCCGTCGGGTGTTTCGTCGACCGTCAAACGCCGCTCGATCGCCGCTTCGACGTCGCAGGCGATGACGCTGGTGGCATTGCCCGTCATCACCATCGCGGCGATCCGCGCCCATTTCGCCGTAACGGCGGTAATGATGACGCGCGTCCCCGTAATGGGAAATGCCTCGGCGAAGGTGTCGATGATCTCGACGCCGTTGCGCTTTAAGCTGAAAGAGGGAGCGGCAGCAGTATCAGTGGACAAAGTACATCCAGGTCATCGAGGAGGCGGCACTCGCATGGTCTCGGCCGATCAAAACAGCATTGCAAAATGAAAATTGTAAAATGAAAATTGCAGAGGCCCGGCGATCGTCAATTTTCAATTGCAAATTCTCAATTTTCAAATTGCAATATTCCATCTCCATCAACCGGAGATTCCCGCTTGTTCAGCGGCGGGCCAACCTGGCGTCGAGGCATCTCCGCTGGCCGACTCGATTATTTCGCATCACCCGCGTCGGCCTTCGCCTTTTCTTCCTGTGCCTGCGAAACCTCGGGATTGGGAGTGGCGTCGCCGGGTTCCATTCCGAGCACCCACTTGATCCCACCGAGCAGCGATTCGATGAATTGCTTGTTGTTCGTCCACGTCTCGGTGTTGTGCCCCAGGTTCGTGTAAAAGATCCGGCCGTCGCCGTAATTCTTGACCCAGGCAACGGGAACGTGATACGGCTTCTTCAAACCGCATTTGGCCATATTCAGGCTCATCAGCACGTGCACTTTTTCCGGCTGCCAGTGCTTGTATTGGTAGATTTCGTCTTTGATCGAAAACTCGGTTCCCCACATCTTGCTGGCGGGATGCTTCGTGTCGTGGACCGAGATCGTCACCGTGTCGCCGGCGTTCCAGGGGTGGCCGTTAAACGTGCCGCCGATCATGTCCCAGTAGGGTTCGTATTCGCCGTACGTGTCGGTGGACGAATGCGTGGCGACGAAACCATGACCTTTCTGCTTGAGCCAGGTATTCAGAAAGTACTCCATGTTCGCCTTAGGGATTTCGAGATCGGGTCCCTGCGTGTAGAAGAATACGATGTCGTAATTCTTGAGGTTCTCGGGAGTAAAATCCTTCGCCGGATCCTGCGTGCAATCGACGGTGAACAGGCCGCTCATCTGCCCGAGCTGGGTGACGGCGATCTCGGAGGGCGCCAGCGTCTCTTTCGTTCGCTTGACCGGATTATGAGTAAAAGTCTTTGAGACCGTGACCATCAGAATACGGGCCTTCTTGGCCGGTTGCGCCTGGAGTTGGTCGTTCCCGCCCATGGCCCATCCCATTCCCCAAACCGCCAGGACCAAACCGACTGCCGCCCAGCGCGACTTGACCATGTTCATCATCGCTCGATTCCCCTATGAAACAACGGACACAAATCAATGTTCGTCCATAATACGGAGGCCATCCTGTTTTTGCCACCGGCGGAAATCGTAATCGTGACGAGTCGGCAAATTGTGGCAGCGCGGACTTCAGATCCCGGGCACGGGATAGCTTTTGCAGAGCTCGCGAATTTCGCCGCGGACTTTCGACAAATTCGCCTCGTCGTCCGGGGCTCGCAGCACTTGCAGAATCCAGGCGCCGACGCGTTTCATCTCGGCTTCTTTCATGCCGCGCGTTGTGAGGGCGGGCGTCCCCAGGCGAATCCCGCTGGGATCGAGCGCCTTGCGCTGGTCGAACGGAATCATGTTCTTATTGACGGTGATTCCGGCCCGATCGAGGGACTTTTCGGCGATACTGCCGGTCAGGCCGATCGCCGTCACGTCGGCCAGCATCAGGTGATTGTCGGTGCCGCCGCTGGCGAGCTTGATGCCGCCTCCCAGCAATGTTTCGGCCAGGACTTTCGCGTTGGCGATGATCTGGCGGGCATAGTCCTTGAACGCCGGCTGCAGCGCCTCTTGGAAGCAGACCGCCTTGCCGGCGATAATGTGCACGAGCGGACCTCCCTGCATTCCTGGAAAGACTGCTTTGTCGATGGCCTTGGCGTTGGCTTCCCGTGTCAGAATGAACCCCGATCGTGGACCGCGCAAGGTTTTGTGGGACGTACTGGTGACATAGTCGGCGACCGGAACGGGGCTGTTGTGAAGTCCGGCCGCCACCAGCCCGGCATAGTGGGCCATGTCGACCATGAATAGCGCGCCGACCTCTCGCGCGATTTCCGCAAACCGGGCATGGTCGATCTCGCGAGGATAGGCGCTGGCGCCGGTCACGATCAGCTTGGGCTTGTGCTCACGGGCCAGCGACAGCACCTGGTCGAAGTCGATCCGGTGGTCGGATTGGCGCACGCCGTAATGGACTGCGTGATACAACTGCCCTGAAAAATTGAGGTTCATCCCGTGCGTCAGGTGACCCCCGTGCGCCAGGTTGAGGGCCAAATAGGTGTCGCCCGGCTTGAGGACCGTCAGGTATACGGCCATGTTGGCTTGCGAGCCGGCATGGGGTTGCACATTCGCGTGCTCGGCCCCGAATAATTTGCAGGCACGGTCGCGCGCCAGCGACTCGATTACGTCGACGTATTCGCACCCGCCGTAGTACCGACGCCCTGGATACCCTTCGGCATATTTATTCGTGAGCACGGTCCCGGCGGCTTCGAGCACGGCGGCACTCGTATAGTTCTCGGAAGCGATCAGTTCGAGGCCATCGTGCTGACGCGAAATCTCGTGTTGCAGGGCATCCCAAACGGCCGGGTCGTTCGTTTTCAATGCAGACATAGACGGATCATCAACAGTTCTTGGTGACAAAGACGAAATAAACCCGCGAGTCGGGCACCGACCGTAGGGCCGGTCGCCGCGGGAACTCGGCCGCTGTTATAATTTAGCCGCCCCCCGAACGCTACTCATCGCGGCGACTCGCGGCTATCTTCAATCAACAACTGTTTTTTCGCCAATTTCCCACGCATTCTCTGATGGATAATGCATCCCCGGCTTCAAGCGTGCCGCCCTCTCCGGCTCTGGCCGGAGAGCGCGTGGCATTTACGGGGACGCTGGCGTCGATGACCCATCGCCAGGCACAAGAGCGGGTTGCGGACAATGGGGGAACGGCTGCGGAACACGTCAGCCGCCAGACCACGATGCTGGTCATCGGTGAAGAAGGCTGGCCTCTGGAACCCGATGGCAAACCGTCGGTCAAATTGCAGCATGCCGAGCGGTTGAACGTCGAGGGTCTCGACATCCGCATCGTTCGCGAGTCGGAGTGGCTGGGATTCGTCGGCCTCGACGGGCGGCGGGGAGAGCTCCACCGCCGCTGCACGCCGGCGATGCTCAGCCGGATGCTCGACATTTCGGTCCATGAGATTCGGCGCTGGGAAAGAATGGGTTTGATCAAGGCGGTCGCGCACGTGTGCCGGCTTCCGTTCTTCGACTTTCAGGAAGTAGCCGGCGCCCGGCGGTTGGCCGAGTTGGTCGACGCGGGGGTGCCGGTGCGCGAGATCCAGTCGAGCCTCGCCCGATTGGAAACGGTCATTGGCGTCGGCTCGCGCCCCCTGGCGCAGCTCGACATTCTGGCTTCAGACAAGCACCTGCTGTACCGCGACGCCCGGGGAAACCTGAAGACGGCGGCCGGCCAGCGGTTATTCGATTTCGACGCCTCATCGCCTTCAGCAGCGCCGGCCGACGAATTACTTCCACTGCCGATCCCCGAGGCTCCCACGCGGCATAACTGGACCGCTCGCGACTGGTTCGAGGAAGGACGCCGCCTGGCCGATGATGGATTGCTGGCCTCCGCCATCGAAGCCTTCCGCATGAGCCTGATGGACGAGCACGACGCCCCCGAAGTTCAGTTCCATCTGGCGGAAGCACTGTATCGGCAGGGAAGCGTGCCCGCGGCGCTCGAGCGTTATCAAATCGCCGCGGAGCTCGACCACAATTACCTGGAAGCGTGGACACAAATCGGCTGCCTGCTGGCCGAATTGGGACGGCTCACGGAAGCCATTGACGCGTTCGACATCGCGATCGACATTCATCCCAATTATCCCGACGCGCACCTGCACAAGGCCGAGTCGCTGCATCAGGCGGGGCAAACGGCCGCAGCGATGCCACACTGGCAAAAGTACCTGGAATTTGACCAGTCAGGCCCCTGGGCCGAAGCCGCCCGCAAGCGCTTGGAAGAAGCGGCGCGGGGGACGTAAGACGACGCGGGAACTCTGCCTGCGCAGGCCCCGGCGAAACTCTTTTCACCCATACAGCCGCGCCAGTTCGCGGATGTACTCCAGAACCTCTTCGACTTCGGGAACCTGGGCGCCCCTCACGCGCCCGGCGCGATCGCAGCGAGAGAGCGCCACGAGCTCGTCGTAATCGGGAGATTCTTCGAGCCGGCGGCGGGCCCGCGCGCCGATCGTGCCGTCGTGCAGAGCGTGACCTTCCATGTGATGCTCGATGAGCCAGGCCGTGCGCGGCGTGATCATCTCTTCCAGCGCCTCGAGCCCCGAGGCGACATGGTTGTGCGGGTCGATCGCCTTCCCCACGTCGTGCAGCAGGGCCGCCAGCAGAAACTCTTCGTCATAGGGGAGCTCGTCACGCGCCAGCTCGAACACTTGCAGGCTGTGATACAGCGCATCCCCTTCCGGATGATATTCTTTGCTCTGGCGGACCGTTTCCAACGGCAGGAGCAGCGACCGATAGACCTGGAATCGATCGATCCGTTCGTCCGCCGCCACGACTTCGTGCTCGACGTCCAGATCGGGATATTCGCGGGCCAGAAACTGCTCCAGCTCGGCGATGCTGGCGCGCTCGATCGCTTTGCCGGTCACGGAGCTCTTGAAAACGTAATGCGCCAGGTCCGACGCGTACAACGTCAGCTCGAACGGAAATTGATCGGCGACGTGGATGTGCGTGAACAGCCGCTCTTCGCCGTGTTTACGGACCCGTTTGCGCTCCACGTCGAATTCAACCCCCTCGTTCTCGAGGGTGGCTTCGACCGCTTCGAGCGAGTCCGAAAACAAGTGAATGTCGATGTCGGATCCCTGGCGCACGTGGCCGGTGAGAGTGCTGCCGATCAGCCGCGGTCGAAACGCCCGCAGCAGCCGCATCATTCGCAGAGCTTCGACGCGCATGTCACGGAGATTTGCGGTGCGGGCGTCTCCTTCATGGAGCCGCGCGAAGTGCTGAATCTGGTCGCGAATCTCGGCGTTGCTGGGAAGGTCTTTAGGTTTGACCCAGCCGCGGCAGATCCGTTTGGCCGCCCGCAGCTTGGCCCGAAAGTACTCCGATTCCCGCCGCTCATACATCAGTCGCGCCGCTTCGAACGCGATCTGCCGCCGGAACTTGTCGTTGTTCATGTCGCAGGGTGCGCCGAAATAAGGCCCATCAAAGCGGCGCCGGGCTGTCGTTTTGATTATACGGATTGCTTGCAAATCCGAGAAGTGAGAGATTCAATCAGTATTCAGATTTGCTTTTCTTAACGGGTTAGAGGTCATAGATGGGCAATTGCCAAAATAAACTCTGGCGGAAGTGCTCCGCCGCCGCATTGGTCGTCGGATTTGTATTCTGTTTCGCGTCGTGTGGCGACGGGCAGGAGGCCAGTTCGACTTCTGCAAGGGCCGGCCAGAGCGAGGCCGATCCGATTCCGGTGGCAAAAGCCGATCCACCGCAGGCTCAAGGGGCTGCCGTCGAGCGCGCTGGCGAAGACTGGCCCGAGTTTCTTGGCGCCCGGCAAAACGGCATCTCCGGCGAAACCGGCCTCCTCGAGAAATGGCCGGCCGAAGGCCCCCCAGTCCTCTGGAAACAGAAAATCGGGGAAGGATACAGCGCCCCTTCGGTTCGAGGCAATCGCCTGGTGCTGTTTCACCGCCCGTTGAATGGCCGATTCTCCGGGGACAAGGAAGTCGTCGAATGTCTCGCCGCCGACACGGGAAAGAGAATTTGGCGGCGTGACAGCCCGACCGACTACGTTGATCCCTACGGCTATAACGGCGGTCCACGCTGTGCACCGCTGCTGACCGAAGACCGTTGCTACACGTTCGGGGCCGAAGGCCTGTTGATCTGCTGGAAACTCCAGGAT
>DASYAR010000679.1:0-6288 GCA_036501235.1 Planctomycetaceae bacterium
CGCCCGCATTTCGGACTTACCGTCAGCCTTCCCCTTGCCAAAGAAGTACACGTACTTATTTGCCGCGTTCGCCATCGTGTTAACCTCGGGCCAATCCAGAGTCGAAACTTCCGGTGTCGGCCGCCCTGAAAGAGTTAAAACCGCCCGATCCCTTAACCGGGCTCACCCAACGCAACCCAATGGTGCGAAAGGCGTTGTATTCGCTCGTGACCGCAGCGCAAACTTGCGGCTGCGCTGCCGACGAGAAGCCAGTACGAAAGCTAGCAGCGCCGCTCCGGACCGTCAAGGGTCCGCATTTCCCAGACTTCGCCCACCCGGTCGTCTGCGTTCGTCCTTGTCAATCTGCGGATAAACCCGTCGTCGTTTCGGCCCGTTCCTCTAAGAATTCAAGGTTGAAAAGTTTTCCGCATCGTCCGTGTGACATGGAAGCAACCACGAATGCGTCGAATGACACGAATGACGACCTGGACTCGAGCCGATCAACTTCCTGCGGTTTCTTCAATGATTCCCGATTTTTCGCATTCTGGAAATTTCAGCCGGGACTACAAAAGACGGGAACACTAATCGACACTGATAAACACTAATGGATCTGTTGACTGCCACGGCTTTCGCCGGGTACCGGCGATTAGCGTCGATCAGCGTTTATTAGTGTTCCACTTCTTTCCGTCCTTCCATCTCGGCACTCCCTGCGGTTAGATTTCCTTCATTTTCCGGCCGTTTCACCAATGATTCCCGGATTTTCGCACCCGGTTTTCCCTGTCTGCTCATCCCACAATTCCTCTCTCAGCGCAGCCGCCCACCCTCTTTCAATTCTGCGCGCCACGCCAATTTTGGGAAGGCGAGAAAACCCAAATCGAGAGAGGACCTGCAAAAAAAGCTTCCCGCTCAACAAACACACAATTTCCACCCCCGTCCGTCTGTCCTCTCTCCTCTCCACTCTTCTCTCCTTTCTCGCGCAGCGCCGGGCGACATTTTTTGATAGACTGACGACGAGTCCTCTGTGGGGTTGCGGCCGACTGCCAGGCCGACCTCGCTCTGGACCGTTTCACTCTGGTCCCTGTCCGCGGTTCGAATCCCTCCAGCTCTAACGCCAACAACATGACGCCCGATCGGCCGACCAACATTCGCTGGCTGATCGTGCTGATGTTGATGGGCTTTACGTTCCAGGGGCATTTCAATCGGGTCAGCATTTCGGTCGCCGGGAATGAGCGATTCACCAGGTCGGAAGGAATGTCTCCCGAGCTCATGGGGGTCGTGTATTCGACGTTCGGGCTCGTCTATACGCTGGGAATGCTGCCCGGCGGTTGGGTGATCGATCGACTCGGGCCGCGGCGCGCCCTGACTGGAATGGGCTTGGGAATGGGATTTTTCGTCGTTCTGACCGGCGCCCTGGGCTGGCTGAATCTACCGATCGCATCGCTGTGGGTGCCGCTGTTGGTGATTCGTGCGCTGGCCGGAGCGTGCAGCGTACCCTTGCATCCCGGCGCGGCACGCTCCATTTCGCTATGGATACCGCTGGCCACCCGCGCGACGGCCAATGGACTGGTGACTGCCGGCGCGCTCCTGGGAATCGCGATGACGTACCCCGGTTTCGGCTGGCTGATGGATTGGGCCGGTTGGCCGCTGGCTTTTGTGATTTCGGGAGTTGCGTTCATGTTGTTTGCATTGATCTGGTGCTTCCTGGCGACAGATAACGAAACCGGGCACTGTTCGACGGACGGCGGCGAGCAGAATCTTCACTCGTCGGGCCTCTTCCCGGCGCCAGGCCGCCCCGCGCTGTGGCATGATCTGCGGCAGCTTGTTGGCAACCGCAGCCTCGTCTTGCTGGCTCTGAGCTATGCGGCGGTCAGTTACTTTCAATACCTCTTCTTTTACTGGATCGAGTATTACTTCGAGAAAGAACTGGGACTTGAAACCAAAGACAGCCGGCAGGCAACATTCACGGTGACCATCGCGATGGCGGCGGGAATGGCCTGCGGCGGCGTGGGGTCCGACGCTCTGTGCCGTTGGTTCGGACGCCGCTGGGGCTGTCGCCTGGTGGCGATTCTGGGAATGGGATTGAGCGCCGCGTTCGCGTGGGTGGGCATTTCGTCGACGGACACAAACCAGGTCGTGCTGTTCTTTTCACTGGCACTCGGTTCGCTGGGGCTGTGTGAAGGCATTTTCTGGACTACGGCCCCGCTGCTGCAAAAGCGAAACGGCGGATTGGCCGCGGCCTTTCTAAATACAATCGGCAACGCGGGCGGCTTTTTGGCGCCCGTGGTCACTCCCTGGATCAGTCATGAACAGGGCTGGCCCGCCGCGCTCGCCGTCGCGTGCATCGTCTGTGGCCTGGGCGCCCTCGTCTGGCTTTGGATCGATCCCGAGTCGCCCGGCGTAGGGTAATCCTGCGGCGCTTGCAATCGTGACGTGAGTCAATATAATGTTGACAAATGTCAATTTTCTCGGCCGGCCGCGGAATTGATCGACGTGACCGAAGACGACTTGCCGAATGCTGCAGGGGAAGGATCAGGCCGAACAGTGTGAAATCAAGGAACTGAATCATGTCGCGCAATCTGTTGGTCGCCGCAGTGGCCCTTGCTCTGTGCATCCCGCTGGGCTCAACCCGCTCTTCCGCCGCAGGCAGAAAACCGGCAGCGAAATCCGATACCGCGGCGGCTGAAGTCGAGGTCGTGCTGCGCGACGAAGCGGCCGGTCGAGTCGATCGTCGCGAGCGCCTGGCCTATACGCTGGCACGACACCCCGACTCGGCTCTCGCCCGCTGGCAGGCCGGATTTGTCCGGGAGGGCAAATCGTGGCAACCGTTCGAAAAGCAGCAATCGCCTGCCGTGGACGACGACTCGCTCGAACGCTACCGCGAGCGCCGCGAGGCCGCCGCGAAAACATTTGCCGATCAAAAAGAACTTGCCGATTGGTGTCGCAGGCAGGGCCTGGCCGACCAGGAACGGGCCCATCTGGGGGCCGCGCTGCTGTATGCGCCAACCAGCGAGCAATCGGCTCTTTACCCGCGGCTCGGATATTGCAAAGTGGGCGAGCGGTGGGTCAGCGGCGAGCAGCTCGCCGTGTGGCAGGAGATGAATCGCCGTGTTGCAGCCGCCGTCAAATCGTGGAGCCGGAAACTGGAGAAGATCGCCGAACAGCTTTCCGGTTCGCGCCGGCAGTACTCCCAGGGGCTGGCGAACCTCAAAGAACTGACGAATACCGAGTCGCTTCCGGCCGTGGAGTACATCCTGTGCGGACGGGACGAAACCTCGACCCTGGCGGCGCTCGAAGCGCTCGCCGGCGTGAAGGGTTATCAGGGGAGCCTGGCGCTCGCCCGCCAGGCCGTGTTCTCGAAATGGACTACGGTGAATGAGCGGGCGACCGCCCTCCTCAAGCAGCGCTCGCTCGACGAGTTCGTCCCCGACCTGATCGCCCTTCTGGCGTCTCCCGTCACTACCACGTATTCGGCGGCACAGCTCATTTATTTCCAGGATCGCCCCGGAGATTCGTCCTCGTGCGGGTTCGTCCTGGTCTGGAATTACATCCTGGCCCGCGAGACCGACGACCAGTTTCAGGTGGCCGTGCTGCACGCCGCCGATTATCGTCTGAATTACTTTATGCGCGGCGCCATTCTCAATTCGCTCGACCTGATCGGCATGCAGACCGGGTACTGGCAGAACAGCAAAGGCATGGTGACGGGAGAGCCCAGAGATCCGCTCAGATTCCCTGCCGACCGTTATAGCATCCGATCGCTTTTACAGGACCGGAAGGACGTTCAGGAAATCGTTCGCTCGGATGCCGAGCAGGTCTGGCTACGGGATCAACAGGTCGATGCGTTCAATGACCGGACCGAACAGTTGAACCGGCAGACCATCGCCGTGCTGGCGGGCGTCACCGGACGCGAACCCGATCACGACCCGGCTCGCTGGTGGCAATGGTGGGCCGATTATTCCGACGTGCAGCAGACCGGGGAGAAGCCGATCGTAACGGTGGTCGATGAAACCAACTATCTCGGCGATCCCACATTGCGATTCCACCGCATCAGCGGCAAATGTTGTTGCCTGGCAGCCGGAACGCCCGTCAGGACCGACCAGGGACTGGCAGCAATCGAAGACATTAAGATCGGCGACAGGGTGCTCTCTCAGGACATTGAAAGCGGCGGCCTGGCCTACAAGCCCGTCTTGCAGACGACCATACGGCCTCCGGCCGAAGTCACGGCGGTGCGCGCCGGCGGCGAAACATTCGTTTGCACGCGCGCCCATCGCTTCTGGAAATCGGGACACGGCTGGATCAGGGCGAGCGAACTGGAGCCTCACTCGCTGCTTCACACCGTCACCGGCAACACGCCGGCGGCTTTATCAACCCGGAGCGATCCGATCGCGACGTACAACCTGGTCGTGGCCGACTTTCACACGTACTTTATCGGCAAGGCCGGCCTGCTGTCCCAGGACCTCCTGCGCCCCGAGGGACCGACAACGTCGTCCCGGGCCTGGCGCAGGCACAGGCCGCGCAGAAATAGCTGCAGCAGATGTGATGGTTGAATGAGCGGCGCCTGCGCCACGTCGTCATTCGCTGATCCGTCTCCCTTTCTCTCTGCATTTTCTGCGGTTAAGTTTCCTTTTTACGCCCAGGATGGGACCATCCAAGAATTCCAGAAATCCAGCCGCATCAACGGAAAACCAAATTATGATAAGTAAACTCATAAGCGTCGCGTTCGGCCTGGCCCTGATTGTTTTGGCCAGATCCGCCTGCGCGGCCGACGGGCAGCCGCCGGCCAGTCCCGAAGTGACTGCGGCGATGCAGCCCTATCTGGACGGCTTCAAACTGGCGGGAGTCGTGGCCATCATCGCCGACAGGACCGGGAAGGTTCATTACAAGAATCTGCTGGGCTACGCCGACGTCGACGCGAAGAAACCGATCAGCGAAGACAACGTCTTCTGGATCGCCTCGATGTCCAAGATGTTCGCCGGGGCCTCCATCATGATGCTGGTGGACGAAGGCCAAGTCAGCCTGGATGACCCGGTGACCAAGTTCATCCCGCAGCTCAATAACTGGATGGTCGTTGCGGAAAAGGATGAGACACACGTCCTGCTCAAACCCCTCGTTCGCCCGGTGACGGTCCGGCACGTGCTCAGCCACACCAGCGGTTTGACCGGCAGCTCCGAGCTGCAGCAGGCCACCGGGTCGGACAGCACACCGCTCAAGGCCCGCGCGCTCAGCTCTGTCACCGGTCCGCTCCAGTGGCAGCCGGGCGACAAGTACGCCTATGGCAATCAGGGGATGAACATCGCCGCGCGGATCGTCGAGGTCGTCGGCGGAATGCCATATGAAGATTTTCTGCAGCAGCGATTTTTTGATCCGCTGGAGATGCACGAGACCACCTTCTGGCCCAGTGAAGCGCAAGTGGCCCGCCTGGCCCCCGCTTATGGTCCGAACAAGGAAAAGACCGGCTACGCGCGGGGCGGCCTGGGCTTTTTGACCAAGCCGTTGAGCGATCGCGTGCACCGTTTTCCCGAGGCCGGGGGCGGGCTCTTTTCCACCACGCACGACATTTTCCGCTACGGACTGATGCTGGCCAACGACGGCGAACTGGACGGCAGGCGCTACCTGTCGCACGCCGCGGTCGAAGAGCTGCGTCGCGAGCAGACCGGCGCGACGAAGGTCCACTACAGCCTGGGATATCACCTCCGCAACGGCATGTTCGGCCACGACGGCGCCCTGGGCACCGATCTGTCGGTCGACCCCCAGACCGGTATGGTGGCCATCTTCATGGTGCAATGCAGCGGCGGCGATCAGTGGGCCGCCCGCGATTTGTTTCTCAAGACGGCCCGGCAGGTCTTTGCCAATTGAACCCGCGCGAGGCCGAATGCCAACCAAAGCGGCTCAGTCGGCTTGAGCCGACTCCCTTGTTTGCCACCAGCTTCAGCTGGTGGACACCATGCCCCAGAAAGGCCGCCAGCCGGCTTCAGCCGGACTTGCCTGGGGGCTTTAGCCATCAATTGTCGCAACAGTATGACCCGTCGAGAGTTTTCCAGACGCGGTATTTGGCAGCAGCTGAACTGGGCGGAGGCATGTTGCCCGGACAGCCAAACTTTCGCGGAAATGGTGGATGGCCCTTTTCGTCGCCACGTCCTCGACATTCGACATAGTCGCTTGCACCGCGATGATGTGTCGGTCGATGTGACCGATATGCTGCCGAATCGTCTCAGGGAACCGCGAAACGGCTCGACGACTTCAACCCCGGATGGGGTTGTGCAGCCCAGGGTTGGCCGACCCGTGTCGGCCAACCCTGGGAAGTGCAACCGG
>DASYAR010000680.1:0-5504 GCA_036501235.1 Planctomycetaceae bacterium
AGCAAAAGATTGTTTGAGTCGGCGCTGCGAAAACGCACCCGTCGCGCGCTGCGCAACCGCAAAGTCGATTTGCTGGTTGGGCCTGCGAGTCATCTTCACCTGGATTCCGCAGGTATAAACCCCGCGGCTCGCTGGGCCAAGGGTTCAACGCTCACGGAAGTCCTGGTGGCGCTGATGATCGCCAGCATCGGACTGGTTTCGGTGGCGACGCTATTTCCGATGTCGGTGCTGCGGTCGGTCAAGGCGGCGCAAACGACGAGCGCCACCGACGTCCGCTACAACGCCGAGGAAGCCATGGATCGCTATTCGGACATCATCAAGCATCCGGACAGCCGCAATCCGCTGTACGCCTTGCCATACCCCCCGGCGCCCTACCCGGCGAAACCAACGGGATACACGATCAACGACGTCGATCCGCCGTGGCTCCAGATGCAGCTCCAGGGCGTCAAGAATTATATCGTCGACCCGCTCGGATATGCCGCCGTTCGAAATTTGAACCTGACGATTGGGACCAGCAACCCCAACGCGCCGTACCTGGTCCGGCCCGAGCATTACTTCGGGAACGACCCGAGTGGTGGAAATCTTCCGCCGTGGCCCTTGAATCCTCCGGGAACCCCATGGCAGATATTGCCTCGCTATCCGCTCACCTGGCGCCCTGCCCCTGGCGTGACGGGGGATGCCGCGCTGGCCGCTGCCGATTACCTGGTCACGTTGCCCGATTCGTGGGTTTTGCAGTACGAGACGACGGCCGGTGGCTTGTTGGGTCCCGGCACGACCGTTTCCACCTATTCGCAGGTGACCCTCCCCGGAATGAATTTCACTTCGTCAGTGGCCGGCAATCCCTTTCCCAGCCTGCCTTCGCCCACCGTCCGTCTGGTGATGTTCAGTGCCGACGGCACTCTGGCCCAGACCCGCAACGTCACAGCCATGACTTACAACGCGACGAACAATTCCACCACGTTCCAGTGGACCGAAGACCTCAACGGCAGCGGCACGCTCGACATCACGGGCGGCACATCCGAAGACGTGAACAGCAATGGCACGCTCGACACTCATTTTCTTCCCACCACCTTTGCCGCTAACACGCTGGGCCGGGTGCGCGTCGAACTGCAGGAACGCCGCTACACATGGCTGCTGACCGTGCGGCAAAGCTCGACCACCTCGGCCAGCGTCGACGTGGTGGTGTACTTCAAACGCACTCTCGAAAACATCGCTACCGATGAATTGCTGTACAATGCCGTTTTTCATCAGGGAAGCGCGCAAGTCACCGTGACTTACCCCACAGGAAACAACCCCACAACCGGGCTCCCCCTGAAACCCTATATGAAACGTGGCGGGTTCGCCTTCGATGCCAATAACGCCTTCTGGTATCGGATCAACAATGTCGCCGACAACAACGCCGGGGTGGCCGTCTTGACTTTGGAAGTGCCGGCGAATGCCAGTAACGACAGTCCTCCGTTTTTTACACCACGCGGAATGTTCCCCCGCGGTGTCGTCGACGTGTATCCCCTGGGAACGAAAACGTTTCAGTAAGACACCACAACGCGGGCGGCCGATTGCAGCGAGTGAAAGTGAAGTTATGCAGACGATACACACGCATCAAGAGAGTTCTCGAGAAGCGCGCCGCATATTCGAATCAGCGAGCCGCCGGGTTTATCCCGGCGGTATCGGGAGTAAAAGCGCGCTGAACATGGCATGTCAAATAACGACCCGCAACGCGCCCGGGACCTGCCGCGCCGATTTGCCAATTCGCACTGCACGTAATCTTCACGGTGATACCGCAGGGGTAAACCCTGCGGCTCGCCGGGGCGAGGCGCGCAGCGGTTTCACGCTGGTCGAGATGCTGGTCGCCGTGGGGCTGGTCGTGCTGATGATGACGCTGTTTGCCACGATCTTTCAGATCGCGACTGGCGCGATGCAGACGCAGAAAGGACTGGCCGAAAACGACCAGCGTGTGCGGCTCGTGATGAACCGCCTGCGCAACGACCTGAACGGCATCAAGAACGATCCGAATGATCCGGGCCGTCCCTACCGCACGTTTCGGAATGTGATCCCATTTGGCGCGAACGAGCCGAGCAGCGTCGCGAATTTCAACCCGACCGACCGACTTGGTTATCTCTACATCTCAGAAAACAACCCCGACGACGACACAGATGACGTGCTGGGCCTGACGGTGCAATACCCCTCGACTGCATCAGATCAATTCTTCGGTCAGGCGGCCGTCGTGCTGCCCGATCAATCCCCAGGCGCGAGCTACGGAACTGGCGGAATCAGTCCCGGCACCGGCTATCCGCCGAACGGCTCGACGACAGTGCCGATCGCCGCGTCTCCCGGATCAGGTCAGTCCTACTGGCCGAATCAGCCGGACTTTGACGACATCCTGGGCGTCCCGAATAAGACCGGCAATTCGCCTGTCGCCGAAGTCTCTTACTTCCTCCGCAAAGGGACGCTCTATCGCCGCGTGCTGCTGGTTCGCGATCCGAACGGAATCACACCTGCACCGAAAGATGGGACGCCTACCGACACGTCAGGGAACATCCTGAGCCTGGGAATTTATACCGGCGGCAGCCGCGATTTCTGGAATGACTTCGATTATTCGGCAGCCTACGATTCGCTCGATAACGTGGCGCAACCGCTGCGTTTCCACGGTACCGGCATACCGACCGACAGCCTGGCCTATAACGCGAGCGGCTCGCAAAACCCTTTTGCTCTCGGCAACCCGGCGTATCGGTTCGGATTCGACGCCTCGACGGCGCAGGTCAAGAACGGCGCAGGAGTGTTCGTGACGGTGCCCAGCTCGACCTACGGTCAGCCGCGGGAATACGTCACGACGACAGCGGGCGCAACGAATTTCATTGGCCGGTTCACGCACGCCGAGACGTCTGATCTGAACTTCGGCTATCCGGGGAGCATTACGACGATCCCCGGAGCAACGCCAAGCAGCCCGATGACCAGCACAACGCGACTCAATTACGATCCCATAAGCGGGCGCACTGGCCCACCCGGCTCTCTCTTTAGCGGTCCTCGATCCGGCGAAGATATTCTGATGACCAACGTCCTGAAGTTCGACGTCAAGGTTTTCGATCCAGCGGCGACCACCGGGCCTGATAATGCTTATGGAGTGGCTGGCGTTGACGACGACAACAACGGCACTTTCGACGACATTTCGGAACTCGGCTGGCCGGGGTCTGATGATGGAGATTTCCGGGACATCGGGCATCTCGGAACAACCGGGTATTACGCATCCTTCGGCACGGCGCTCGTTGCTGACTTTGATCCAATTACGACCAAGCCACAGCGGATTTACGGCCCGACGAACACGCCGGTAACGTCAAGGGTATCGGTTCCGAATCCTCCCCCGGCCCCGCTCGCGGCAAATTACAACTCATTCACGCCGCTTGCATACCCGAATCTGACCTACAATTACGGCAATATCGCCACAACATATGCGGGCATCACATTGCCGACGTCGCCTCCGTTTGCTCCGTTCGCTAATCGCTTCGACACATGGAATCCGGCGCTCGATTTTATTGGTGACGGAACGAACGATTCACCGCCATTCCGGCCATTTAGCTTCGGTGCAGACGGTCGACCAGGCGCAGCGAATTTCGACGACGACGGAAACGGCAAGGTTGATTATGTAACCGATCCGGTGACTGGACTGTTGACGCCAGATCCCCGCGAGATTGGCTGGCCAAATAGCGACGACCAGCCGGCAGCATTGTCTGCCATCCAAATCAAAATCACATTCTACGACGTCACGAGCAATCAGGTTCGGGAAATCACGCTCGTGCAATCGTTGCTATACACACCCTGAGTCCTTCGTGGCCACAGTTCTTGAATAATGAAAAATGTGGGTCACAAAGAGCACGAAGGACACAAACACAAAGAACAACACCTGTCAGGCGTGACGCCTGTACCCAAATCAAACTCACAGCAAACTCTTCCGAAATCCAAGTCGCGGGCCCGTGGCTTTTGGCTTTAATCGGAGACTCGCATTATGCAACGGCACATCAAATTCCACCGGTCAACTGCATTGAATTCGAACTCTCCGTTCACGTCACCCCCCCGGCCCCCCCTTACGAAGGGGGGGAGATTCACCCCAGCGAGCCGCCGGGTTTATCCCTGCGGTATCCGGGTGAAGTCTCTGCGCAGTGCGAATCAGCAAATCGATCCTGCTGTTCCGGCGCGTGCCACGGGTGCGTTTTCGCAGCGCCGACTCAAGCAAGCTTTTGCTCCTGATACCGCAGGGATAAACCCTGTGGCTCGCTCGCTCGGGCGGCGCGGTTCGGTGCTGATCGTCGTGATTGGGCTGTTGTTGCTGCTGC
Organism: Planctomycetaceae bacterium; assembly: GCA_036501235.1. Taxonomy (GTDB): domain Bacteria; phylum Planctomycetota; class Planctomycetia; order Planctomycetales; family Planctomycetaceae; genus JACQFH01. Next base: position 4,329 of record DASYAR010000680.1, read on the forward strand.
TGCTGATCGGGCTCACGTTTTTCACGTTTGCCAATCAGGAGCATTCGGCGGCCGAGTACTATGCCGAGTCGTACAAGGTCTACGCCGACTCGCCCAATGCCGATTCTCTGTTCGAATGGGGCCTCGAGCAGCTCATTATCGGGCCGCACGACGACAATCAGCAGAGCGTTCTCTGGCCCGGCAGGCACAGCCTCGTCCCTAACATGCTCGGCATGTTCGGGGGCCTCAGTCTCACCACCGGGAACTTCGTCGGCAATCCCAATGACATCCCTCAGGCCAAAACTTACTATCCCACCGTCCCCTCCGACCGCCATCCCTATAACGGCGGAACCGGCGTGAACATCATCAGCGGTCATACGGGAACCGGCGCCTCCCTCGTGTTGACTGGAGCTCCAGTCGTCGATCAGAACTTCGATGGCATTGACGACAATTTCAGCTCCAACGTCAATTTGCATCTGCTGACGTATCTCAATCTTTCTGGTGCCGCGCAACTGGCGCCGACGGGAGGCGGTATGGGGGCCGCCAGTTTCACGCGGCAGTTTATTTATAATGCCTTTCCCGCCATCGATGTTGGGTACACCTATCCCGACATCAACAACATGTTTCTGGCCCACGTCGGCATCGAGCCGACAACCTCATCGCCGATCTCCTCGACCGGGGGATTGGTCGTCGTCCCGTCATTCTTCCGTCCGGGCCTGATGCGCGACGGGACCGGCACACCTTACGCGAACTGGTATCAGGACAATTCCAACACTGCCAGCGACACGACAACCCGTTCGCTGCAAGCGCATCCAGGGCACACCGCTTTGGCCTGGAACTACACTCTCCCCGTACCGGGTAACACCGCCAGCATTCAGCCCCCGGTCGGCGGGCCTCCCGTTCCCATTTCCCGATACTTGTCAGCGCAGGTCATCGCCGGCGCTAATAACCCCTACACGGGCAAGCCGAATCCGCGATCGATCCAATACTTTGGTTATCCGGCCGTCGATGCGGCGGGAAATCCGGCTCCCTTCGCCGGCAACGCCAAAGATGTCAATGGAATCGCAATTCCCGGCCAGATGGGGATTTACTCGAATTCGACCCTGCCGAACAATCTCGATTACCCCGTCGACAACGACAATGACGGGATTCGCGACAGCGTGTGGCTCGACCTCAACTATCCGGCGACCACGCTGT
>DASYAR010000681.1:0-33912 GCA_036501235.1 Planctomycetaceae bacterium
GATGATCGTGGCCACCGGGCCGACTTCGCGAACCGTCCCTTCGAAACCGGCGACGCTCACGTGGTCGCCCGCCTGCAGGCGTTGCCGCGTGTAATATCCGGCCATGATCCCGCCCACGACTTCGCGCCCGCCGAGCCCGACCGCCAGGCCCGTGCCGACGGCCAGCGAGCCGAACGCGATCAGGATCATCTGTTCCAGGAGAGCGAATTTGATGGCGAGCTGATCGAACGCGGCGATGAAGGTCATCAGCGCGAGGACGTAGTAGCAGCCGGTCGCCAGGCGCTCGGCGTAGGTGATCCCCACGCGATCGGCACTCGTGGCGATGACGCCTCGCAGAAAGTTGGCGATCAGCAACCCGATCACGACGACCACGGTGGCCACGAGCAGCTTGGGAATGTAAGCCACGACGCCCTGCATGGCGTCGGACAGGGCCTTGAGCTCGAGGATGTTGAACGCGGCCATCAGGAACACGCACATCAGGAACCAGAACACGATCTGACCGAGAATGTTCGAGACGCTGCGGGTGATTCCGACCCGCTTCATCGACTCCACGAGCCCGCCCCGTTCGGCGGCGGTGGGCAGGCCGATGTGGTCGCTGAGAGCGGTCGCCAGCCGCCCCACCAGCCGGGCCACGATGTACCCCGCGACCAGCACGACCGCCATCGCCAAGACGCGCGGCGCCAGCGAGATGATCTGGCTGAAGGCCTGTTGAAAACTGTTTACGAAGACCTGGCCCCACGTATTGACCGTTTCAAGATTGACGTTGGCACCCATGATCGCACCTTTCCCAGCTATGAAGTTATGAACCTGCCGAAGACCTTCCGCTCTCCGGCGGCACCGTTTTTATGAAACCTCGTACGTGCCGGACGGTCTACGGCGCCTCTCGAGAGCCATCGCCACGACGGCTCTCGAACCGTCCGGTCAAACTCGCCTGCAAGAAGTGCCCGACTGCGCGGAGAAATTCGACCGCGAGGCAGGGCACAGCACTCAACACCAGATCGACGAGGTGCCCGACCAGCAGGGCCCGGTTGAGCCGCTGGTGCACCTGTTTATTCAGCCCGGCCGGCACGGGAGGAACCCCGTGCTCGGCCAGTGTTTCAAGTAAAGTCTTTGCCATTACAAATTCTGTTCGGGAAACCGCGCTTGCAATTCATCACGCGCCCGGCTGACGCGCATTTTGCAGGCGCTGACCGAGAGATGAAAAACTTCGGCCAGTTCTTCGTAGCTGTATTCTTCCGAGTATTTGAGGACGAGCAGCGCCCGGTCTTCTTCATCGAGCGTTTCGAGCATCCGCGCCAGGTCGAGCGCGTGACCGGCGTGATCGGTTGACGTTCTCCGTGCGTCGCGGGTGTTGCGTTCGGCCACTCCGGTTTCGTATTTGAGCCGCCGGCCGCGCGCCCGCCGCAGCCGCAGACAAGTTCGCACGGCGATCGCATGCAGCCAGGTCGTGAATTTGGATCGACCGGCGAACGCAGCGCGGTTCTGGAACAGCCCGACGAAGACTTCCTGCGCGGCATCGCCCGCGTCGGAGTCGTTGCCCATGAGGCGGTAGCAGACGCGCCACACCCGCTCCTGATGCCGCCCAACCAGCTCGGTGAACGCCGGTCCGTCGGAATCTTCGCGGGCCGCTTCCGCAGCCAGCTCTTCGTCGGTTTTGATGGGGTCCAAAACAGATACCACACGCTTGCGCCTCGCACAGGTCGATTGATCCGCATTCGACCTGTTAGTTTCCGGCGAATGCCGGCGCGTCACAAATTCGGCGCGAAGCCCGTGAACACGCGGCGCAACAGAAGACGTGTCAATGAGATAGGAATCGCGGACGCCGCGGCCTTATCGAATCAAAAAAGCGGTCGAATCGTCAAGACCGGTCTCTCACGCCAGGCCAATCGAGCGGCGCCAGATCCATTCGGCAGAGAGCAGGCCGAGGAGCAGAAGCAGCAGCCACCAGCGGCTCCAGAGCGGAGTGGTGCGCGTGGTCGAGGGGCCGACTTTGACCGGAATGGCTTCCAGCTCGCGAGCCAGCGCGTCGGCATTGGTCAGCACCTTGCCTCCTGACACGGAGGCGATCCGCGACAGCAGCTCGTGGTTCGGAAACGGGTTCTGCAATTCAAACGGGTCGTCCAGCACCTGGATGTTGAGCGACGTGCTGTCGACCTGCGTCAGGTCTTCGTAGGCAGTGAGCTCGATCCGCAGGGCCTGATTCGCGGCGGACAGCGCCTCGGCAATCGGCAACTGGATGTCGTAACCTTCCTTACCCGGCCCTTTCGCGACTTCGAATTCTTCACCCCAGGCGATAAACGGCCCTTCCTGGCCGCTGGTGCGCTGCATTCCGTCGGGCCAGCGCACGGGGGAATCGTCGGAGATGAGATCGGTCGTCGAGGCGGCCGGTTCGATCATCGCCACGACGCGGTAATCGCGGGTGCGGTTGGCCCCTTCGTCGTACGCCAGGGCCGACAGCGAAATCGAATCGCCGGGCCGGTATGATTTTTTGTCGGTCGAGGCAATCAGCCGCCGCCGGCCGATGGACGAACTTTCGGTAAGCCAGTAGACGGCGTTCCGCCAGAACTTGGCGTAATAGCGGTGGTCGTTCTGGCCCCAGCGCGTAAACTCGCCCGACCACGGCTCGGTGATTCCGCCCGCGAGCGCCAGCGAACGGCCTTTCCCGTAATGCCCCACGGTGATCGCGGGAATGTCGGTCGCCTGGCCCCGCGTCGCGGTCGCCAGGACGGTCGAGATATTCGGTTTGGCGCGCGGCAGACGATTGCCGGCGGAGAACGGCGGAAAGCTGCGCAAGATTTCGCGGTTCTGCTTTTCGTCGTTGACGATGTGCCAGATGGGATGCACGCGGCCCGTCAGCGACGGCAGCACGGCCAGTGGATCGCCGGCTTCGAAGTCTTCGCCCGCCTCGGGCAAGACGACCGGCAGGATCTGCTCGATCACGCTACCGCCCCAGCCCCCTGACCCGAAACTGAATTGCCCTCCCACCATGCACAGCCCACCCCCGCGCTGATTCACCCAGTTATCGATCCATTTCTGGTGTTTCTCGGAGATCGCGTTCTCCGAGACGTTGCTGAGAACGATGCAGTCGAATGCCGACAGCTCGGCCACCGTGTCGGGAAAGCCGCGATCGACGGCGGTGCTGGCCCCCGCGACACGCCTGAGGTCGGTCGAGCCGGGAAACGCCATGAGAACGACGCATTCGATGTCGGGATCTTCCGAGAGGGCGTCCTGCAAGTCTGAAAAGGCGCCGCGCATTTCATACCGGTCGCCGCGCAGCACCTGCTGCATGCGCGTCACGTTGCCTTCGATATACAGTACGCGGATCTTCGTGCGGTCGATGCCGATGTCGACGGGAAACCGGTTATTGTTGACCGAGATTTCATCTTTCTGCGGAGTGATCGAGACTTCGAGCTTGCGCATCTGGGCGTCGGATTGAAACGCCAGGGGGACCGACTGGATTCCCTTGCGGAGGGTGATGGGGGTCGACGTGATCTCATGCTGCATACCGTTTTCACCGAGCGACGACAACACCAGCCTGGCATTCAGCCCCTCGTAACCGTACGAGCGCAGAAAGACCTGCACGTCGACCTGCGAGAACCGGCGGACGCGGTCGGGGGCGACGACGCCGACGATCGCCACGTCGCCTCCGCGAGTGGTGTCTCCGACCGGCACGACGTGAATCGGCACCTTGAGTCGCGAAAAATACCCTGCGATTTTTTCGACGTCTCCCGCATCGCGGGCCTGTCCGTCCGAGAACAGCACGATCGACGCAGGGACCGAGCGGCCGAACCGGCTGGAGAGTTGACGCAGCGCGGCGGCCAACTGCGTGTCCGAATCGGCGGGTTTGGCTGGAGGCGGGGTCTTCGACTTGGCTGCGGTTCCGGCGGCCGAAGCCGACGTTGCGTTCGAGGGAACAGCCGGCGAGCCCATGCCGATCTGCGACGGCTCGATCGCCGCGAGTTTCTGTCCAAAACGGAACAGATTGAGCCGGGCATGCGAGCGGTCGCCGGCTTTGTCTGAGGCCTCTTTGATCATTCCGGTCACGTCGTCCCAGCGGGTGGTGCCGGTCCCCATCGCCATACTGGAGGACGCGTCGAGCAAATAGAAGATATCGGGCGCGTCGATCGAACCAGGCAATTCCTGGACCCGCACCGGATTGAAGAGCAGCGCGAGCACCGTCGCCAGGATCACCGCGCGCAGCACGTACAATCCCGCGCGGCGCGAGATCGTCGCCGCCGGGCCGGCCAACAGCCGCAAGACGATCAGCACGGCCAGGGCCGCAATCGCCAACTCGGCCACCGTTTCCAGCGAGACGGGGGGGAGAAAATCAGGCAGGTATTTCACGATCTATCCCAGTCTCGATCACTTGTCGGACGAAAGTATCTGATAGTACCGCTCGACGAGCCGTTCGTACTGCGGCGGGGTGTTCTCGTCGGCAGATCCGCGCAGATCTCCCAGGATCAACTCCTGGATGATCGAGTGCAGATCCGAAACGACGTGCTTGATCGACCGATGATAGACGAGCGGCGCCCCGTAATGACCGGAACGAAGAGTCCAATCCCAGTTGCCGAGCAGGCGCTCGGCGCTCCAGCCGGCCTCCTTCATCGCTTCGACGAGCTCGTCTCGCGCTTCTTCGGCAAGGTCGAGCTTTTCGAGCTGCTCGACGAGCTCGTCGGCCTCCCGATGCCAGGCGCCGATTTGCGACTGCGTTTCCAGCCGTTCCAGCTTTTCCTGAAGCTCGACCGCCTCGCGCTCAGCTTTCATCAGGTCGGCGATTCGCGGGGCGACGATCGCGCGATGCAGGCCTTCGAGCCTCTGGGCACCGGCCTCGAACCGATCGGCCATGTCGCGCGCTTCGGCGCTGGTTTCGCGAGCTTTGCCGGCCCGCAGCGCCGGGGCCTGCGCTTCGAGCCGCTTGACGGCTTCCGCCAGTTTCCCCTGGGTCAGCAGCTCCTGAACACCGGCCACGGCCTCGCGGTCGCCTGGTTCATTGGAACGGGTGATGCCTTGCAAGATGTCTTCGAGCGTCTTGCCCGCCTCGGCGATCCGCTCGGCACGGGAAGCCAACTTTTCGGCTCGCTGTTCGCCGGCAGCGCCGCCGTTGCCGGCCTGGTCGGCACGGTCTTTCGAACCCGTGCCCGATCCGCCGGAGGCGTTCTCCTGATCTTCGCTTCCCTGGCCTCCCGAGCCGGGAGACTTGTTTTCATCGTCCTTCGGCTTCGTTGACTGGCCGGGACGACGTTTGCCGTTCTTTTCCGGAGATTCCGAGCCGGAAGCGCTGTCGCGCTGTTCACGATCGACGGCGCTGGCGAAATCGCGTTCAGCCTGCGACAACTCTTCCGAGACGTTGCGGGCCGCGGCAATCTTCTGGCTGGTCTCTGCCGCACCCAACCCTTCGATATTGCGGGCCAGCTCGCGGAACATCCCAGACGCCTTTCCGGCCGCTTCGCCGGCGTCTTTCGAGTCGCCGCGTTCAAGCGATCCGGCAGCCCGTTCGGCCATCTTGAGGGATTCGGTCATCCGCGACTTGGCCAGTTCGGAGACATCTTTCAACTTTTCGACGAGGCCCTGCAACCCGGCGGCTTCCGCGGCAATGTCGGCCTGCGTCTCGACCAGCTCGGCGCGCGACCGAGCAGCGTCCGGTTTTTCGCCGGGTTCATCGTCGGCAGTATCGTCGGCGGGCTTGTCATTCTGGGACGCATCCTGGCCTTTCTGTCCCGACGCATTCTTGCCGTCCGAGCCGGGAGACTGCTCCGGGTTTTCAGCGTCGTTGGGCGTTTGGCCCTCCGGGGGGTCGGCCGCAGCAACTTCTTTAGGTTCGTTTTTACTTTCGGGAGGCTGCTCGGGTTTCTTCTTGGATTTTCCCGACCCGCCGCTGCCGCCTGAGCCGGGCATCTCTTCGTCGAGCTGGAGACCGGTGAGCGTCTCGTAAACGAATTCTTCCTTATCGGCCAGCTCGCGCAAGCGCGAGGCGATTTCCTCGGCCGCGTCTTCGTCCTTGGGCTTTCGCAGCTTCTGCATCTGCATGCGCTGGTAGGCGCGCAGCTCGGCCTGGGTCTTCGGGGACTTCTTTAAAGTGGCGATCGTCAGCACGTTTCGGCCTTCGATCAGGTAGTGCAAGGCGTCCTTTTCCTGCAAGACGGCGTTGTCGTATTTTCCGGCAGTCAGCGAATCGACTGCGGCCAGCATCGATTCTTCGGCCTGGAACAGCAAGTCATTGCCGGCGACATTGCGTTCTTGCAGGGCCTCGGCCAGATCGCGGGTCGAGCCGGCCAGCTTTTGCTGGAATTCGATCAGATTATCGACCACCGTCAGATCGTCCTTGGCCGCCGGACCGGCGCTGCCCGCCGCAAGCGCCTTCTGCATGCGCCGTGCGAGCTGCATCGTGCGGTTCAAGGCAAATCGCTGGCGGGCGATCAGTTCGTCCAGCAGCGGCAACGGCTTGCCTCCCATGGGAACGCCGCCGTCCGGAGGATCAAAGAGCTTGTACGTGCGCCGGAACGGGCGGATGTCGATGAATCGCAGATCCGACTCGGTACGGCGCGCACCGCCGGGAAAATTGTCTTCAGCGAAGGCGTAATACGTGACACTGTCGCGTTGGGTCAGCTCGAAGTGTTCGAGAGGCAGCAGTTTGTCGAGCACCGCCTGGGTGGTGGGGGGGAGCCGCTTGCCGTCGGCCGCTTCCTGTTCGGCCTCGGCCAGCGCCTCTTCGAAATCTTTCTGAAGCAGCGTGTGCTCTTCTTCGTTGTTCACCTGGAAGACAAGTCCCGCTGTGGTGAGTCCGAAGTCGTCGCGGGCCCGCAGACGCATCAGCACCTCGGCCAGCGTGTGAACTTCCAGAGCTTCGTGCGGCGAATCGAACGAGACGCTTGGCGGCTGGTCTTTGCGGACGCGAATACGGAAGCTGTTTTCCGGAAGCGGCATGTCGTCAGCCGAAATGGCGGCCAGCGAATAGACCTTGTCTTGCGTCAGTTCCAGTCGCATCGTCAGGACGTTGCCGTCGATCGTCACGGGGATTTCTTCAGGGGCAGGCTGCTCGTCCGCATCGCGGGCCAGGCGGTCGCGCGGATCGGCCAGCAGCACCTTCGCCGCGACCGGGGCGCGATCGAGCTCGAAACGGAACGCCGCCTGCGTCCCCTCGAGGGCCTGAATGTTGCCCTCGACCACAGTCGTCGTTTCGCCGCGCGTGTATTCGGGCGGGGTCAAGGCGACTTCCACCTTGTCGATTCGTAGCGGATATTTCAGCGTCACGTGGAATTCGTCGCTGGCGAGCTTGCCGGCGACGACCCGGTAATCGAACGGCTCCTTGATTTTCGTGAGAGGGATTTCATACCGCAGCGAGCCGTTCTCCGAAGGTTTCACGTCGTCTTCAACGACCTGCTGTTCCTGCCAGTCGGCGGATTCGTCGCCGGCCTGGCGGGTGAAGAGAGTCACCTGCCGGTTGGTGCGGCCCGATAGCTCGATCGCGATCATCAGGTCGCGCCCCTGCTCGATCAGAATCGTGCCGGGGCTCACTTCCATTCGCGTGTACGGGAGTTCTTCGAGCAGTGCCCGATGCGCCGCCGTATTCCAGTTGGAATCCGTGACGCACAGCGCCGCCAGCGCGGCACACAACAGGGCCGATGCGGCCAGCGCAACCTTCATCCGCCGCGTAGGGACGATGGCCTCGATCGGTAAGGGGCCCGTTTCGGTATCGACCTGCTCCTCGAGGGCGTCGACGAGGGTCGAGCGCACGCCGTCTTCGGCGATAGCAGCGCCCGAGCGCCCGCCGAACTGCACGGCGGTCCGCACGCTCTGGCCCAGCTCGGGGAAGCGCTCTTCGATTTCCAGGGCAGTCCGCGGACGGTTCGATCGGCGCACAGCTGCAACGATCCAGGCGATGGCCGCTGCCGAAACTCCTGCCACCAGGCCGTACAGCCCGATCTGGCGCACGATCCGTGGGACTTCCCACAGGTAGTCCATCGCGGCCAGCAGCGCCAGCCCCGACACGAGCAGGATCAGCGAGCGGATGACGGCACGGGCCATTTGCACTTGCAGCATTCGCGCGCGGACCGCATCGAATCGCCGGACGAACACCTGCGGAGTTTTCAGTTGGCTCATGACAATCTCTCCGAATGAATAAAAATCACGCCGCAGAAATACGCCGCAGAAATCCACCACAGAAATACGGCACAGAAAGACAGCACAGCAATCACGCAGGAGTGCGGTTGGCGACGAACCCTTCCACAAGGAGCGCTCCCGCCAGAATAAACACGACCCAATACCATTTCTCGTCGTCGCGCAGATCGCCGGCCACTGTGAGCGCGGCAGCCAGCGTTTCGGGCTTTTGTTCCTCATCGCCTTCGGTCGCGGGCAATTGGAACCGTTTTTTGAATTCTTCCTCGGTGCAGCGGTCGATTTCCGACTCGCGCGGCCCCGTATTAACGATTTCGGCGTAGCCATCGCGTTCGTACAGGCCCGGCACCACGTCCGCCGCCAGCGGAGACGTCGAATCGATCAGCGAATCCCGCACCGGGCCGCCCCCCGTCAGACCCGCCAGATAGCCCACCATCTGGTGCATGAAGGGAAGGTACAGGCGGCTGCGAGTCCAGTCGCTCCACTCCCGATCGCAGGCGGAGGTGAACCACAGCACTCGTCCCTTCCCTAATCGTTTTTCGATGAGCGCCGGGATGTTGCCGCGGAACCAGGCGATGACGTGGACATCGGCCGCCGGCGTGATCCGCGTGCAGGCGCTAAAGGCGAACCGTCGCAAGTCCCCATGCTGCGGATCGTTGAACGGTTCGAATAGCGGATGGTCTTCATCCCAGCGGTCGAAGCGGTGCGGCAGATCGTGGGCCCGCACAATGCCGCCGATTTCGCCGACGGTCAAGCCCGCAGCAGCCGCCGCGCTAAAGCCGACATTTTCGACCCGGTCGCCGGTGCAGACCAACAGCGCCCCGCCATCGCCCACGAACTTCGCCAGCGATTTGGCATCGGCGCGTCCCAGCTCGCCGACGTTGGCCAGCACGACGACTTGCTGTGCCGCCAAAGACGGCAGGCGGTCGTCGCTCGTCAGGGCCGCCGCCACCGGGCGAAACGGCGACTCGGCAAACGTCTGGCCGGACGGCGCCAGTCGCAGCGCCATTTCAAGAAAGTACGTTTCTGCCAATTGCGGCACGTCGCGCGGGTCGCCGTCGGCCAGCAGCACGCCCACCGGCGGCGCGCACAAGAGCCCCACAAATCGCTGATTGTCGAAGGGCAGATCATCCTCGGTTTCGATTCGCACTGTTCCGCGCCACAGGCCTTCGGCCAGGGCCGATACTTCGAACGTCACGCTCCCCGAGGCCTGCGGTTCGACGCTGACCTTCTCCCGGAGCACTTGTTTGCGGGGGCCGCTTTCCAGCGTCAGGACGACCGGCACCTTTTCGAGCGGAAACGGGCCGGCGTTGAAGATCCCCGCCTGAATGGCGACCGGCTCGCCGGGGCGGACGATCTTCCGGGCCCCCTGCGCTGATGTAACGGCCACATTGTTGACTGCCGTGCGACCCAGATCGACCAGGTGCAGCTCCACTTCCGGGGGGAGCGGTTCGACGTTCGTCCAGTCGAGTCCCGAGCGCTGCATGTCGGTGTAGACATACAATTCTTTGCGGCCGTGGGGGCTATTCAGGCACAAATCGCGGGCCCACGCCAGCGCGGCTCCGTAATTGGTGGCCGAGAACGTCGTTGCGGGGGCTTTCAGGGACGATAATAAATCGGCGAGCGACGTCTCGGGTTTGGCAGAACCGTCGGCAGCCACCTGCTTGCCGCCGATCGGGCGCGCGGCCTGATCGAAGAATACAACTTCGAACTGAGTTTTGTCGCCGCTGCCCTGGATTACCGTGCGGGCCTGGTCGACAGCCAGGTCGATCAGCCGCTTCCCATGGTCCTTGAGCTGCATACTGGCGGAACGATCAATCAGAATGGCCACCAGCCGCTCTTTGCCGGATTGATCGCGCGCAAGTAAATAAGGCCGGGCAAACAGCCCTGCCAGGAGCGCCAGGCACGTCAATCGCAAGACCAGCAGCAACCAGCGCTTCAGCTTTTTGCGGCGGGCGTTCTCTTCAAGCACGATCCGCAGAAACCGTAGCGTTCCCAGGTCGACCCGGCGACTCTTGCGCCGGAACAGCAGGTGGATAATGACCGGAATCGTCAGCCCGAGCAGGGCCCACGCGAAACCAGGTTGGACGAATTGGGGGAGCATCGGGTCAAAATCCGAATAACGAAAGTCGAATGTCTAAGGAAATCCAAAAACTGAAAACGCGTCAAAAACTCGTTCCCAAGCTCCGCATGGGAACGCACACTTCGAAGCTCTGCTTCGCGAAATCCACCGCCACCAACGACACACTATTCGAATTCGGCTGTCGACCCCTGTCGGCTTGTCCGGCAGGTGAACGAGATTCTTCGGCTAGACGGACGTCTTCAGTCTCATTCAGGACCCCTGCCGTTTTATGCGGCAGGTGAACGAAATTCTTTGGCTGAGATCATGGCCTGCAAATCTGATTCACCTGCCGGATAAACCGGCAGGGGGCAGAGGCTTGTTTGTAATCGCAATCACAGTTTCAGACGGACGCAGCGGAGGGAGACCTCTCTTGGAATTGGTGCCCGCTCGCCGGGTTACGATAATTTCTTCCTCAAAAACTTTTCGAACGCTTTACAAAGTAATCCAGCAGGGCCTCATCGAGCGGGTCGTCAGTCGTCAGCTCGATGCGGTCGATCGCCCGGTTGCGGCACTCGCGCTCCACTTCGTCGCGCCATTGATTCATCGCCGCCAAATAGCATTCGCGGACCCCTTCGGCATGGGTCGTCAGCTCTTCACCCGTTTCCATATCGCGAAAACGAATGTTGCCTTCGAGCGGCAAATCGCGCTCGTAGGGATCGAACACGTGAAACAGCAGAACTTCGTGGTTCGAGTAGCGCAAGTGATCGAGCCCGTCCATGATTCGCGTCAGGTCGTCGAATAAATCGCTGATCACCACGACCATGCCACGGTGCCGCGCCAACTCGGCTGCCTGATGCAGGGCCCGCCCGGCGTCGGAAACGGGCCGTGCGTGCGTGGCGCTGATCAGCCGCAGGATTTCATCGAGCTGGTGCGACTTGGCCTTGGGAGGCAGGCTGGCGACGACCTCATCGGCGAACAGCGTGATCCCGACGGCGTCCTGCTGCTTGAGGGCCAGATGCGCGAGGGCCGCCGCCAGGGCCGATCCGTAATGCAGCTTGCTGCGCCCCTTGCTCGCGCATTCCATCGAATTGCTGATGTCGAGCAGGATGTACAGGTTGAGGTTCGTCTCGGCGTTGTATTCCTTGACGTACAGCCGTTTCTGCCGGGCAAACAGCTTCCAGTTGACGTGCCGCAGGTCGTCTCCGGGGACGTATTCGCGATGCGACGAGAATTCGACGCTGAACCCCACGTACGGACTGCGATGCAGGCCGTGCATAAAACCTTCGACGATCGACCGCGCCCGCAACTCGATATTATCGAGTCGCGAGAAGAACGCCGGGTCGACCAGTTCACGCGTATCGAGGGCCATGAGAGCGGAAATGCCGAATGACTAATGACGCTTGATCTCCAACGACAACTCGTTCCCAAGCTCCGCTTGGGAACGCACGCTTCGAAGCTCCGCTTCGCGAAACCTACCCCTCCTGCGGCACTGCTTTCAGCAACCGGTCGATGATCGTTTCCGTATCGACTCCGTCGGCGCGGGCGTGAAAGTTGAGCACCAGGCGATGCCGGAAAACGGGCTTCGCCAGCGATTTGATGTCGGCGAAGTCGACGTGATATTTGCCTGCCAGAATGGCCCGCGCCTTGGCACCCAGCACCAGGAATTGCGAGGCCCGGGGACTCGCGCCATAGGCAATGTATTTGTGCACGCCGTCGATCGCTGCCACTTCGCCGGGACGCGACGCAGCCGCCAGCCGCGCGGCGAACCGCACGACCGAATCGGCGATCGGCACGCCGCGAACGAGGTCTTGCAGGCGAACCACTTCGTCACTTTTCAAAACGGTCTGGGCGGCGCCTGCCAGCGTGCTGGTCGTCCCCTTGATGATCTTCACTTCTTCGTCAACTGTGGGGTACTTGACCTTCAGGCTGAACATGAAGCGATCGACCTGCGCTTCGGGGAGCGGATACGTCCCCTCCATTTCGATCGGGTTTTGCGTGGCGACCACATAAAACGGCGGTTTGAGCGCATAGGTCTGGCGGCCGACCGAGACCTCCTGCTCCTGCATCGCCTGTAAGAGGGCCGCCTGCGTCTTGGGGGGGGTGCGATTGATTTCGTCGGCCAGCAGGAAGTTGGTGAAGACGGGGCCGGGCATGAACTCCATCGAGTGGCGGCCCGTCGACTGGTCTTCTTTCATCACGTCGGTCCCCGTGATGTCGGAAGGCATCAGGTCGGGGGTGAATTGAATGCGGCGGAATTCCATGTCGAGCGTGCGGGCCAGAGTGCGGCCCATGAGAGTCTTGCCCAGGCCGGGGACGCCGTGCAGCAGCACGTGGCCTCGGCACAACAGGCCAATCAGCAGGAAGTCGATGATGTCGTCCTGCCCGACGACGACCTTCGCCATTTCCTCTTTGACGCGGGCGCGGGCGTCGCGAAGCCGGGCGACGACCACGGCATCGTCGTTCGACAAAGACGGCGCTGGAGCGGCCGGGGCTTTCGCCACGGCGACGTCGCTTTCGTTGACCCGTTTCTCAAGACTGGCAGGAATCGGCATATCTTCATGACCTCTTCAGAAGTTCGTCTTTGCTAGCATTTACTCGACAGGCACGGCGAACGCCTCTTGGGCGTCAATCAACCCATCGCCGTCGGTATCGATCCGGTGGAAAACTTCGCGCGGGCCCAAGAATTCGTTCCAGGTCAGGTCGCCGTCGCTGTTGCGATCCATGCGCTGGAACCAGGTCGGTCCGCTCGACGGGCGCTGCTCGAACGCCTGGGAGTTCTGTGCGATCATCTGATCGGTCGGTCCGAACAGCACGAGGCTGCCGCGCAGGAACTCAAGGTGGAAATTGCGAACAGGGTCGCTGGGAGTCAACTTCTGGGGGTCTTTGCGGGCCATTTTTTGCAGCGCCTTGCCTGCGCCTTTCATTTCGCGCATCGAGATGCGCCCATCACTGTTGGCATCGAGCGATTCGTAGAAACCTCGCCCCATGTCGTACAGATTGACGCGGGCCGTCGTCGCCGCCGGCTCACCGCGGACCATCACGTATTTCTCCATCTCTTCGCCGAAGATTTTGCCGTCGCCGTCGGCATCCAACTGGTCGAACAGCCCCCGCTCGAAACGGACTCCCATGGACGTTTCCTGCTTGTCGAGATAGCCGTTGCCGTCGACGTCGAGCCTGTTGAATGTCTGCATCGCATTGGCAATGGCCGCCTTGATCGAATCGACCTTGCGGAACGACAGTGTCAGCGTGGCCTTGGAAAATGACAGCTTCACGACGTCCTGCCGTTTGGCGTCGTCGATCCGTTCGCCGCTCGTGGTGATGATCGTGAACACCGGCTCCCCCTCGCCGGCCCCGGCGAGGTCCATCGCCAGCTCGAGGTCGACCGGGGTGGCGGCGATGCCCGCCAGCTCCCGCTCGTCGAGTTTGCCGTCCGAATTGCGGTCGAGCTTCTTGACCCGCTCGACCTCCCAGCCCAGCTCCGCGGCCGTCAATTTATTGTCGCGATTCTTGTCGTACTTCTTGATGAGATCCCGTGGCAGCAACGGCTGCCCTGCGTCGCGAATCAAGTCGACCGTCGTCGGTGCGGGGCGTTCTACGGCTCCTGGACGCACCACCGCGGCCTGCGCCATTTCTTCCGGGTCGGGCTGCGGCAGGAACTCCTGGAAACTGATGCACTCGTCCTGATCTTGATCGCGTTCCAGAATTCTCGCGGCGGCGGCGGCCATTTCGGCCGCGTCGATAAAGCCTGACCCGTCGACGTCAAAGAATTTGAACACTTCCAGGTCGTTGTTCGAGGCCGAGGTGTCTTGCCGGTACACGACCGTTTCGCCCCCCACGCGTTCCACCTGCTGCATGATTTCCTTATGGGTCTTCGTACGGTCGCCGTCGAGCGATTTGACGAAGGCCCCGCCCGTGACCCGGCCGCGCGTGGTGCTCAAGGGAGAACGCGCGGCCTCGGCGGGGGAAAGTTTGCCGTCGCCGTCGGTATCGAGCGACTTCATCAATCGTTCGGCATAGGCGTTGCGGGCCGAAGTCAGCGCAACGCCCGCCAAAGACAGATGAATGCGGATGTGCAGAGGACTCTCGTCGAGCATCAGCAGCACGTCGCGCACATCATCGCTCTGGGGCGGTGCGGCCACCGCAGTAGCCGCGGCGGCGACGACGGTCGCTTTGCCCGGAGCGGTCTGCGGAGACGGATCGGCGCCGGCGGCGACCGCCAGCGATAGACCAGTCAGGATGACGAGCAGCGTTTTCATACGGAACATCTAATGAATCGAACACAACTCAGAGTAGCAGGCACACTCCGTGTGCCGTCCGTCTTTTTTGCCTTTTCAACTCTCGACTGCGATCCTAATGAACTGATTGCAATTCGATGGGACCCACGGGGCACGGCCGGTGGGCTTTAAGCCGGAATGACGGCCAACGACGGCGCACGGAGTGTGCCTGCTACTTTCTTTGTTCCTGGTAATACGTTCGACGCCTCAAAATCTTATCTGTTGACGCGATCCCTCGGCACAATAACTCAATCCGGCGGTCGATCACGCCACTGGCTTGGACAGCAACTCGGCGACCGGCTTCGCCCCGCGATCGATGATCGGAATGGGCCGGCCTTCTTCGGTAATGTTTTCTTTCGTGTGGTCGATCCCCAAGGCCCCGCAGATCGTGGCCAGGAACTCGGGCACGGCGACCGGACGGTCTCTGACCTGCATGCCGTCTTCACCCGTATTCCCCAAAACCTGCCCGCCTTTGATGCCTCCGCCCGCCAGCACCGTCGACCAGGCCATCGGGAAATGGTCGCGGCCGCTCTGCTGATTGATGACCGGCGTGCGGCCGAATTCTCCCATCCAGACGACGAGCGTCGTGTCGAGCAGGCCGCGCTGCTTGAGGTCGGTCATCAGCGTCGACCACGCCGGGTCGAGAATGCCCGAGAGCTGTTTGACGAGGTCGAAGTTGTTCTGGTGCGTGTCCCAATTCGAATTGGCGCCGGTGAGCGTGACTTCAACGAACGGCACGTCGCGTTCGACCAGCCGGCGGGCCAGGAGGCACCCCTGGCCGAAGCGGTTGCGCCCGTAGGCGTCGCGCAATTCGGCCGGCTCGTCTTCCAGCTTGAACGCCGCTTTACCCTGTGATTTGACCATTCGCACGGCCCGCTGATAGTTCGCCCGATGTGCCTCGGTCGATTCGCCTTTGTACTTCTTCGCGAAATTCGACTGCATGAAATCGAGCAGCTCGAAACGCCCTTGCAACGATTCGACCGTTCGCCCGTTCGTCGGAAGCAGGTTTTCCACCGACATGTTGGCTCGCGCCTGCGGATTATCGCTGTCTCCCGTGACGACCAGCGGAGAATACTGCGGACCAAGAAAGCCGGCCCCCGCATTCGAGAAGCGGAACGGACTGATGCTCACGTAATTGGGCAGCTCGTTGTCGGGTTTGCCCAGTTCTTTCGAGATGATCGAGCCCAGCTCGGGATAGCGCACGGCTTCCTGCTCGCGATAGCCGGTAAGCAGCATGTGCGTGGCTTGCCCGTGATCGCCTTCCTTCGACGTCATGCTGCGAATGATCGCCATATCTTTGGCATGGGCGGTCAGTCCGGGGAGGTGTTCACTGATCTTCATGCCGGGAACGGCCGTATCGATTTCTTTATACGGTCCGCCGTTCTTATGCCCCGGCTTGAGGTCGAAGGTGTCGGTCTGGCTGGGGCCCCCCGTCATCCACAGCAGGATGCACGAGCGGTTTCGAACTTTGGAATCGCCGCGGGCGAGGGCCGAGATCCAGCCTGAGTAAGACACCCCCAGCGCGCCCGCCAGGCTCATGTTGAGGAAATCGCGTCGCGAGAATTCGAAGGAACGGCTCATGATTCTGCTCCGGATAATACTTCAGCGGCAGAGGATGAATTCGGGGCTGTTCAGCAGCGCCCAATAAATGTCGGTATAAGCGCGGCGGCGATCGTCTTTGTCGGCGTAGCCGGCCAGGTACGAGAGCATTTTTTCACGCTCATGGGCTTCGGGCTTGCGCGTCAGTGCCGCCAGATACAGCGTTTCGACTTTTTCGCCCGCCTCGAGGAACGGTGCATCGACGACGGCCCGCAGAGTCCGGCTGTCGTCGAGCTCGGTTGCATTCGAAACCAAAACGCCGTTCATGATCGCCAGCGCTTGCGGAATTCCCGATTTGAATTGATCGGGCGCGTCGCTGGAGGCCTCGTTCAGGCGCTGCATCAGAGTGGCCCCCTGTGAATTGTGGCGGGCGCTCTGGGCGTCATTGCGGCCCACGGGCAACATCAACGCCTGTTCGAGCGAATCGAAAACCTGCTGTGGGCTGAGGCTCTTCAGCGGACGGCGGATCGCCAAGGGGGAATCGGGAGGGGGATCGTCTCCGGTGGCCGCCAGCCGCTGATAGACGCGGCTCTTGCAGATCCCTTCGATCAGCCATTGCAGGTCGAATTCGGCCTCGACAAATTGCCGCGCCAGGTCGTCGAGCACCACGCTGCGCTGCTTGGGAGTGGCCTGGTCGAGATCGTCGACGTGCGGAATCAATCCCTGACCGCAAAACTGCTGCCAGACGCGATTGACGGCCGTCGCGGCGAAATTGGGATTGTTCTTGGAAACGAGCCAGTCGGCCAGAAGCTGCCGTGGAGTTTTGTCTTTCGGCACCTGGGCCGCGTCGTCGGCCCACAGGAACCGCACTGTGTATACCTTTTCGCTGTCCATCGGCTTGATGGTGGTGACTTTGGTGTCTTCGGCCTTGAGGTCTCCCTGCGCGTTGGGCTGGGGCGTCATGGGGGCGCTGGCGAAAAATGCGGCCATGCCCCAGAAGTCGTCCTGCCGCCATTCGGCAAACGGATGATTGTGGCACTTGGCGCAACCGATTCGCACACCGAGAAACACGCGGCTCATCGAGCTGGCGACGGCGTCGGGCGTGCCACCGACGGCACGGTAAAAGGCCCCGGCCGAGCCGTTGCGCACAGCAGGCTGGCCCGGCCCGACAAATCCGGGGAAGGGTGCATTGGGGTTGGCAGTGATCAGATTGCGGGCGAGTTTGTCATATGGAACTCGCGCTGCAAATTGCTGTTGCAGCCAATTCCCCAATTGCGGCGCGAACATGATGCCCGGGCTGCCGTTGGGAACCATGATCCGCTGAAACACGCGCGACAGGTGGGCGCTGCTGCGGGGCTCGGCGATCAGCCGCTCGACCAGTCGCGAGCGCTTTTGCGAAGATTCGTCGGCGAGAAAATCTCGCGCCTGCGCGACGCTGGGAATCGTCCCCACGAGGTCGAGGTACGCGCGGCGCAGGTAGGTGGCGTCATCGACGGCGCCCTGCTGCTCTACGCCGGCTTCTTTCCAGAGATCGGAGAAGCGAGAGTCGATCCATTGGGCCAATTGATCGGAAGGATGTTTCGAGGCGCGTTCGGCGACGCCGCCCGTGGACTGCGCCTGGACCCTATCGCCTGCCGCGATCCCCAACACTGCGGCAAGCAGTACTGGAATGATGCGTCTGACCATGACAAGTCCCTAGAAGAGAAAAACCGATAGAGAAAACGAGATGAGAAAAATCGAACAACGAAATCCGAACAACGAATGAGAAAGACGAAGCAGGAAATGATGTATTTCCAACATCGACTACATTAAAGACATTTCGTCTTAACTGTCAAGCAGAAAACTGAAAAAAAATGGATTCCGCTGAAAAACGGCGAATGTCCGTAAGGGCAGATTTCCCAATCTGCCCGTGAAATGATGTTTTCGTGATTTCCCTACGCTCGTCGTGGCAACAACGCTTATAGCGCGCTTTTTCCTAACTTGATTGGCATCCACTCGATTGAACTGTTGCGCCTTTCAATCGAGTCGAGGAAAGTCATTCCGGTCGAAGGACGAAGCAAAAGACGATTTCGACCGGGGCGCCGGTGAGGCCGTTCAGCGTGCACGATCCATTCTCAATGTCGGTGGCGAAAGCGATGAGCTGGGGAAGTGAGAGGCCGAAATAGGACGACTGACCCTCCGCGAGCTGGTGGGCGACCTGCTGGAACAGCTCGGCGGCCCGGCGGGAATGGCGGCGGACCCCTTCGGGGCGGGCCTCGCGCGCTTTGACTCCGGCCGCGGCCAGCTTGATGAGCGCTTGCATGAAGTTGGCTGTCAGGCCGGATCGGCCGGCTGCGTGCCACAGACCTTCCCAGACTTCGTGCGCTTCCCAGTAATAGCCGTGGTTGAAGAGATCGAGTCCGAACAAATACGGACGGCAATCGCGCCAAGATTTCGCGTCGGGTACGGGGGAAGAAACAGGTACGATACCGTAGCTGTGCCCTGCTGGGTCGCGCGTCGGATGGGGAAATCTGCCGGAGACGTATGAGTAGGAGGGAAACGGCTCGTCCGGCACGAGCCGCGGTCTTGGAGTACTGTCGGAACGAGCGTTATCGGGTTTCATAGCGGTTCGCTCGCGCGGTGCGTCGACCCGGATCGCGGCAGCCCGCCCTGCCAATCAGCGGGGCTTCTCGTTGGTCGAGCCGCGTCTACCCTACCGGAAAGGCCGACCTAATTCGAGCCGGATGTTCGCTTGATTTTAACGTCTTTGATGAGCCGCGGACGTTCCAGCGATTGACCGGCGGCCAGCGCTTTGAGCGCCGTTTCGACGGGAGGCTTCATCGTGCTCTTCCAGAGCTGGTCGCAAACGAACGGCAGAACGTCATGAACAGGCATTCGAGGATCGGCCTTGAGCAACAACAGACTGTAGGTGATTTGCGGGTGATGCGGTTCGTCGGGAAGCAGTCGGACGAGCGCCCGGATTTCCGAGTCGTCGAGATGTCGCAGCGCCTGGGCCAGCGAGAGCAAGTTTCGCCCGAGCCACGAATCGCCCGCCAGCAGCGGGGCATAGTCGGCCCGCAACGACTTCACGGACAGTCGCTGGAGCGCGTGGCTCGCCAGTTGCTGCGATATTCTCGGACTGAAGGGGGCCAGCGCCACGGCGCCCATCAGATGGCCGAACGGGCCCGAATCGACGAGCTGCCGGTATTGGCCGATCTGCTCCCAGGTTCCGGCCTGTCGGCCGATCAAGGCGAACAGGCCGTCGCGCCCCAGGGGCCAGAACCAGCCCTCTCGGGGCACAAGCTCGCGATAGATCGGCAACAGGTATCCTGCCAATGTTCCGGCGCCATCGAAATTGAACATCGACAAGACGGGATGCCCCCCCTGGATCTGCTTCGTCGGCAGCGCGAACGCATCGGGGGACCTGTCGACGGCGTCGAACTGATCGAACAATGTGCCCACCGATTCGATCGGCCAATGCTGGCACAGCTTGTGGAGCGCCGCCAGCGATTGTTGCTCGTCGGGCGACCGTTTGTCCTGGATGATTCGACGGTATTCGTCGATCCAATAAACGGCCAAAGATTTGGTTGATTCCTTTGCGTCGTAGACGTTGGACGAATGCGCCAGCAGGCGATCTTGCCGCTCGAATTCTTTGTTCAGCTCCCCGCGGACCAGCCGGCAGCGAATCTTTCCCAGGTCCTTCAAATCGGCTTGGAACCGCACAAGTCTCCCTGTTTTTTCATCGATCTGGAAGTCCCATCCCTCGGCTCGCACGGTGACAATGCCGGCCCGACTTTTACATTCCACTCCGGTCATCCACATGCCCGTCAACAGGACTGACAAGGGCGCCAGTTCGGCCTTCAACTTGACGGGGGTGGCATTGCCCGACGACAGCCATTTGACCGGGAGCGCCATGTTGATGGACGTTCCCCAATCCTTGGGCGACTTGGGCTTCGAAACGGACATGGCGATGGATGCAGTCAGTTGCGTTGTATTCGAGTGCTCGATCTCCAGATGCGTTTCAGTCAGCGGCGAATAAAAGATGACTTGCCGACCGCGGACGATAAACGTCTGGGCGAAGATCGACTTCCCATGCCGTTGGCAATCGACCGAGATCATCAGGCCCTTCCCAGGCGAAGCGACGACGTGCAAGTCGTAGATCTTCCCCAGAGCGTGTGGTCTCGACTTCGTGTCTGTCTGTTCCTCGTCAAAAAAAGACGAATCGACCTGCGCATCGAAGACCAGGTCTTCGTCGTGGATTTCTTCGGTCCATTGCACGACCCAGTCGCGCAGCTTGAGCAACGCCTGCTGATAGGGCGCGAATGGAGTTGCCAGCGGCGTGGCCTTGGGATGCTCGGAGACGATCAACGTCAAATCGACGCGAGCCCCGGTCCCGGTGCGTACGGGAACGGCTTTTTTGAACTCCCCGCTGATAAAACGGCCCGAGTCCCACAAGCGGCGCTGCAGCCGCGCCTCGATGCGTCCATCGAATGGCATCCCGGGGCGAATTGCCAGATATTCCAACACATTTTCCGGCGTGTTGATCGCGGCACCCTGGACTTCAATCTCGCCGATCGTCGCCGGCACTCCCGGATCATCGACGGCCACGACCAGGTTTGCGTCATCAGAACCGTCTTCGATTCGGAACCAGACATGGAACCGGGTGAGCACACGGCCGCGGCCCCCGAACCATTGCGTCAATCTCTTCTCGACTCTGGCTTCCAGCGAACCGTCGAATGGAAACGGTTCGCCGACCATCCAGGCCGGGTTCAGCAACTTCGCCGGGCTGCCGGTCGGCGTCTCCCAGACAGTCCGCGTCGTGCCGTCGTCCCGTGCCACCACGAGGGGGACGGCATTGGCCGGCGGAACCTCTTGGATCAGCTCTGCGACGAGCTCTTGGCTCTCCTCGTGATCCAGCCCGGCCACCCGAATCTTGGAACATCGAGACCGCCGACCTTCCTGAATGCGCACAATGACCCGGCGCCGCTTCGGATCGAATCTGGCCTCGATGGTGGCTGACTGAAAGCCGCTCGTGCGATATCCGGAGCGCAAAACTTCTTCCAGTTTTTGGAGATAGTTCGCCAGGGCATTTTGTGGATGGCCGGCGACCTGGACGTCGATATCAATCGCCAATCGCTTCCGGATTGCGTCGGGGTCGAACGACTTCACCCCCTCGAAGACGATGTTGCGCGGGTCGCGCACGATTTCGTCGTCGTCGGCAGAGGCAGCATTCGCGCAGGGCGCCAGTGCCAGCCCGATCAAAAGCACGGAGATCGCAGTTCGCATGGTCGCGGTTCCCGATTGAAAGCCGGCGAACCCCTGTTTGCAGCCGATGCGCTGCAGGTCGCGACTCCAGTCTGTGGAGTGCGGTGGCCCGCCGAACGGGGCGTGCTCATATCACTTTGGGATTTTCAGGGAAAGAGCGGGATCGGCGGGGAGCATGGAAAAAGGGCGCACGCGATGGTTCGCAAAATGACCCCTGCCAGATCGATTTAATTTTTCGGCCTCAGTTTCGACTCACGCTGATCCCGCGGGGATAAACCCCGCGGCTCGCTGGGACGAGACGAGACGCGATGAAACGGGGCGAGTCGAGAGTCGCGAACTCGTCTCGCCCGGTTGCTGATGTTTTGATAATGTGCCGGTACGTCAAGTTTTTCGATCCAGGATCAGCATGGCACAGATTTCGTCGCGTCGTTCTTACCGCGCTCGATGGTATCGCGGGCTCGTGGCCGCACAGACGCGGTTCGTGCGGCGACGCGCGCCGCTGCCGGGCGTATTCTTCGAATATCCGCCGCTCCTGAGTCCGGCCGACGAACTCGCGAATGGGCTCACTCACGGAGTCGCGGCGGTGGTCAGCCTCGCGGGGGCGGTAGGGCTGATCGCGGCGGCCGCGCAGCGCGGCAGCGCCTTGATGACGCTGGCCTGCGCCTCGTTTGCCGTTTCGCTGACGGGGGTCTTCACGATGTCGGCCCTGTCGCACGTCGTCGGCCTGCCCCGGCTGCGGCAGTTTTTTCGCACGCTCGATCAGGCGGCGATCTATCTCTTGACCGCCGGGAGCGCGAGCCCCTTTTTCGTCCGCTATTTGCTGCCCCAAGGTTGGGGCTGGATGCTGCCTGCGATGTGGGGGATTGCGCTGTACGCGACCTGGGTCAAGCTGCGGGGCCATCGGGTGAATTCGGTGTCTGTGGGATTCAACGTGGCCATGGGGTGGTTCCCGGTCGTCGCGGCCAAGCCGATGCTGACCTCGATGCCCGCCGGCTGTACCGCGCTGGTGGTTGCCTCTGGCGCCTTATACATGCTGGGTGTGGTATTTCTGTGCCATGACGAACGCCGGCGTTATTTTCATGCCGTCTGGCATTTGCTGGTCGTGGCGGCGAGCGCCTGCACTTATGCCGCCATCTTGCTGTACGTCATTTAGCGGTCCCTGATTTGGCCGGCGAGTCGGCCGTTCCCACTCGGGGCAGCGATCACTCGGACGCAAACTGCCAGGCGTTCTCAATGAGCTCCTTCAGATCAGACCGATCGACGCTCGAGAGCCGCACGATCATCATCGGGTAATTCCGGTAATGATCGGTGATGAAGTAAGCCTGCGGATCGGACTTCATCAGCACATCCCGGCGATCAAAGTCGATCTTGAAGACTGCCAGATCTTCATCGGGCAATATTCGCACGAAGAGTTTCTTGCGGACGAAGAACCCGGGCGTCCCATATGAGGGCCGCTCCGCGGCGTTCGGCAGGGCCAGTGCAAGTTGACGCACGGTCTTGGACGTTGGCACGGGTTATCACGGAGCTCCGCGAAAATGCGTCCGGTTTTTGTGGGCCGAGTTCTGCCACCCAACCCGCACTTTCGAAAATTGAAATGCGAAATCGCGGGCTTTTCTCGACAACAGCGGCTTGCCGCAACCTCTTTCTCTGGTCAGTATAGTATATCGTTATCAGGGATCGATGCTGCTCGTCTTCGAGTTCAGTTTCTTCACGGCACTCCCGTTCTTTCTTCAATCTGCGGCTGATTCTCAGGCCGCAACTTGACGTTCTCTGGATCGTGGGCCCGTCTCCAAAAGGACGCATGCATGATCAATTGGCTGTATTACCCGAAATCGCGGCGGCCTTCGATGCTGACGGCGTCCGTCATCAATGCCTTCGAAACCGAGGCCGCGGCCATCGATTCTGCGAAACACGAGCTCAGCAGCCACGATGTGCTGATGCGCGTCGAACCGCATTTGACGCAGGTCGGCTTTCGAGTCGAGAATGGCGACAAGACCGAAGGGCCAGTGCTGGTGCCGGTGTTATTCGGGCTGAGGGGCAAGACCGAAAAATATTTTCATGCGGATGCCTTTCATGAGGACGAAGGCTTTGTCGTCGAGGTCGAAGCGGGCCGGGCCGTCGCGAACAATCAATTCCTCAAAGACCTGTTCGAGGCGTGCATGATGCACGAGGTGTATTATGTGGCGATCGCCGTCAGGAACAGCCACAAGGGAGAGAATGATTTCGAGAAGGTGGCCCGATTCTTCGACATCCTGTATGCCAGCGACCGGCTGAAATTGCCGCTGTACGGCGTTTTGCTGGTGGGATATTAGAAACCCGGGCGGAAGGAACCTTGGCGAAACCCTGAATGTTCCGCTCGTAAAAGGGGCGGCGCCTCATGCGGTTTCCACGGCGATCAAGAGCGGCGCGACGTGTTTCGCCAGAAACGGTCGGCTCGTGACCGAGAGATGCCCGCCCACGTGGAAGTCGGCGATCATCGCCGGCCGAAATGCCAGGTCATGGAGTTTTTTCGCATAGAGTTCCTGTGCGGTCGGAGCCAATCCGGCAGGCTGGCGAAATCCGACCATTCCCGCGGCCGCATGGTGCCGTCCGTCGAGCGTACCCGTTATCCAGGTTCCGACGCCGAGAAAGAACACGTCGAGCGCCGAGCGAATATTCCAGATCCCGCGCTCGGTCCGCTCAAGGGCGGCCGTGAGATCGTGGTCGGGCGACAGCGCCGATTGCAGCAGGATGACGCATGTGACATTTTCTTTCGGCGGCAACCGCTCCAGCGCCAGCACAATCATCGCCCCGCCTCCCGAATGGCCGACGAGATGCACGGGCCGGCCCGGATGCGATTGCCGATAAGCGACAATCCGCTCGACGAGCCGCTGGGCCTGACGGATGTGTCGGCGGTTTCCTCGCAATTGATAGAGAAACAGCAGGATGACGCCGGTCGTCCAGTCGAAAATCTCGATGGCCGATTCGACTCCGCCGTCTGCCAGGCCGCGCGCAATGTTGTGATTGAGAAGACTCTCGCCTTCAATGCCGGGCAGAACGAGCACCAGCCCCTTGTCGAGGCGCGTCGGGGTGCGCAAGTCGTTCAGCAGCGACCCGCAGAATCGCCCGAGCGGATGGAACACCATGCCCAGCAGCGACAGACACCCGCGCGAGACGCGTTGCAGAGCGCTGTCGGGTGGGCTCTGCCCGCCAGTCGTCATGATGATTGTCCCGGCCCGCGTTTGATCATGCGACGCGCGCGAGTGGTGAGAATTGCAAATTGAAAAATGGACGAGCAGAAACCGTCAATTTTCAATTTCAAATTCTCATTTTTCAATTCGCAATTCCCATACGTGGGCCGCCCGGCACGAACCGCGCCCCTTCACTCCTGCGGCTTCTTTCCTTCCATCTCGGCGACCTCGCGGATCCAGATGTTGCGGAAGCGAACGGGATTGCCGTGGAACTGCAGATGAATCGGGCCTTTCGGCGGATGGGCCTCGTAGGCCGGCGGTCGATCGTAGAACGTGCCCCCCAGCAACTCGAAATGGTTCTGCACGACGACGCCGTTCTGGAAGACCGTGATGTAGGCCGGCTTGACGACCTTGCCAGACTCGTCGAATCGCGGCGCGGTGAAGATGATGTCGTAGGCCTGCCAGAACCCCGGCTTGCGGCAGGCGTTGACCAGCGGCGGATGCTGTTTATAGATCGATCCCGCCTGACCGTCGAAGTACGTCTTGTTGTCGTATGAGTCGAGAATCTGCAATTCGTAGCGGCCCATCAGGTAGATGCCGCTGTTGCCGCGGCCTTGTCCCTGCCCCGTGACTTCTGCGGGAGTCGCCCATTCGACGTGCAACTGGCAGTCGCCGAATGAATCTTTGGTGGTGATGCCTGACTCGCGCGAGACGGCGTAGCCGTCGGTGATTTCCCACTTGTCTCCCTGGTCCCATTTGGAGAGGTCTTTGCCATCAAACAGAACGACGGCGTCGGAGGGAGGCCCACCGATGGGCCCCGGATCGATCACCTGCGGCTCGGGCCAGACAATTCCGCTTTTGTATTCGTCCACGAAAGCTCCCCGGACGACGAACGTCGTCCCCAGAACCAGCGCCGCCCAGGCCGTGATTTTGAGCGGCGCGGTCGAATGAAATGGAAACAGTTGACGCATGTTGCAAACTCCTGGCGGGTGAAACTGCGGGTTGACTGTCGTGTCAAAGTGGTCCTTCGGTGGCAACACCAGCATACGCCCGCGCGGCGTTCCGAGAAAGTGCCCCGGCTGCTTTTCTTACCTGCCGGCAGCAACACTATTCGGCCGGCACGATCCGGGTATAATCGTGCGGAACACGAAATCTCATTGTCTCAAATCACCGATTGTGCCACATGTCATCGACTCCCTTGCGACTGCTGATCCTGGGCGCTCATCCTGACGATGCCGAATATCACGCCGGCGGGCTGGCGGCGATCTACCGCGAGGCAGGGCACGTCGTGAAAATGGTCTCGGTGACCGACGGCCGATCGGGGCACTTCCGCATTTCGGGAAAGGAGCTGGCAGACATCCGCCGCGAAGAAGCTCGCCGCTCGGGCGAAGTCATCGGCGCGACTTACGATGTCTGGAACAACCCGGACGGCCGGCTGTTGCCGACGATCGAATTACGCGAACAGGTCATCCGCGAGCTGCGCACGTTCGCTCCCGACCTGGTCCTGACGCACCGGCAGAATGATTATCATCCCGATCACCGGGCGGTCGGGCAGGCGGTGCAGGATGCGTCGTACCTCGTCACGGTGCCGCCGATCTGTCCCGACACGCCGATTCTCCGCCGCGACCCGATCGTGGGTTACCTGCCCGATCTGTTCACGCGTCCGGCGCCGCTCCGAGCAGACGTCGTGCTCGACGTCACCGACCGCATGGAGACGATCGTACAGATGATGGCCCGACATCACTCGCAGTTTTTCGAGTGGATTCCCTACAACGAGCGGCGGTCGGAAGACGTGCCGGAGACGGCGCCCGAACGGCTGGCATGGCTTGGAAGCTGGTATGCGGCGAAGATCGCACCACGGGCCGAGCGGAATCGAGAGCGGTTGATCGAGCAATATGGCGCGAATCGGGGCGAGCGTATCGAATTCTGCGAGGTGTTCGAGATCAGCGAATACGCCGCCCCGCTGGAGCCGGCCGCGCGTCAGAAATTGTTCTGGTTCCTGCCGTGAAAATCGCCATGCAGCGAAACTCCGATGGCCCGTGTCGCATTGATCGTCGCGCGTTCCTGCGAAGTGGTGCGCGGGGACTATGCGGCGCGTGGCTCGCGTCTCGAGGCGCGTCAGCACACGATCAGCCGGCCCAGGGGCAACAGAAGAAAACCGGCCAGCCCACCGAATTTCGAATCGCCTGCATGACGCTTCCCTATTCACAGTTTCCTTTGAGTCGGGCGCTGGCAGGCATTCGGCAAGCCGGTTACAGGTACGTTGCCTGGGGCACGACGCACAAAGACGAGGGGGGACGCAATTCACCGGTACTGGCCGCCGACGCAGCGCCGGACCGCGCGAAAGTATTGGGCGCTCGCTGCCGCGACCTGGGGTTGGAGCCGGTGATGCTGTTTTCGATGGTCTATCCCGAGAACGTGGATGCGGTTCCGGTGCTCACGGCCCGCATCAAGCAGGCCCAAGCCGCCGGGATTTCGCAGGTGCTGACCTTCGGCCACACGGAAGGGGGCAAAGCCGAGTTGTGGCTGGCGCGGTTCAAAGAGCTCGGCCCGATCGCCCGGGACCACGGCGTGACGATCGTCGTCAAGCAGCATGGCGGGAGCACGGGGACGGGCGAGGCCTGTGCGAAGATCGTCCGCGACGTGAACGATCCGGGAATCGCCGTCAACTACGACGCGGGCAATGTCATGGATTATCTGAATGTCAATCCGATCCCGGACCTCGAGAAATGTGCCGATACGGTCCGCAGCTTCTGCATCAAGGACCATCGCAATTGGCCGCGCGACGAAGACTGCGGCCCCGGCTTCGGCGAGATCGATCATTATCGCCTGCTGCATCAGGTGGCATTCACGGGACGGAAGTTGCCGCTGTGCTGCGAGAACATTTTCGAGCCGCTCGTCGCACGGCCGACCGACCCCGAGAGAATCGATCAACTGGCGCGGCGGGCGCGCGAGTATCTGGAGACGGTCGTAGCCGGATTGCAGGCCGGCGCGTGATTTCCGAATTTGAATCAGCCGGTCGCAATCCGCTTCCACTTGTGGTCGGCATCAATGGAAGGAGCCGCGAATAAACGCCAATGAACGCAAATTGAGGAGAGATGGTGGCGGCGATTTATTTGGATGGCCGGCGGGTAGCGTGGCGGAGTCAGAACAATGCTCTGGACCGATCTACAAGACGTTAAGTCGATAGTTCGATCCGCTGGCCCGGATTTCGAAGAATTCAATCTCACGGATTGCGCTGTCGATATTCTATTGGCCGCCAGCAAGCGCGCAATGGACCGGGGGCCTGGAGAGATTACGCCAGAACACGTGTTGTTTGGAATGGCGACACCTGTCGAGCGGAGAATGGTCCGAGTCGTACTGAAAGGCCTCGGTGTCGATCTTCCGCGCAATATGGCCCAAATTTCCGCAATTCTTCCCGCCCGTGCCAAGGGAGACACAGTTGCGAGACATTCATTCAGCCCGCAGACGGTGCGATTGCTGTCGGAGGCGAAGGCCGAATCAGATGAGTTGGGGCACAATTGGATCGGCTCGGAGCACCTGCTATTGGGGCTGCTGCGCTGCGGACCGTGTGCGGCGGGCGAGTTTCTGCGAGAGACAGGAGTGACCCCAGAGCGGTTCCGTCGGGAATTGGTGACGGTCCTGACGCGCTCGCGACTCAGCTCATCGCAAGACTGACGTCCCCCGCTCGCGGACACGTTTGTTCTATTGCGCGGCGGGTGCAGAAGCAGCGACGGCGCGGGCTTTTTCGGCGGTGAGCTTGGCGACGACGGCATTCTTAAGCGGCACGGCGTCTGCTGCTTGTTTGGCGGCAGCAGCGGCCGCTTCAATCGCTTTCATCATGTCCGGGGTCGGGTTCATCTCGGCCACGGCTTTGTCTGCGGCCACCTTCAATGCCACGGCGCCGTCGGTGGCGGCTTTGAGCTTGCCCGCGGCATCAATCGCGACTTTTTCCGCGGCAGCCTTCTCGGCATTAGCCGCGTCGAACGCGCCTTTGGCAGCGACTTGGGCCTTTTCGGCGGCCTGGAACGCGTCTGTCTTGACGGGCACGTCTTTCTTGTCTTCGGCCTTTTCCGCTGTTTCCTTCTCGATCTTGGCTTTTTCGAGGGCCGCGACGGCGTTGGCCAGGGCGGCTTCCGCAGCTTTGAATGCCTCGGTCTTGGCGACGGCGAGTTTGTCGGCATCGGCTTTGGCGGCGGTCGCCGCGGCTAAAACTGCCGCCGCGTCCGTCGCGGCCTTTACGGCAGCTGCGGCAGCCGTTTTCTTATCGGCGACGACCTTCTGGAGCGCGGCCAATTGGGCTGCGGTTTGTGCGGCGGTAGCCTGGGCTGCGGCGCCGACTTGCGTCGCGGCTTCCAGGCGCGCCGCGAGCGGCGCAGGATTGGTGACGAGCGCGGCACGTTCTTTTCCGTCGGCCGCGAAAATCCGCACGGCGCCGGTCCAGTCGCCGGTGATGACCGCGCCCACTGGTTCGGAATAGGCGACTTTAAGGCCCAGGTCATTCTGCGCTGGAAACGTCACGACGGCCGCGCCGTTCTGGTCCCAGATGCGGGCCACGCGATCGCGGCCATTGGAGGCAATGCGTCCGTCGCGCAGGAACTGAACCGACGCCGCTCCGCCGCCATGCCCGCCCCACCCTTTCACATGCGAGCCGTTGGTCATTTCCCAGAGTCGGATGGTCGTATCTTCGCTGGCGCTCACGAGGACGTTGGCGTCGACGCGCCAGCTCACGCTGGTGATAGCCGCCGTGTGTGCGTTCAGCACGTAAAACTCCCGTCCCGTGTTGGCTTCCCAGATGACGAGCCCGTTCGAGCGGTCGCCGGTGGCCAGCAAGACTCCGTCGGGACTGAACTCGATGGCGGTGATCCAGTCGGTGTGCTTTTTCATCTCGAACATCAGCTCGCCGTCGGCCGTCGAGTACACGCGAACCATTTTCTTGGGGCCGCCGAGCGCGATTTGCCCGTGGTTGGGGCTGATGTCCGCCGCCAGCACGGCATCCGATTCCGCACCGATCTCGAACACGCGACCGCCGGTCTTCACGTCGAACACGATCACACGCCCTGATTGCCCGCCGCGACCTCCCGCAGCCAAAAGCAGCGACCCGTTGCGGCTGAAGCGCAGCACGTGGACCGTCCCTTCAGGGAAGGGGAGCACACCGGCCAGCGTGAAATCGTCTAAATTATAGAGCAGAACCTGCTTGTGACCGGATACTGCCAGCAGCGGCGCCCAGGGACTGGCGGCGAGGGCCGTGACGGCATTGCCGCGCGGCGACAGCGCCAGAGGCTCGGTCGTCAGGTTTTCGGGCATGGCCGACGGACCCTGGGGTTTGTCGGTCGAAACGTCGATCGTCCCCAGCGTGAGCGAGGCCTTCTTCTTGACTTTAGCCACGCTGTCTTTGGTTTCCAGCGCGCCCCCCTCGATCCACTTGCGGATCAGGGCCAGCGTTTCGTCGGGGAGCTTGGGTTCCTTCGGCGGCATCGCCGGTTGTTCTTTATGCGACACCAGGGCCCACAGGCGACTGCCGTCGAGGTCACCCACTTCGACGACCGGGCCGGAGGCGCCGCCCGTCATCGACCCGGCAAAGTTCTCGAGGACGAGCCCCCCTTTGGCTTCCCCGGCCGAGTGGCAAGTGCCGCACTTGGCGCGAAAGATCGGCAGGATGTGGTCCTGAAAGTTGATTTTCTCGGCGGGCTTGGCCTCCTCGGCGGAGGCGACCGACGCCGCCACGATGAGCAGGCCCAGCAACGCCAGCAACCTCGTTCCCACGCTCTGCGTGGGAACGCACGTCGCGACGCTCTGCGTCGAGTGCCGATCGGCGCGGGCTGCCAGGAGTGTCCGCACTGGGAGCAGCCGCTGATAAACAAGACCGACGCGACGCGGAGCGTCGGTACGTGCGTTCCCACGCAGAGCGTGGGAACGAGAAGCTGTCTGACGTGGCATGAGACTGACTCGGCGTGGCATTAGTGATTGAAGATGAACTCGCGGCTGTTGAGCAGCGCCCAGAACAGGTCGTCGAGGTTTTTCTTGAGGTCGGCGGGAGAAGCGACGATCGGCTTGAATGTTTCCAATTCCTGCAGTGTGGGCTTACGGGCCAAAGCGGCAATATACAGCCGTTCGACAATCGCCAGCGGTTCCACTTTTTCGGCGATCATCTTGTCGATGATCCCGCCAGCCTGGATCTTGTTGTTCACCGTGTCCCCGTTCAGCAGGTGCAGCGCCTGCGAGAGCGTCGGTTCCATCTTGACTTCACAAGAACAGACGGTTTCGCGCGTCGCGCGGCCGAACGTCGTCAGAAAGTAGGTGGAAGTATTGCCGTCGGCAATCTGCACGGCCCGGGCGCCCAGGGGCAACCCCTGGAATTTGTCTTTGGTGTTCGTCACCTGGCTGATGCAATCGAGCAGCGATTCGGCCTTGATCCGCCGCAGGTTGGCATGGGCGAAGTTCTTTTCGTCCTGCATGTTGGTTTCGTTGCGGGCTGTCGAACGCTGATATGTCTGCGAACGGCAAATGTCGCGCACAAGCTGCTTGAAATCGTAGTTGGTGGCGGTGAATCGCTTCGACAACTCGGCCAGAAGCTCGGGATTCGAAGCCGGATTGCTGATCCGCACGTCGTCGACCGGATCGATGATTCCCGGGCCGAAGAAATGCGCCCACACGCGGTTGGCAAAATTGGAGGCGAAGTACGGATTCTGCGGAGAAGCCAGCCAATTGGCCAGGACGATGCGGCGGTCCTTTCCCGCAACGTCAGCCGGCCCGCCCCCCAGAAACTTGGGAGCCATGACGCGTCCGCCGACCGGGTGAGCCACTTCGCCTCCGCCCGAGTTGAAGACGATCGTTTCGCGGTAATCCTCGCCCCCCTTGCGGCCGACCTGCGAAAAGAATGCGGCGAAACTGTAGTAATCGTCCTGCGTCCAGCGGTCAAATGGATGATTATGGCACTGGGCGCACTGCACGCGCATCCCCATGAAGACCTGCGCCACGTTCTCGGCGACTTTAAGCGTGTCGGTTTCGTTCTGATAATAATTCGTCTGCGGCACCTTGAATGTCCCGCCGTTCGCCCCCAGCAGGGTCTGCACCATTTTATCGAGGGGGACGTTGCGGCCGATCTGGTCGGCCAGCCAGTTGTAATACAGCAGCATCGCCTTGTAGCTGATCACCTGCGACGAGCGAACCATGAGCCATTCGGCCCAGTACCCAACCCACAGCTCGGTGAATTCTTTGCGATTGACCAATTCGTCAATGAGCTTGTTCCGCTTCTCGGGATCGGTGCTGGGAATGAAACGATTGTAATCGTCGACTGTCGGAAGTCCGCCGGTGAGGTCGAGAAAGATCCTCCGCAGAAAAGATTCGTCGTCGCAGATCGCCGAGGGAGCGATCCGCAGTTTCTTGAGCTTTTCATTGACCAGCTCGTCGACGTAATTGACAGGGGTGGCCGGCGGAAAGGTGAACTGCAATCCCTTCGGCAGAACGATGTACTGCGAGCCGACGGTGTGCGTCGAGAATCGCGCCATCACGAATACCTCGCCGCGCTTGCCGGCCGTCACCAGGCCGCCGTCGTTGATTGACGCCGAGTTGTCGTTGTTCGACAAAAAGAGTGCCAGTGAAGTGACGTCGCGATCGGTTCCGTCGGAGTAATGCGCGACAACCGTCGCCTGCTGTGTCGCTCCTTCACCGTCGAGAACAGCCTGTTTGGGATAGATCTCAAGTCCGGTGCAGGTCGGAATCGTGGCCGGGTCAGCCGGGCAACCGGCGGCGATCCAGCCCACGAGGTTCTGGCACAGCTCGCTTTCAGGAGCGAAGCGTTTGCCTCCCGTGTGCGGCACGGCGCCGACCGATTTCTCGACGACCAGGCTTGCCGCGGGAACGGCCAGATCGAGCCGCCGGCCGCTCAACTCGCGAGTCAGCCGGAACAGGTCGCCATCCGGGTCGTATCCAAACAGAGACAGGCGGAACCCATCTTTGCCGCGGGCGGCGCCGTGACACGAGCCGCTGTTGCAACCCGACTTCATGAAAATCGGCATGACGTCGAGCCTGAAGCTGATCTCTCGCGGCTGCGCGGCTTTTTCGACGGTGACGGGAACCGTCAGCGACTTGCCGCCGAAGTCGATTTTGAGCTCGGTCTGACCATCGGCGGCGGGCCACAAGGTGTTGCCGTCGCGCCGGACCAGGGCCGGGTTGGCGAGCGACCACTGCGCCTGGCTGGAGACGTCACGGGTAATTCCGTCGACATACACCGCCTGCACGACGACGAGTTGCCGCGCCTTGGCCGTCTGCAGCGTGACCTGCGCCGGAAACACGCGCAGCGACTCGACCGCCGCTTCCTGCGCCATCGCCGCACGGGCCACAAAGCTCGAAATCAGAACCGCCAGAACCAATCGACTGCCGCGAATCATAGGAGCTTCCTGAGTCGTCTACTGTTCTAAATGAAACTCACTCACCACCGACGCAAGGTCGGTGCAGTCGTTCGTTCACAATCTTCTATCCTCTATCTTCCATCCTCGACTTTTTTTACTTTGGATCCGCTGGTGGTGTTGCGGGCGGCGCGGCGGGGGCTTTTTTGGCTTTCTCGCGTTCCTGTTGTTCCAGGCGGAGTTGTTCGAGCCGTGAGAGGCGCTTGGGCTCCGGCGGTTTCTCGGCCGCCGGCGCCGCTGTCGGCATGGGCGGGGGCGCCGGGAGTGCGTCTTTTTTCGGCGGCAGCGGCACGTCGACACGCAGCTTGCCGGTCCCGATGTTGTGAATGACCGGCTCGCCGTTTTCCGTCACGATGATCTGGCAGAAGAGATTGGCATGGTTTCCGGCGGGGGTCGTCATGTCGGTGGCAATCTTGAAGATGATGTCCTTCGTCTCGATCGTCGCGTCCTGCGTCGTAGTCACCGCCTTGTTGGGAAGGCCGATCAGGTTGACCCTGGCGGTACCGGGGAAATCGAATTGTTTGGTCATGTGCACGAGCAGCTCGGTCTCTTTCCCCTGCTCGACCGCGGCCTGCTCGAACGCGAGCGTCATGTACATCTCGGCGATCCGCAGGTTGGCGAACGGCGTGGAAACCATCACGTTGCCGTTGCCGCCGTTCGCTTCGCCACGGATGGCGATTTTCCATGTCGCCAGCTCCGCATTGCCGGCGGCGTTCATCGGGATCGCCGCTTCGGTCTGTCCTTCGGCGATAGCCACCGAGCCGCTGGCGCCGATCCCCGGCGGCAGCCACAGCATGTCGATCTTGATCGGCGCCTTGAAACCGTCTTTGCGCTTGGCGACGACCTTCAATTCCATCTGGCCGCCGCGCACGAGCGGCACCTTCGGCTCGACGATGGTGATTTCGAACGGCGCCTCGTCAGTCACCGCGATCGGCAGTTTCGTCGTGTTCTCGGTCCAGAACGGGACCTGATTCTGCCCGCGCACGAGAACGATCGGCTGCTGCACGCTCCCTTCGATCTTGACGTTGGGCTGATTCGGATCGTTGAGCGAGCCGATGATCTCCACCAGTTTACCCGACGCGGCCGCTTCGGGGGTG
>DASYAR010000682.1:0-12108 GCA_036501235.1 Planctomycetaceae bacterium
CTGGGCGTCACCGATCAGGACGTATTCTTCTCGGTGATGGGCGCCGAGGGGCATGGCTATGAAGTCTGGCGCACCAATCATGATTTTCGAGAGCCGAAAAAAGTCGTCACGCATCTGTCGGGGTGTTGCGGTCAGCTCGACATTCAGGCCCGCGGCGACCGGCTGTTCGTCGCAGAAAACGGCAAATTCGAAGTATCGGTGCGCGATCGCGATGGCAAGAGGCTCTCGGGATTCGGACGACGCGATCGGTCTGGCGTTGATGGTTTTGGAAGCTGCTGCAATCCGATGAATCTCCGCTGCTGCTCCAACGGAGACATCCTGGCGGCGGAGTCGAGTATCGGCAACATCAAACGCTTTGACAAAAACGGTGACTTTGCGGGACTCGTGGGCAAGGCGAAGATCGGCATCGGCTGCAAGCACGTGGCATTGGCGTTCGACGAGTCACGAGACCGCTATTACATGATGAATGTTGATAAGGCACACATCGCGGTGCTTGTGCCGCTCGCCGAAGTGCCTGCCGAAACCGAAACGGAGAAGGCAGTCCGGGCGGCGCGGGAAGAATTCAGCAAACGCCTGGCCGGGCGGTGGGCCCGGGCGGGGATTGATCCCGTCAAGAAGGTCAAGGGCGCCGTCGCCGGCCTGATCGGTTCGCTGACCGGCGATGACGAAGACGGCGGCGGGGCCGTGGATTTCAGCGGCGATCCGTTCAACCAGATCACGTTCGGTGCCGACGGCAAACTCGTGCTCGCAGGGGGCGCGTACAGCCAGTTCTTCGATGATGACGGAACGTGGGAAGCGGTCGAGCTGAACGGCAAGGTTCTCGAAATCGCGTTTCTGTCGGGCGGGGCCGATTTCATAAGCGCCCGCGTCGAGATGACGTCCGACGACGAACTGAAGATTCGTGTGCAGAATTACGGCAGCGAAGAGTTCGGCGAACCGATCGCCTGTCAACGCGATAAGAACACCAAAGCCGTCAAATCGACACGGAGGTCACGTTAATATCGAGTGCGTCGTCGCTGCCGCGTCCATCGTTCCCTGGGACATGTTCCGCCGCCAGATTCCCTCACCATTTCTGTCAGGAAGAATTCTGATGAAGCCGTTCCTGAATTTGCTGTTGATGACGACTGTGATTGCCGGTTTGTTTTCCACGATGGCTGGGGCCGACGATAAGCGCCCGGCAACACTGCAATTGGTAGTGATGGATCCACTGTCGGCTCCGCTGTCGTGCGACTGCGTTAAAGGGTATGCCCAGCGTAAGTATGAGAAGCTGGGCGAGTTCCTGACGATCAAACTGAAACGCAAAGTCTCCGTGGTCTGGTCCGAGTCGCTGGAAAAGGCGCTTCACGAAAAGACCGACGGCCAGGCCGATCTGGTCATCGGCAAGCATTCGGTCGTTTTGCACGACGCGAAACGGGCAAATTTCCCAGTCGTCCCGATCGCCGCTCTGACGGACAAAAAGGGCAAAACAACGCAATCGGGTTGGATCGTCGTCCGCAAGGACGACCCGGCGAAGGCCGTCGCGGACTTATCGGGCTATCGCATTTTCTTCGGCCCGGAAGACTGCGCCGAAAAATACGCGGCTCCGATCAGTCTTCTCAAGAAACACGGGATTGAACTGCCGAAGACAATCGAAACGCAAGCGACGTGCAGCACGGCGGCGAAGGCTCTGATGGAGCTGGACTCCGGTATTCAAGCGGCAGCCGTCATCTCCAGCTATGCCGAGCCGCTGCTGGCCGGTTGCGGAACGATCAAGAAGGGGGACTTGCGTGTGATCGGCGTCTCGGAAGACGTCCCGTTCATCACCGCGTTTGCTTCGCAGAACCTCGACGTGACCGTGCGCGAGGCACTCCAGGCCGCCCTGTTGGAAGTGGGCGAGCACGCCGAATTGCTGACCGCTCTGGAAACGGGAGATGGGTTCATCAAGGTGACCGTGCCGAAAAGCGTTGCCCAAAGCGAGTCGCCCGAAGGAGACGCCGGACCGGCTAAAAAAAAGTAAGCTCAGAATGGCCCGATTGGCGCGGGCTCGGTCGGGACGGTCTTGTCGACTATCTGCCTGAGTCGCTTCCCGATCAGCCCGATTTCATCTGGCAGACGGATTTGCCCAGCGGGGGCATTGGCGGGCTGGCCGTCGCTCAGGGACTCGTCATCGCTGGTAGTCGTAACGCAACCGATCGCTTCGACATATTTGTCGCGCTCGATGCGGAGACGGGGGTCAAGCGCTGGCAGGTGACGTATCTGGCCGAGGGGAAACTCGACTACGGGAATTCACCCCGCGCCACGCCGCTGATTGCAGGCGATCACGTCTTCCTCTTCGGAGCGTTCGGCGATCTACGCTGCGTTTCATTCGAAACGGGGCGATTGATTTGGGAACGTCGGCTGGGCAAAGAATACGAGTCGCCGCGGCTGGAGTGGGGATTGACGGTCACGCCGTTACTGATCGATGGCTTGCTCATTGCCCAACCCGGAGGCAGCCGTGGTTGTCTGGTCGCGCTGGACGCGGAGACCGGGGAAGAAGTCTGGAAAACGACTCCGGGGAAACCCGGACACGGCGCCTTCATTCCCGCGGACATTGGCGGTCGGCGGCAATTGATCGGCCACGACGCAAAATCTCTCGGCGGCTGGGACGTAAAAACCGGCGAGCGATTATGGACGGTCGTCCCACCGGTGGCTGGGGACTTTCAAGTCCCCACACCCATCTTCATACAAGATGACGGCCACGGGCCGCGGCTGTTCGTCACGACCGAAAACAACGGCTCGCGACTCTACGGCTTCCGCGCGAACGGCACGATCAATGCCGAACCACTCGGGACATTCAGTCGCCTGGCGCCCAACACACATTCGCCGGTCCAGTTGGGCGATCGGATCTACGGTATTCACAACGGACTGCATTGCCTCAAACTCGACGAAGGACTGTCCCCGGCGTGGCGTTTTCGCGATCGGGCTTTTGTGAAGTACGGCAGCCTGCTTGGAATGCGGTCGTCGAAAAGGCTGCTGGCGACAATGCTTGATTGCCAGTTGATTTTGCTTGAAGACCAAGGCGACTCTGCCAAAGAGTTGGACCGTTTGATCTTACGCGACGACGGCACCGAGATGCTGTCGCATCCAGCATTGGTCGATCTGCACTTTTATCTGCGGCTGGGACGGTCGATCGCCTGCCTCAAATTCGCGCGGCCGACGGATTGATCTGTGGACAATTGTTACTGGTCGAGGATTGCCCCAATTCCCGCCGTGATTCCCGTTTCCTTCGCGCCGGTCGATACCCGCAGAATCACAAACATCAGGAGAAACGTGAGAACAAACTCAAGTGCAAACGATTGAAGATCGGACCCGGGGGGGATGGTCACGCCCAACGTACGGTTCTCTCGAAACAAAAGGCGGAGTGGGCTGGGGAAGGCGATCAAGGAGCTGGCCGCCATCGTCCAGCCGGCCAATCTGTTGGGAGGCCTGCGAATCCTCCGCGTCGGAGACGAATATCGGCATGCCGTTTGCTTGAGAAAAAGTGATGGCGTCTTTAACCCCATGACCTTGACGAGGGTGAAGAGATGGAAACGACAAGGCCCCCGTTGCAAGTCGTGCTTTCCGTACTATTGACCGCGGGCGGGCTGACGTTCATCCCGCTGGCGGTGCTGGGCGCGGCCGGGCTGGTGGACCCGCGGTTCGCCGCCGTGGCGTTCGGCGTTACCCTGCTCGCCGCGGGCGCGGACGAGCTCACCGGTGTCGTGGTCGCCGGTTGGGTGCCTCTGGGCCAGTGGCCCCCGGGCGGCCGCCCGACGACGGCCCGGCTGGCGCGGCTGTCGTCGCTCGGGGGCGGCCTCGTTTTTTTATCAACGGGGACGTTGCTCATCGGCATCGGCTTCGCCTGCATGCCGCCGCCTGTCCTGCTGGCAGCGGGGGCAGTGTATTTACTGGGGTTCGCCCTCGCGCTGCTGGGCTGTCGGCACGACTCCCGCGACAAGGCGCGAGGCGGCCACGACGACGCCCCACCCGACGCAGCCGACCGCGGGCGGACGTAGGTTTTCTTCGATTTGGGGCGACGAAAGGCCGCCACGTGAGACTTTATGATCCGGGATCTTCTGGAGTGAACGGCGGCGGGAACCAGATCCCGCTGATGACGATCCTATTCCCATCCATGCCGTCGAGCCCAAATCGCCGTGCAGCCGGCCGGTTCAGGTTGAATTGTGATTACCCGGTATCTCAGCGACCTGCGTGTTTCCCGATCTGGTCCTTGAGTTCCTGCCAGCAACAGGCCGGCCCGAAGCCCGCGACATACATCACCGGCAGGCACAGCGTCCCCGCCAGCGTCCACTTTGCCCATCGCTCGCGCCGGTTCACGATCCGCACTCCGAGCTACACGCAGAAGGCTGCGAAGGCGATGGCCCTGCCCGGAAGGATCATAGCTCGGCCCGTTGCTTCACCTGCTCGAAAATGGATCGGCAAAGTTCCGCGCAGTCCTCGCAGATAAAGACCTTGTTCGGTCCTTCCACCAGCTTGCCGACATCCTTGTTCGACTTGCGACAGAATGAGCACCACACTTCTCGGAGTTCTTCCTGATGCCCTGGTCTGCGAAGCCAGGCGAATGGGTTCATGCGCGGCATTTTACCTGCGCGGGCTGGGAAGGCGAACCCGCGCTGTGACTTCCGAATACAGCGCGCGATCGCCTACTTCTCCCACGAACCGCTGCCGAAAATTTGTGGCTCGGCTTGCTCATCGTTGACAGACCGAACAGTGTCGTCGCTGTCAAACGCGATCGCCACATAGCCCGCATTCAGTGGTCGTTCATAAATCCAGTCGCCGTAATACATGATCGACGCTGGCTCTCCGAGGATTCGGCGAACTTCTGGTTTTGTAGCGCCCCGAAGCGATCTTAACGTAGCCGCAGGAATGACTGGACCACCGATCTGCCAAATGGCCCAAGTGAGCGTGAGCATCCCGGTCAATGTGGCCAGGCAAGCCTTTGCAATTAAGAATAACCTTCCGGCGGGCTGGCCTGGCTTGGACGTAGTCGCGGCAGGTGGCATGGCAAGTGTTTACTTTTGATTGCCGTGGTGAGGGGCTCTGGCGGAGGCTTTCGCCCGTTTCAGAAGGTACCACCTGCGGAAGTCGGGATAAATGCCAAAACACGATCAAGGCGTCGGGCCGCGGTTAAGCAATCGACCGGCATTTCAGCCGACGCCGGACCACGAGCGCAAACAGGATTTGGGGTAGAGCGAATCCTGCGACGACATTGCCGATGGCCGCGGGAAGCGTCAGCGGTCCAACAAAATCGAGCCACGTTCCATCCGACAACTCCCAGATCGCCGATATGAACGGGAACCCCACGATCCGAGCCGTCGGCGAGTACGGATAGACGACGACAGCCAGAAAACCTCCAAGGAGAATGCCGATCACCGCGACCACCGATTCGCCAACGATCCACCGTCCTCCGATCCTGCGGGCCGAAATCGCTACATACAAGTACCGGCCGGCGAAAAATCCGCCCCCGCAAATAAGGATGCCCAGAATTCCAAATGCAACAATCAGCACGGCACGGCCCGGCAAATGACTGTGGGTTACCGGAAGACATCCAACTCTGGCAACGCCTGTTTCAATTCAGTGACTCCAGCGTCCGTCACATGTGTGCGGTGTAGTTTGAGATGACGCAGATTGGTCAGTCCCTTTAAATGGATCAACCCTTCATCGCTCAGTGTCGTACAGGCGGCATCCAGTTCGACCAATTTTGTGAGCGACTCGACGTTCCGCAGTCCTGAGTCACTGACACGCGTTCCCCAGAGGCTCAGGATTTCTAATTCAGGGAAATCGCGGAGGAATTTCATCCCGCCGTCGTCGATGTCGGCGCCGGTCAGGTCCACGGCCTCGACCTGATCGAGAAAGTCGAATTGAATCCCTTTGCTCGATAGCCAGAGTGGAACTCGAGATGGCCTGTAGATGGTTCCACCCAATCGGTTGATCTCTCGAATCGCCACTTGCTGCCGGTAGGCGGAAATGCCGATTCGCAACCCCACACCCGCGACGGCAACCACCACCGTCACCAAGCCGATCCACAGCGGGCGCGGCAGGCCGATCGGGAATCGGCGAGGTTCAGAAGGCGTCGGGTTGGGGGCTATTTCGGCCATGCCGTCAGTTTACCGCCCGCCGCTGCCAGAATGAATCCTAGTCATTCCTCTCCGACGAGCAGAACGGCTTTCTTGCGAA
Organism: Planctomycetaceae bacterium; assembly: GCA_036501235.1. Lineage (GTDB taxonomy): Bacteria > Planctomycetota > Planctomycetia > Planctomycetales > Planctomycetaceae > JACQFH01. The sequence continues at coordinate 6,193 of DASYAR010000682.1, forward strand.
AAGGGGTTCAAATTGTTGCCGAACGCGTTGATCCCAGTTCGTCCGCCGCGTTTCTATTTGTATGAAACTATTGCTGTTACCGAGCCGCCGGACGACCGCTTTGTTTCTACCAGATGGCAAGCGGATCATTTCATCGGGACTCGACGACACCGTCCGAATCTGGGACATCAGCAGTGGCCGCGAGCAGTGGCGAGGAGAATTCGGATTGTTTGGCGTGACAGCTCTGGCAGTGTCAAAGGACGGTGCGACCGCGGCCTGGGTCGGCCATCAGCGCAAGATCGTCGTTTGGGACATGGTTCGCGGGCGGAGGAAGTTCGAGATCAACACATCCGGCACAGTCGTTTGTCATCTGAGCTTCACGTCCGACGGGATGACACTGGCGGCCGCCGAGAACGATGAGCGAGTGCACATGTATGATGCGCTGACTGGATTCGAGCGTGAAGGAATCGCACTCGACGACACGGATGTGATCGAGGGAACCGGAATTTGAGCGCGTCGAATCCCGTGCCGAGAACGTGCCGACTGACGTGTCGGGTTGTCGACGCAAGTTATGGATCAGCCAGTCCAGAGCTGTTCGTACCAAAACATCACGCAGCTGATCCATTCTGGTCCATTGGATTCCAGCCAAGCGAGCGGGGAATAGAACCACTTCAGCGCACTCATCGTGCTTTGATTAAGCCAGCCTTGGCTGCGCATCCATTGCGACGGACCGATCGAGAGCGGATATGCAGCCGAGGCCATAGCAAGGACAACGATTGCCACGAGCCGCCATGCGGGCTTCTTTCGTCGATTGACTATCCGCACTGTGAGCCAGACGCATGCCGCGCCGAATGCGACACCGAAGATCAACAGAGCCAAAGCCATGCTCGGCATTTTATTGGGGTGGAGTACGAGCAGAAAAGCGAATCTCGTGATGGCGGCCGTTGTGCTCGCTCTACCGCATCCTTCCCGGGTATGATCGGGGGCATGGACGACCGCAGGCAAACACTCTCGCAAGCGCTGGCCGCCGTGGTACTTCATACCATTGTCGTTCCAATTCTATTCTGGAGCGTTGCGATCGCGGTGATTGTCGCGCCGGGAATATTTGCAGTCCCATCGGGTATCGTGTTCATTTGGCTCGTTGTTCGATGGTCGAACCACCACGACGATCCGCGCCACCAGAAACCGCCTCCCGATCCTCCCTGATTTGCGTTGAATTCCTGGTATGGCGTGCGGCCTTCCCCCGCTTGACCACATCTCCACGGCGCGCCACACTGGCGCCATGCCACAAACCGTCGATTTCTGGTCTCCATCCAGGTAGATTGGTCTTTCTGTGCGCCTACCGAACATGGCGCTAACGTGGCCCGGTGTGCTCTGTCATCGGGCCTCACGTCCGGTCGGTGAAGCCGGGCAGTTATCAATCATCCTCCCTCCTGGGTATGATCGGGGGCATGGACGTTGGCCAATCAAATCGAGCGCCCCAAGCATTCCGGGAAACGAGCCGGGCAGCGCTGTATACATTCCTCGTCATAACATCCCCGTTCACGATTACGGCCATTGTGCTGGGGGCATGGGAGCTTGGTAAGCTCACTGTGGGATTCGTCGTCGGAAGCGAATGGCCACGGTTAATCGGCGGTCTGTGTTTCGCGGCGATTGGAACTCGCGCTTTCGCCTGCTGGCTGAATCGCCATCATGTCAGGCGCCGTCCCGACGCTTGACGATGGTTGGATGACCCTTTGGGAATCGACAACATGCCGGATGCGCAAACGACGCCGAAAGGTCCCTGGATGCACCGCTTCCTGGTGCACCTGTTCACGGTGGTCCTGACGATTCTCATTTACTGGCTGCTGGGGTTCATTGTCGACGACATCGGTACGGCCCCGGGACCGCAATATTCCGAAGTCGAAGCGAGACTGCTCGATCAACAGTTACTCAAAACGTCGCACGACTTGCAGGGGAAGATCGCGGACGTCAATCGTCAGATCCGCGATCAGAAGGGACGACAAGAAATCCTCGCCGACAGCACTGCCAATTCGCAAAAGACGATGAACCAGTTGCTCGAGATTCAGAAGCTGGCGCTACAGAAGGACGTCACGCCAGGTCCCGACGAGCTGAAGTCACTGGAGAGCAGCAAGCAGCTGTTTCTGGAGAACCAGAAGCAGTACCAGGTCCTTAATGAAGAGATTGCCCATCTCAACAACCAGTTGCAGGACCTCGAAGAAGAACTCCGTTCTGTCGAACATCAACTCGACGAAGGGCGAGAACCGGTCCAGCGCGAGTGGGAAAGCGAGGTTCGTTCCCACGATCTGAAACTGGCGTTCCTCAAACTGGCGGCCCTGGCCCCACTGCTGCTTGTGGCTGCATGGTTGTTTCTGAAGAAACGCGCGGGGCTTTACGCTCCGCTGGTTTACGCCTTCGGCATCGCCCTGCTGGTGAAAATCGCCGAGGTGATGCACGAATATTTCCCGACGCGATACTTCAAGTACGTCCTGATTCTGGCGTGTCTGGCGGCCGTCGTGCGAATCCTCGTCTACCTCCTGACGATGATCGCCTTTCCGAAGAAGGACTGGTTGCTAAAACAATATCGCGAGGCTTACGAGGCGTTTTTCTGCCCCGTTTGCGAATACCCGATTCGCCGGGGGCCGTTGAAATTCATGTTCTGGAGCCGGCGCAGCATCCGCAAAATACAGATTCCGCCTGCTTCGAACCATTGGACCGACGAACCCTACACCTGCCCGATGTGCGCCACGAAACTCTTCGAAGAATGCCCGTCTTGCCACGCCGTCCGACATTCACTTCTGCCGGCCTGTGAGAAATGCGGCGCAGAGAAACCGCCGCGGATGGAGCAACAGAATTGAACGGAATTCCGGACATGTTCGATGTGATCCTGGAATCTGTCAGTTCAACACTCGCATGCGGGAGCCACCCATCAGTGGACGCCGCCCGATGTGTCATTCGGCGACGCCGGTACTGGTTGTGTGGCAGGGTCAGAGCGTGAATCCTACTGGGCTTCGAGCGCGTGGCGACCGTCGAAAGAGACTTCGAGACAACTCACAGGCAAATCCAGCGATGGCCCTGACCGAATGGCCCGAACCCCCTCGTTTTGCTCATCGTCCAACTCGTCGGGGCCATCGCTGGCTGTTCGGCTCCGGCGAGGCCATCTCTGGTGCGACGTGTTCACGGCTGCAATACGGCGCATTCTTCACGCTCTGACCCCGCCACACGTCCGCGTCACGGCAATCGCCGATGAGGCCTTCGACGTCGGACGGCAGGCCGTCGACTCGTTTCAAGTCGTCGGTCCTGCAGCCTGGCCGCTTCGTGCTCTGATTGAACGGGATTGCACTTTCTGGGCAGTGACGGGAGCATCGTGTGATCGTGTGTCTGGCATTCACTTGCGCACCGGCAGCGAACCGGACTCATCCGAGTCGGCCTCAATCGCCGCGATCGCTTCGTCAATGACCTGCTTGACAGATTTCCCGCGCAGGGAGAAAGCCTCCCTTTGGATCATGAACGCGTCGTCCAAGCCGCCCCAGCGCGCGGCTTCGAGCCGGATTCGAGGGTTGTCGGCCAGCGACGGCGGTTTCGGGAAGTGTCCGTTACCACGGGAGAACAGCGAATTCTTCCAGTCGTTCCGGGCTTCTTTCAGTAACGGGAGCGCGGTGCCGGCCTCGGGGCCGATCTTCCCGAGTGACCAAGCCGCCGCTTTTCGGATTTCCAAATCACTGGCGACCAGCAGGCCGGCCAGCGGGATTACAGCGTTTTGCCGGTCGCCGGGCAGCCGGCCGATTTCCAGAATTGCAACGACAGGGTTGTGCATCAAGTTGCCGGCGTCGTTCAGCGACTTCAAATAATCAGTGAGGACTTCCGACGAGTCGAGAGTCAATCGCACCAAGGCCGCAGTCGCTGAATCCCGCAGGGGGGCATCATCGTTGTCGATGTGGCGACGTATTGCCTTAAGCACTTCCGCCTCTCGATCGCCGATACGAGCCAGGGCCAACAGCGCTTCCTGAACGGGACGTTCACCGGCTCGCTGCACGTCGCGAACGCCTGAACGCGACAGCGGTGCGTCGTTCAACTCCACAAGCAATGCCGGAACGGCGCTGTGCGCGGCCGGCCCCATCTTCCCGATCGCCTCGCAAAACGCGCTGCGTGCCGAATAGTCGTGAACGTCGAGTCCCCGTGCGAGTTGTGCCAGTAGGGCCGAGACTGCGGATGACGCCTCAGGACCCATGTCTCCCAGTGTCTTGGCCGCAATCCATGCGACATGCGGTTGCTCGCACTCCAGAAGCCGCGACATCACCGCAATCGCTTCGCGCGCCTCGGGCGCCATTCCCCAGACCGCATGCAGGGCCGACCTTCCATCAGCGAGTTTCTCGGGGGCGAGCTGTGGGATGAGACGCGTCACCTGCCGACGGCTGTCATCCGGGCTCGCAATGGCGCACAGCCGCCCTGCGTGGAAGCACAGATCGGTGTCCTTATCCAGCAGGAGCGGGGTACTAATGCGAACGATATCCTGCGGGTCGGCTCCGATCGCAAAGAGTACCCACCCAATGTCGATGCAGCGGTAGTTGCGGTTTTCATTAGCGATTTGCAACAGCCGCGACGAAGCAGGGCGAGCGCTGGATTGCATGGCTCGCAGCGCCGCGAGTGCTGAATCCCACTCTCGCGATGAAGCCCACGATGGTTCACCAGTCCCGTTCTCGGCGAGAACGTCGAGTACGTCGTTCAGATTCTCGGCGGCTGCCGGGCCCAGGCGAATAATTGCGCGCAGGGCTGTCTCGCGAGCACCTTTTTGTTGTAGAAGTTCCCTCACCTCGGACGATGTCGGATGACCCCAGGCGGCGAGCGTCGTCATGGATTCGATACGCGCCTCGGAATCGGCAATGTTCGCCAGCTCTCGCAGGACTTGATCGACCTGCGGATGGTCTTCATCCCAGCCAATTCGTCCCAGGACCTTGACGGCGGGGACGCGTGCGGCGGGCACTTGGGTCTTCAGCAGTGCGACCAGCGACCCGATCGCCGGCGGGCCGATGATGTCCAGCACTTTCGCCGCCGCTTCCCTGACATTGGCGTCAGGATCGGCAATCAGGGGGGCCACGACCGAAGCGACGTCACCCGGATCGCGGCGGATATGCCAGTAGGCGTCAATCGCGTACGAGCGTACCTGTCCATTCTCGTCGATAAGTCGTTCCCGAATGACAGGGAGCGCTTCATCCGCCTCAGGACCGATCAGCCGCAAAGCGAACAGGGCATTGCGGCGCAGCCGGGGATCTGAATTCGCCAGCGCAGCGACCAGTTCGGGAACGCCCTCAGCACCGGTTTGGGCGATGGCTTCGACAGTGCGGAGGTTTTCGAATACCGCTGCAGCGGAGCGTTGATCGCCATCAGTGCCCCGGCCTGCGCCGTCAGCTTGCGGTTTTCGAAGCTCCAGCCAAAGGAGCCAAACAGTGCAAACCGCTCCGGCGGCGACCAGCCACTGCCAGACGGCGGGAACTGGGACTCCCCGGGCGGAACGATCTTCAGGCATGACCGATTCTCGCGGCAAGGATGTGGTTAGAGCATCATATATCGCCAGTCGCCGGTCGACAAATGGGAAGGCGCACACCGAATGGAGTGCCTGGTTAATCGGAAGTCGAACTAAACCGCTGCGCTGCGATTTACGGCCTGCGAAGACAACCCACTGCGATTGTCGTTGCTCTTGTGGCGAACGCGGATTGATGAGCGTCTGCTCCCTGCTGGTTGTGTGGCAGGGTCAGAGCGTGAATCCTATCGGGCTTCGAGCGCGTTGCGGAGGCACAGGATCTGGTACCTCTGTTCGTGTCAACTCCGAACTTGTAGTTCTTTTGATTCTGACGAAGTATTGGACCGGGCACGTTGATGACTTCGGAGTTGCACGCAGGCGGACGGGGCAGATGAGTGCTCGCACCGGCACGAACG
>DASYAR010000683.1:0-16493 GCA_036501235.1 Planctomycetaceae bacterium
GGTCAATCTGCCGCGGATCGAGCGAAATCCCAGCCTTTTGAAACAGTTTCGCTGCCGCCTCGATGGTAGCCGGCAAGTTGAGCAGCGGCAACCGCGTCAATTCAGGGAGCAGGCCGGACCAATCGCCATCCAGCCGCAGCATCGCGCCGAATACCGGAGTTTCCAGTCGTGGCAAGTCGTGATCGTTCAGGACGACCGTTGCAGGAACAATCGCCCCATGAATCATCCCCGCCGCGTGCAGATCGGCCACCTGCAGCGTCAGGCTTCGAACCAAGGCCAAGGCCGCAGCAACAGGGAGCGTCCCCCGTTCGGCCAGCAGCGAGGCCAGAGTGCGATTCGCGTCGATCTGAGAAGCACTGACCGTCATGTTCCGACTGCACCCCCGACTTGGCACTCAGACTACACCTTAACGTAACCGGAATACCGTTTCAGTTCGCCTGCGCCGCTGATTTTCTTGAAAAGCGTCGCCTGACTTTAGAAAGCGCGGGCCCGATTCATTGAGGAACAGGGCACCGGCCCCATGACAAGGCGGGTCGGGCGACTGTCCGGTGTGCCGCCAGCTTAGTGATTCTTGTGCATCGCCATCGCGCCGTTCCCCCGAAATGGTGGCCAACCTGAGACGCCGACGCTGGCAGCGTCGCCCACGTGGCCGATGCTGCCAGCATCGGCGGTATCCGATTGCACAGCAGCGATCAGCGATTCTTTTTCTTCTTCAGCGCTGCCAGTTCGGCGTCGATGTCGTCGTCATCGGCTGACGTGAAACTGCTGGAATCATCGGCGGCCGTCGCTTTCATGCCGCGCAGCTCGGCGAGGGCCTCGGCCTCGGCTTCGGCTCGTTCGACCTTTTCCCGCATCCGATCGAACTTGGCGAAGGCGTCGTCGGTGGCCGCTCCCGTCTCGATGGCGACTTCGTTGGTGTGCATCTTCTTTTTGAAGTCGGCCGCGCGCTGCCGAGCGGAAAGGGTTGCCAGGTTACGCTTGGCTTCCGACAGCTTGGCCTGCATCCCTTCGAGCTGGTGCTTGAGAGTTCGGCTGGCGTCCTGGGCGGCCGTCACCTGGTCTTGCAAGGCCGTCACCAGTTTCTGGTGCTCTTGCTTGCGCGACAAGGCCTTGCGGGCCAAGCCGTCGTCACCGGCGGCAACTGCCTGCTCGGCCTTCTTCTGCCAGTCGTCAGCCTGGCGCTCGTTATTGGCCAGCTCTTTGGAAATGAGCTTTTCATTCGCCAGCACTTTGGCCGTTTCGTGGGTCGCGTCGGCGATGGATTGCTCCATTTCGCGAATCGCCTGCTTGAGCATCTTTTCCGGGTCTTCGAACCCTTCGGTCATTTCGTTGAGGTTGGCGGAAATGATGTCGCTGATCCGTTGAAACAATCCCATGACAATCGACCTTTCTGAAGATAGAGATTCCGGGCCGGCTCAGGCTCGGGAAAATGCGGTTTGCGACGACCTGTTCATGCTGATCCGCGTGGGGAGCAGGAGCACCACGCCAACTCCACACAACAGACCGAAGAGATGTCCCAGATTCGTCCAGTTCCATCCGCACCAGAATAGGCTCCACAATTCGAGAAACGGAACCAGGAACAGCCCCCACCAGGCCCGCAGTTCGAGCGTATCCCAGCGGATGAACCAGAAGACCCAATGCTTCGGACGATCCACCAACCCGAGCAGCACGGTCATCGGGAATAGCGCGAAATACCAGATCTCGATGATCGCCGAGGGGAGCAGGAGCAGGGCGATGGCGATCACGGCGAAAATGGCGCCCGACGCCCCGATCAAATGGCCGGGAGAGAATACTCGGGCGAACAGCCCGAGCAGAATGGCGCTTCCCAGATAGGCCAGCAGATACCAGCCGTTCCCCAATCTCCGATTGACGGGGGTCCCGAAGACAAGCAAAGCCAGCATGTTGCCGGCCAAATGCCACAAATCAGCATGGCCAAACGCATAGGTGACGATGCTGAAACCCCCCGTTCCCGGCCCGACGAAAGGATGCCATCCCAGGCAAAAGATCAGCACATTGGCCACGACCAACAGGCCGTTGACGACGGGAATGGCGTGGAACTCTCGTCCATCCCGGAATCTGATGGGCAGCGGTAGGAACATCGCAAGACTCCACTGAGAAACTGTTTTAAAACAGATCGAGTGCCATCGGGTGGCGGGGCCTGGACCAACGGGAAGGCCCCGAAACGAGCCAAATCCACGGGCCAAATTCGGAATTGGCCGCGGCCGCCACTCTTTGGAAACAGATTCATTAAGTGCCGGAGACGCATCTGGCAGATTAATGTAACCGCGAGGCCACTCCGGTAAGGCCGCTTGCTCGATTTCCGGAATTTGCGGAGATTTTCAATTCAAGGGCTGTGCCGGGGGCGGATGGAAGGGGACCTGATGGTCCTCATATGCCTTGCGGACGGCCGTTTCCAACCCCCCGCGCCCGCGCAGATACTCGCCCACCTGAGACCACTCTCCGATGAACTCGTCGCCAATCTCCTGGGCCCCCGAATAACGCAGTACGTATTCGCGGACGCACTCTTTCAACCGCTCGGCCAGACGGTCGCGCACGTGACGATAATAGTTCTCGGCCGAAGTCGGTTTGATCTGCAACAATCCGGCAATCTCGGCCATTGGCATTTGTTCACAGAGCCGGCCGTAAAAGACCCGAAAATAGTCCCCCTTGCCGGCGCGATCGTATTCCGAGAGCAGGCTCTCGACCGCGGCGTGCAGTGTCTCATCGACCCAGGCGGCATAGAAGGCATCCAACTGGTCGCGCGGGGCCTCGGCCGATTCGATGTCCCCCAACTCGGCGTAACGATCGAGCTGGCCGGCATGTTCACGCACCAGCCTGGCTCGCCCGGCATTGATGCGGATGCGGTTCGACAAGACGTTGCGGACGACGCAGCAGATCAGCGTCCGCAGCTTGGCAGAACGCATCTTGGACCACCGCTCGAGCAGGCGGTTCTTGAAGAGCACCTCGAACACTTCCGTGGCGACGTCCTCGGCGTCCTCATGCGTTAAGTTGCCGCGCCCCTGGGCGAAACGGCAAACCGGCGCCCAATAATCGTCCGTGAACTCGCGCCAGTCCGCCTGGCTCGCATTGACGGCGAGCCGCTGAATCAGTGTCAGTCGCGTTTGGGGAAAGGCCATGCGTTACGCCATGCATTACACAGACAAGCATCAGAAGGCGGGAAAGCCTGCCTAAACATCCAGCCAATCTATTTTCGGGGATGCACACTTGCCGAGTCAAGCAGTCCCCAGCCGCGCCATCTTCGATGCCAATCCGCCGTCGAACGTCTGAACTGGGCCTGGCGTCAGAATAACGGCTTCTCCGTCAAATGCGCAGGAAAAGTGACTTGCCGCGCCTGTGTCGCGCGTCCGGGCGTTTTGTCGTTAGTTGAGACGGTCCGCATTGCCGATATCGCGTTCCATTCACATCTTCCAATCCAGAACCGCCTGTTCGTCGAAGATGGCGTGGTTGATGACCGAGCGGGCTTCCGATGTGTACAGAACGTGAATCTTTCCATCGCGTGTCTGAATGGCGAACGGGTACGCCCCGCCGTATCCATCTTCTTTTGGACGATGTTGCGCTTGTAAGGATACGTCTTGTCGTGGTCGATGGAGATCGACACGGTGAGAGGCATCCGGTCGACCTGGCTGTCGTTATAGACTGTCTTGCGAATCGTAGCCGGAATTTGAGCTTTGCAGTATCTTGGGATGCATACCAAATGAATGATCCGGTTGCTGGCGGGAGCTTGCTTTGACATCACGAGATCCACGGGCCTGCGTCATTCTGGCGCCGTTTTCGGGGTTCATTCATCTCGAGTGCGAAAATGCGCTGAAGGAGCTCGAGCGGGGGGGTTATCCGGTGCGGCGGGTGCCGGGGTACGCGGCGATCGATCCGGCGCGGAACCCGATGGCCAGCGATGCGCTGCGAGATGGGTTCGAGGAGACGTTGTGGATCGATTCCGACGTCGGGTTTGATCCCGAGTCGGTCGAACGACTCAGGTCGCATGACTTGCCAATCGTGTGCGGCATCTACCCGAAGAAAGGACAGCGGGCCATCGCCAGCAATGTCCTGCCCAAATCGCCGTCGATCACGTTTGGCGAACATGGCGGACTGATGGAATTGCTGTACGCCGGGGCCGGTTTTTTACACGTCCGCCGCGAGGTGCATGTGAAAGTGCAGCAGCAATGCCAATTGCCGGTGTGCAATGAATGCTTCGGGCATGCTCCGAGTGGCGTCGTTCGAAGTCAAGCGACATCGAGGCAACGCAGAATCCGACGAACGAAAAGCAAAATCGACAAACGGACAACTGGTCTGCCTGTGACCCGCCGCGAGGCGGGGGTTCGCGAGAAGCGTTTCCAAGCGGAGCTTGGGAACGCCATTTCGGAAGCTCTGCTTCCCGTTGGATGCGACAATCGAGATGTCGCCTGAGTGGCATCCGAAGTGCTTCAACCAGCCCTCGATTTCGCGAAGCGGAGCTTCGGACTGTGCATTCCCAAGCGGAGCTTGGGAACGAGTTGCGACGGCACACGGAGTGTGCCTGCTACACTGAGAAAAACGGCGCGCGGAGGCTGTTCGCTGCTCTGAGTGTTCGGCACAGCCCACCCGCCCACCCTCCCACCCTGCTGGTCCGTAACCCAGCTTGACACGCTGGGCAATTTCGGGGTATTACCCGCCTCGATTCCTCTCCTGTATTCCCCTTCCGACATTTCGCGTCCCCCCTTTCCGCGGCGGCGATTCTGCCGGCGTGCGTGGGAACGGACAATTCCGTCCGCATCGCACGCACCGGTCGAATGGTTGTCGGCGCGGAGTTTCGTCGTCTCCCCTCCGCAATTTCGCCGTCATGGCCAAACAGCCACAACAGCATGGATCGGCAATCGGTGCGGCATCCGCCGGGCAGGCCCACGCCGCGGAGCGGGGGAAATCGCGCAACGTCTTCGCATTTCTCAAGTTGAAGTATGTATTCGGCGTGCTGGGGGTAATGGCGCTCAATTCGGGTTTGGTGATTTATCTGATGCGCGAGCCCGAAGTTCTGCCGGAGCGGGAATTCGAAACGGCGCTTAAGGCCCTGGACGATGACCACGCTCAGACGCTCGACGAAAAAAACGACAATCAGGATCGCAAACTGCTGGCGACGGCGCGGCGGATCGCGCTCGTGCTGCGGGAACAAGGCTATCAGGACCGCAATTTTCACGGCGGAGTGTCATTTATCCTCGGCATGTGCTTTTTCCGTGAGGCCATTGCCTATGACGACGTCGGACGCGATCAGCGTTATCTGACGGCCGCCACGTATCTCAGCGAAGTCCAGCGGCAGTCGATCCCGGAAGAGCGGCGGCCCGAATGGGCGTTTGCCGCCGGCATCAGCTTGTACCGCATCGGCCGTCCCGATGAAGCACAGCCGCTCTTGAAGGACGCGGTTGAGAGCTATCCGCCAGGCCGGCACGAAGCGGGGCTGCTGTTGACGCAAATCTACATGGACGGCCGCTCGAAACAGAACATGAAGGCGGCCCTGGAACTGAACTCAGACCTCATCGCCGATGCGACGCTGCGTCCGGACGACCGCGACACGGCGTGGTTGCAGCGCGCCCAGATCCTGCTGGCCCTCGACCGCCGCGATGATTCAATCGAGGCGCTCGACAATGTCTCACAGGAAAATCGGACTCACGCCAGCGCTATTCTGATGGCGCAAACGAAGATGGCTGACGGCCAGTTCAGCGAGGCGATCAAACTTCTGGCTCCACTGTCTCGCGAGGTGGGGCTGGAGCGCGTCTATCCCGCCCAGGCGATGTACCTGATGGGAGTTTGCGCGGATCAGCTCGGAGAGCTCGAAAACGCGGTCGCCTACTATTTGCGAACGACCGAGCGCTACCAGCTGTCGCATGAAGCGCTGGCGTCTCAACTGGGCGCTGCGGCGGCCCTGCGCCGGCTGGGGCGGAACGAAGAAGCGCTCGAGCTGTATGCCCAGGTGCTGCGGTCGGTGTCGCGTCCCAAGAGTTTCCGCAATCGCTGGATCAGCCTCAGAAAGCTCCAGGAATTGGTGATCGAGGCCTGGAATTCGTGGATGGAGCACCATTTCTATGACGAAGCGATCACTCTTTCGGAACTGATGAGTCCGGCGGTTCCGTTCGAGCAGGCGGTCGAGATGACGGCGCGGGCCAATCAGCGTTGGGCCGAACACCTCGAAGCCGAGGTCGCCAAAGAGTCTACCGAACGCCATGCCGCCCACCAGGAAGAACTCGAACGGCGCTGGCAAAGGGCCGGCCGGGCATACGCGCGATTGGCCGAGAGCTGCCACGCGACGAACGATTATTACAACGCTTTGTGGACCAGCGCCGAGGACTACACGAAGGGACACGATTACGCCAGTGCGATCGAAAACCTGAACCAGTTCACCGAGAATCGCCTGTCGAACTTGCTGCCGTTGGCCCTGGTGCATCGTGGCCAATGCTACATCAATCTCGGCCGGCTCGACGACGCGCTGCGCGATTTCGAAGACGCGATCTCGAACAATCCGACCGACCCGGTCTCATTTCAGGCCCGCTACCTCATCGGCCGCTGCTATCTCGAACGCAACGAACCTGAGCTGGCGGAATTGACCTGGCGGAAGATTCTCGATTCTCAAGACCTGGCTCCGACTGCCGTCGAATGGCGCACGGCCCTGTATTCGCTGGGCAAGCTGCTGTACGACACGGCCGATCTGTCGCGCCGCAAGGCCGGGCAACTGGCCGCGGCCGGCCAGGAACCGACCGCGGAACAACAGTCCGTCGTGATGACGCGGTTCGACGACGCCATCCTGCGGCTGGAGGAATTCCGCGATCGCTATCCCGCCATGGCCGAGACGGTGGAAGTGCGGTTCCTTTTGGCGCAGGCCCTCCAGCGCAGCGCCGAATATCCCCAGTCGCGCTGGAAGACGGCGGAAACCGACAATGCCCGGCACGAATTCCGCCGCCAGATGCACGAACGTCTCGACCGTGCGATTCGCGAGCTGCAGCAATTGCAAACGCTCTTGAAGTCGAGGCAGGCGACCGGCCAGCTCGATGAAGCAGGCCAGGGAATGCTTCGCAGTTGCTTCTTCGACATTCCCAATTGTCTGTTCCTGCTGGAGCGGTATGAAAAGGCGATTGCCGCTTACAGCACTTACGCCGGCAGTTATCAGCATGAGCCCGATTCGCTGATCGCCTACGTGCAGATCGCCAATTGTTACGAACGGCTCAAAAAACTCGCCGAGGCGCACAGCACGCTGGCCCAGGCGCAACTGATTCTGAAACAGCTCCCCGACAATGCGTTCTCGGCGTCTCCGGCGGCAATGTCCCGCACCGACTGGCAACGCTGGCTTGATTGGGCCATGAAACTGCACAACTGATCCTCGTCCCCAGCAACCTTAACCGCACACCGCTCCCATGCCTGCCGACAACTTCCATAAAACTTTTCACGATCGCCGGCAATGCTTTGCCGAGCTGCTCGAGCTCTCACAGCGGCAACTGGAACTGGTCGAAACCGACGACTATACGCAGCTCATGCGGCTGTTGGCGGGCAAGCAGCAGATCATCGTGCGGCTGGAGACGATCTCTCGCGGCGCTCCCCGGCTGTGGGACGACTGGCGCCGCGAGCGTGATCAAATGCCCGCCGCGTCGCGTGCGGCGTGTGAACAGACCCTCGCCGAGACCGAAGCGCTGCTGGCCCGCTTGCTGGAACATGAGCGCGTCAGCACCGAGACACTGTCGCGACGCCGCGACGCGACGCAAGAGCAACTCCGCACGGTGACGGGGGGCGCCCGCGTCAACCAGGCGTATCGCGACACCCTGGCGCCCGTCACGCACCGTCTTCTGGACATGGACCAATAACCATGATCGATCGCCTGTTCGACTCATCGACGATTCCTCTATTGGCAAAAGTAGCCGCGTTCACCGAACGCCGTCACGAAGTGCTGGTCGGCAACGTGGCCAATGCCAGCACGCCCGATTACCGCACGCGCGATTTGCCTGTCGCCGATTTCAAGGCGGCCCTGGACGAAGCCGTCACCGGCCGAAGCCCCCCAACCAGCTCGGGCCGCGGGCTGTGGTCGTTCAAGGCGGCCGACGAAAAAGCGTCCCTCGACAAGCTGTTTCCACAGCATCTCTTTCGCGCCGTGGAAGGCCCGGCGCGAACGCTCACGTTTCAGGACGGAAACAATCGTAATATCGAACAGGAAGTCATGGAAATGACCAAGAACTCGTTGATGCAGAGCGTGGCGATCGAGCTGATGACCGTGCAGATGAATCGCCTGCAGGCCGCGATCAGCGAGAAGGCCTAGTTTGGATTTCGAAGGCAATATCCGGATGCAACGAAGACAGGGAGATGGCCATGTTTCGAACATTAGATCTCAGCACCAGCGGACTTGTCGCCCAGCGGACGCGCATGGACACGATTGCCGGCAATATTGCCAACCTGAACACGACGCGCGACGAAACGGGCCAGGTCTCGCCGTTTCAGCGGCGGTTCATCACCTTTCTGGCCGCCGATGAGAAGGGGGACGAGGGACGGGGAACGGGAGTCAAATTCGCGGTGCACGTCGACCGCGAAACTCCGCCGCGTAAGGTCGTTCAGCCCGGGCACCCGGACGCCGATGCCAGCGGCGTCGTTTCGTACCCGTCCATCGACTTAACGAAGGAGTTCGTCAACGCCCTTGAAGCCAGTCGCGCCTACGAGGCCAACGTCGCTACGATCGACATCACAAAGGGAATGTTCAGCGAGTCGCTGAAGATCCTGGCATGAACGGATACGGCAGGGATCAACCCTGCGGCTCGCTGAGTTGAAACATTGCGACAAGTGCAGTCATCAGGAACAGATCATGACCACACCGATCAACTTTTACGGAGCGACGTCGCGGCTCAGTCGTCTCCCGGAGCTGGACTCCACCGGAGGCACGACGTCTTCCGCCGCCGGCGGAGCCGACTTTCAGGGTTATCTTTTGAAATCTCTGGAACAGGTGAACGAGCTCGATCGGCAGTCGCAATCGCTCATCGCCGGGGCCATCACGGGGGATGACCTGACCCAGGCGGAGATCTTTACGTCCGTCAAGAAGGCCGATCTCGCTTTTCGCACGATGCTCCAGATACGGAACAAACTGCTCGACGCGTACAACGAGTTGAAAGATTTGAAGATGTGATGAATCGGGGCGCATTCGACGCCGCGGGCGGCAATCGAATTGAGAACTGTGAAAGACTGAAAGGCAGACATGGAATCTTTGCGGCGAACTCTGGCCCAGTTTCAGGAGCAGTTCAACAACATGGCGCCGAGCGCCAGGTTGCAACTGGTCGTCATTCCGCTCCTGGTTCTGGCGGGGCTGGGAATGGTGATGTACTACGGGGCGAGCCCCGCCGAAGAAGCCCTGTTAATGGGCAAGGTGTTTTCCGCCGAAGAGCTCAAGAATGCCGAGGCGGCGCTGCGCAAAGTGGCGCTCGGCCAATTCCGGATCGACGGGCAGAAGATCATGGTCCCGAAGACCGAGGCAGCGCGTTATAATGCCGCTCTGCTCACCAGCGACGGAGGGATGCCCGACAATTTCGGCAAAGAATTCGACAGGGCCCTCGATCCCAATCCGTTCATGATCGGCACGGGGGCGCAGCGCGGAGACCGCATGGACCTCGCCCGGGCCCAGGTGTTGACGAAGATGATCAAGGCCATTTCCTACGTGGAAGACGCACAGGTGGTCTGGTTCCGCGCGCCGGGACGCAGCTTCAATGCGGCTGCCAAGATGACGGCACTGCTCACAGTCAAGACGCGCTCCGGGCACGAACTGACGTCGGAACGATCCCAAACCCTCAGGCAAGCTGTGGCGGGTTGTTTCGGAATGCAGCCGACCGACGTGACGGTGCTCGACAGCCGGACGGGGCGGGCGCCGCGGCTCGCAGAACCGAACGATCCCTTCAACAACGGCTATCTCCAGGCTGTGCGGGATTACACGAACCATTACCAGCAATTGATCGCCGAGGCGCTGAAGGACATTCCCAACGTGCTGGTGGCCGTCAACCCTGACATCGACCCGATCACCGGCTCAACCGAACAGGAACGAAAATTCGACGCCAAAGCCTTCCCCTACAGGACCAGGGAAGAGTCGCAGAAGGAAGACACGAACGAGACGGCGCCCAACAGCGAACCGGGAGTCAAAGCCAACACGCCCGTCAGCCAGCGGCAGCAAGCCACGGTGAAGAACAGTCGGAGCAATGAAAAGACCACGACGGCGACCGACAGTGTGCCGACGAGCACTCGGTTGCTGACATCGGACAAAGTGGGCCTGACCCCCAAGTCGGTGCAGGCCACCGTATCGATCCCAAAAGATTATTACCGCGACGTCCTCATCAAACTGGGTGTCGATGAATCCGACAAGACGGCATTTCAGGCCAGAATGCTGCAGGTCCAGTCCGAGAAGGAGAAGGAGATCGGTCAGCGGGTTGCCCGCCTCTTGCCCGTGGCTAATGGCGCGAATGCGAGCGATGCGGTCACCGTCAGCTCTTACGACCGATTGGAAACGGCCGAAGCGTCGACGCCAGCGTCGATCCAGGCCCGAGTTGGGGAGGCGGTCGCGGATTGGGGCGGCCCGATCGGCCTTTCGCTTTTCGCGCTGTGGGCGCTGTGGATGCTCAATCGCAGCATGAAACGGACGGCTGAGGCCGCCGCAGAGTCGGCCAGGCCAGTCACCACGAAAGCGGTCGCCGGTGGTGCTCCTCAAGCCAACGAGGATGACGAGCCGCCGGAAATGACGAAACGAGATCAATTGCAGGGCCTGGTCAAGGACAATCCGGAGATGGCGGCCGCGGTGATTGGCCGGTGGTTGGCTCCGCCGAAGTGAGCGCCGGCACGAATGGAACGAAGAGAATCGAGGATAGAGAATAGAACATGACCGGAATACGTAAAGCAGCCGTTGTCTTGTTGAGCCTCGAGAAATCGCTGGCGGCTGAGGTCATGGCCCAGCTCACCAAGGACGACGTCGAAGCTTTGACGATGGAGATCGCCCGGCTCGACGACGTCACCAAGGAAGAGCAGGACGGCGCGATCGAAGAGTTCTACAACCTCGGAATGGCCCGAGTGCACATCGAGCGCGGGGGGATGGAATATGCCCACGATTTGCTCGAGCAATCGCTGGGGAAAGAAAAAGCTTCGGCGATCCTGGAAACGGTCCGGCAAAGTTTAAGCTCGGTCCCATTCGGTTTTCTGCAGAAAGCCGGTGCTGAAAACCTGCTGACGTTCGTCGTCGAGGAACACGCCCAAACCATCGCCCTGATCCTGTCGCACCTGCCCGCGGCCTTGTCGGCGGCCGTGCTGGCGAAACTCCCTTCGAACAAGCAATTGGAGGTCGTGCGGCGGATCGCCACGATGGAACAGACCAGCCCGGACGTCGTCCGCGACGTCGAGCGCAGCCTCGAAGTGCGGATGCGGTCGACGTTCATGCAGCAATTCGAAAAGGCGGGGGGCATCTCGTCGGTCGCTCAGATGTTGAACGTCACCGATCGCATGACGAACAAGGCGATTCTCGAAAACCTGGAGCAGGAAAGCCCCGAACTGGTCGAACAGATCCGCCGGCTGATGTTCGTGTTCGACGACCTGATGAAGCTCGACGACAAGGCCATTCAGTCGCTGCTGAAAGAGGTCGAGAATGCCCAATGGGCGCTGGCCCTCAAGGGAGCCTCGGAAGAGCTCAAATCCAAGATCATGGGCAACCTGTCGCAACGGGCGGCGGCCATGCTGACGGAAGAAATGCAGTATCTGGGCCCGGTACGCGTGAGCGACGTAGAAACGGCGCAGCAGCAGATCGTCGATACGGTCCGCCGTCTCGAAGACTCGGGAGAAATCATCGTTTCCGCCGGCGAAACCGAACGGCTGATCGCCTAGAACGCCCGAGCCCCGATTTATGGTATCGCAAGATTCGACACGCCTGATCAAGGCCCATTCCCACCGCAGCCCGGGATCGTCGGCGACGGCCTTCAATTTCGACGACCTGCGCCGTCAGTGCGACGATTACGTCGCCCAGGCACGGCAGCAGGGGGAGCAGTTGCTGGCTGGGGCCGCAGCCGAGGCGGAGGAGATCCGCCGCCAGGCACAAGCCCAGGGGCTTGCCGCCGGTCAGCGGGAGGGGCTGGCCTCGGCCCAGCAGATCATCGAAACGCGGGCGAGCGAAATCGCCGCCGGCCAGACGCAGGAGAGGCTCAAATCGGTTCTCCCGGCATTTCAAGAGGCGGTGCAGACGCTGCGGCACGAGCGCGACCGCTGGCTCACGACCTGGGAAGGCGCCGCCGTGAAGCTGGCCGCAACGATCGCCGAAAAAATCTTGCGCCACGAACTGGGGCGCCGGCCTGAACTGAGCGTGGCGATGATCCGCGAAGCGCTGCAACTGGCGGCGGGACAGCCGCATCTACGGCTGCACCTGCATCCGCAAGACCTGGGACTGCTGCAATCGTGCGGACACGACGCACTGGGACAACTGGCGGCCGTCGGCGAAGCCGAATTCATTGCCGATGAATCGATCGCGCCGGGGGGTTGCGTCATCGAGACGCGGCATGGCGTAATCGACGCTCGGCTCGAAACGCAAATCGCGAGGATCACAGAGGAAGTATTAGACGCGTCGTAGCGTGCAACACGGCGAAGCCAATTCACAAGATCGATCACCCGATTCATGACCGCCCTGGCAGAACAAGTCCGTCGCATTCTCCCGGTCGCCATCACTGGCAGCGTCCACAAGATCGTGGGGTTGACGGTGTCGGTCGCCGGCTTTCCCGCTCCCTTGGGCGCCGTCTGTTCGATCGCCCGCGAGAACGGCGCTCCCATCCGGGCCGAAGTGATCGGTTTCCGCGACGACGAAACGCTGCTCTTGCCGTACGGCGATCTGGCGGGAATCCGCCGCGGGAATCAAGTCACACTGGTCCAGTCGGCGCCGGGGATCCGCGTTGGCGATCGACTGCTGGGGCGGGTTCTGGATGGTCGGGGACGGTTCGTCGACCAGCTTCCGCCGCCCGCGCTGCCGCACCGCGTCGGATTGTCCTCGACCCCGGTCTCCCCCCTCCGCCGTCCGCGCATCGACGCGCCGCTGGGGACCGGGATTCGCGTCATCGACGCGATGATGACGTGCGGCAAAGGCCAGCGGCTGGGCATTTTTGCAGGTAGCGGCGTGGGCAAGAGCGTGCTGATGGGACAGATGGCCCGCAACAGCACCGCCGACGTCAACGTCGTCGTGCTCGTCGGTGAACGAGGCCGCGAAGTCCGCGAGTTTCTCGACAAGGACCTGGGGCCCGAAGGGTTGGCCCGCAGCGTCGTCGTCGTGGCGACCAGCGACGAGCCGGCCCTGATCCGGCTGCGTGCGGCCTACGTCGGCACGGCGATCGCCGAACACTTCCGCGACAGCGGCCGCGACGTCCTGTTGATGATGGACAGCGTTACGCGTTTCGCGCTGGCGCAACGGGAAATCGGACTGGCGGCGGGGGAGCCGCCCGCCACAAGAGGTTATCCCCCCAGCGTTTTCGCGCTCTTGCCAAGATTGCTCGAACGTAGCGGTAAAACCGATCGGGGAAGTATTACCGGTTTTTACACCGTGTTAGTTGAAGCCGACGATGCCAACGAACCGATTTCAGATACAGTGCGAGGCATTTTGGACGGACACATCATGCTTTCGCGCAAACTCGCGCATCAGGCCCATTGGCCGGCGATCGACGTATTGTCGAGCATCAGCCGGTCGATGCCCGACGTCACCACGGACGAGCACCGCCGCAACGCCGACAGTTTGAAGCAACTCCTGGCCGCATATCAGGAAACGCAAGACCTGATTGCGATCGGCGCGTATCAGGCGGGGTCGAATCCGCTGGTCGACGCGGCGATCAAAATGCGCGACGAGACGTTGAAATTCGTCCGCCAGGGCATGAAAGAGCGCGTGACGTTTCCAGCGGCCGTCGCCGGACTGGCCCAATTGGCCGGCCTGCGAAACCAGATCCTCAAGCCACCCGCGCGCTCCTAGCGTCGCGGGAATTGACGTTTCCTCGAGGGCCATCGCCAGGCGAGAATCGTGAAAAAGTTCCAGTTCAAGCTCGACCCCCTGCTGAAGTTGCGGCGCAACGAGCGCGACGTGTGCTGCCAATTGCTCGCGAAAGTGCTGTATCACGACAACCTGCTCGTGGAAAATCGTCAGCAGACCGAAGCGGCCCGATTGCAGCAGATCGACGAGCTGCGAAGCCTGGAAGAAGGGGGCCAGGGAGTCGACATCGGCGCCAGCGTCTCGCGGCGGTCTTATGCCGGCCAGCTTTCAGGCGAACTGGGTGAAATCGACGCCCGCCGCGCCGCTCTGTCGAAACAGATCGAGCTCTGCCGGCAGGCCCTGGTTCGCGCCGACCAGCGGGTCAAGGCCCTCGAAAAGCTGTCGGAACAGCAGCGCAGCGAGTTCATCTTTCACGAAGAGCGAAAAGAGGGAATCGAACTGGAACAGACTTGGCTGGCCCTGAACGCCTTGGACGTCGCGCAGTCGTCCGCCGGCCAACGGAGCCCCGCTCGAGTGTCTCGGGAGCACCCGGTGATATGAGATATCTGCTCGTCATTATCGGTTGCGTGTGCACCACGATCGTCGTGGCGGAAACGACCGGCGTCATCATGCTCTGGAAGCGAGGCATGATCAGCCGCCATCATTTGCGCGAAATCAGGCTCGTGCTGACGAACCGGGCCCTCGACGAGGTGCGCGAGGAAGCGTCGACCCAGAAACCGCAATTCCCGTCGGCGCGCGAAGTGGCCCAGGCGCGGGCGGTCAAGGTCCTCAATCTCGATAAGCGCGAAGGCGAGTTGACCTCCCTGAAAGGCATGGCCGAATCGAAACGTGAAGATCTCGAGCAGCAGCAGAAACACATTCAGGCGGAAAAGCTGAAATTCCGAGAGGAGCTGGCGCGGATTGACGCCGAGCTCACCTCGGCCAGCACCGAACAGGCGCGCGGCGTGCTGTTGGCGCTGCCTCCCAAGGACGCGGTCCAGCAGCTCCTGCAGCTTCCGCTGGACCAGGACGTCGTCCTGATGAAGGGCATGCCCGAAAAGATCATCGCCAAGATTCTCAAGGAATTTCAAACCTCGTCGTCGTCGGGGACGGATGAGAACGGCGCCCGACGCGACTCTCCCGCCCAGCGCGGCCGTTTGATCTTCGAGGCGTTGAGTCGCGGGGAACCGTCGCGCAGCGTTCTCGATCGGCAAGGAAAGAATCCGGGCGAGGGCGAAACCGGCAATTGACGACAGATCATCGAGGACATCGGGGGGAACCGACATGCCTGCTATCGACTCATTGATACGACCTGATTTAAGTTCAGTGCCCACGCCTGCGGCCGCGCCGCCGGCGGGGAATGGGAATTCACAGCCCGCGGTGCCCGGTGCTGCGCCGGGCGGCCAGCCGTTTGGCAGTGTCTTGTCGAACACCATCAATGCGGCTTCTTCCGGCGGAAATTCCGGCAGTGATTCAGCGTCCCCAACGCCCCCAGCGGCGGCGCAGGCGCCTGGGCCGCCGCCCGCTGCATCGGCGCCCGCTGCGACGGCTGCCCCCGCCCCGCAGGATGCCGATTCCGCCAAGGCGAATTCGAATTCCGATTCGGCGGCTAGTACCGCTGCCACGGTCAGCCCCGATCCTCAGTCGGTGTTGGCCGCGGCAGTTGCCGCGGCCGCAGCGCAAGCCGCGCCAGCGCAGCTTCTGCCGTCGGCGGCCCAAACCGCCCCCGCAACGGCTCCCAAAGCCTCGACGGCGCCTGTTCCCGGCTCGCCTCCGGCTCAATTGGCGAATCAACTCAGCCAATCCGACTTGGCGGCCAGCACTGCGCCACAATCGACGTCCGCCGCGCAAGCCACCGCTCAAAACGCGGTCGCGGCGCAAACCGCAACCGCTGGTGCGGCCGCCGCGCCCCAGGCGCTGATCGCCGGGCTCGTGGAGACTGAAAACACAGTCGGAGCCCAGCAATCGCCAGGCAGTTCCGCCGGTGCGACCACTCCTGCAAAGAGTACGGCGGCACCGACGGGGACGGCAAGCACCAGCACGACGCCAGCCGTTTCCAATTCGACGGCCGTTGTTGCGCTTCCAAGCGTTACCGCGGCTGTGACCGCGACGGCGAGCCAAACCTCGACGTCAGTGGGCACCGTCGCCGCATCGACGGGAAGCGCAGCCGTTCCCGCCCAGACGGGCGCGCAGACCGAAACGACGTCGTCCACGGCCCAGGCTGGCGGCACTGTGATTGCCGCATCGACGCCGAATTCTCAACCGTCGACACACTCCGATTCCGGCTCGCAGTCGAACACGTCTTCCGGGACGACAACCGCAGCCGCTGATGGTTCAACGACCGCGGGCCAGACCAGCCAGCTTGTCACGGCGGCTTTCTCAGTATCTCTCGCGACCGCAGCAGGCGCCGCGACTGCGGTGCCAGATGCCACGACGGTCGTTTCGACTCATGCGTCAACCGGTGGCGAGGCAAAATCCGTCGGGGCGGGCGATGCGGCCACGCCAGCCCAGCAATCCG